>DASYCD010000407.1:0-6253 GCA_036500405.1 Bryobacteraceae bacterium
CCCATTCGGGGTCTGCGTTGAAGGCGGCCCAGTCTTTTGTGGCGGCTTCCCGGCTCGGATGTTCGAGGACGTAGATCAGCACATTGTCCTTGTTGTCCTGCGGGACCCAGTAGCCGACGCTCTTCATATTGTGCTTGTTGAAGATGGTGATGGTGTGGTCGCGGAAACGCGTGTGGAGGGCGTCGAGCTTGCCTGGATTGGCGTGGTACACACGGAGCTCATAAACATGATTCGGGGCCTGAGCCTCAGAACGGGTGACACCGGCGATCAGCAGCATGAGCGCCGCTCCGCCAACGAAGGAAATCAGGTGAGAGATTTTCATATGGGAGCAGCATACAACATTTGCTCCTCGCAAAGGTCAGGCGGGGACGGCGACCTTGGTCAGCGCCTCTACAAGTTGCTCGGCTTCGGGATCGGATAGCTTGGCGCCGGTGCGCGTCACGTAGAAAACGTCGATAGCTTTTTTCGCTTCGGTGTCGACCAGTACGACCTCGATATTCGCGCCACTGTTCGAAATGACGGAGGCGATATCGCAGAGCAGGCCGGGACGATCCTGGGTGAGCAGTTCGACCAAAGTGGATGACGGCGAAGCCTCATTGTTGTACGTGACACGCGCTTCGGCGAGCAGGCGCGCGTCTGGTTTCACGCGGGGGCGGCGCTCGAGGAGCTGCGTCATTGAGATCTCGCCGCGCACCGCCCGGATCACGGTGCGGACGAGTTGCTGCACTTCGTCCGGATTCAGATCGAGTGTGCGCTGCTCATCGGCGAACGCGAAGGTATCGATCACGCGGCCGCGTGCGTTCGTGAAAGCCTCGGCGCGGAGGATGTTGAGGCCGAAACTCGAAATGGCGGCGGCGATCATGGCGAACAGGCCTGGCTTATCGTTCGCCACCACACTGAGATTCCAGACCTCGGAGCGAACGAGCGACGCGGCGACGCCCTTTTCCTTTGCCTCGCCATCGAGCCGGAGGTGTTCCTTCATTTCCGCGGCGCTGTGGATGCGGAGGTAGCGGGGCGGCAGCCCTTCCAGGAATGCCCGAAGCTCCGGCGAGCCTTGCATTTCAGGTGAAGCTTTTATTTCGTGCGAACCAATGCGGGCGGTGAGTTCGCGGGTCAACTCGGCATTGACCAGCATGTAGAGCTTCCAGAGCAACTGGCGGCGCCATGGAGTAAGCGCGCCTGGATTCACCGCGCTGATGTCCGCCCAGGTGAGGAGAGTCAGCAGGCGCAGGCGCTCGACAGTTCCCATTTTCTCTGCCACGGAGCGGATGACAGCGGGATCGGACAGGTCGCGGCCGCTCATCGCCGCGGAAAGTTCGAGATGCGCGGCGATGAGAAATTCGACAATCCCCCACGCGCGGTCGCTGATGCCCACGCGTTGCAGCGCCGGTTTTGCGATCCGGACAGACACGGGGACATGCGGTTCATCCGGAGTGCCTTTGCCCACATCGTGGAAAAGAAGCGCAACCGAGAGGAGGTCGAAATCCTGCGTTTCGACGGCGAGATCCGCAAAAGTGTCGCCCTTTTTCTGACGCAGATTCAGCGCATTGGTGATCGCGACGAGCGTGTGCTCATCGACCGTGTAGCGATGGTAAAAGTCGCGAATGACCAGCGCTTCCATATCGCGCAGTTCGGGGAAAATTCCTTCGAGCGCCTGACACTCGTGGAGCATGCGCAGCGCGGCGGCGGCATGCGGCAGCAGCATGGCGCGGCGAATGGGCGCCAGCAGATTCGACTGCTTCTTCGCCCACTCTTCGAAATGGCCAATGGCGCGTTCGAGGCGGTCCTGCGTGTCGCCGGCAAGCGGCAAGCCGTGCATCGCGACAAATTCGAACAGCCGCATGACGATGGCGGGATCGTTTTCGGCCGCATTCGCGGAGCGGAAAAGAATCTCGCCGCGTACAACAGAAAAATCGTTATTGGAGAGGCGCGAAATCTTCTCCCGGAATTGGGACAGCAGCGAACTGGCTTTTGCCTCGAAGCGGTCGAGCCGCCGATTCGCCAGGCGCGAGATATTGCGCACCGCGCGGTAATATCGGCGCATCAGGCTTTCGGGAGACGCCGCGCCGATTAGCTTCGCGATCTCGTCCTGCCGATCAAACGTGAAGCGGTTGTCATCGCGGCCGGCCAGGTAGTGCAGGAAACAGCGGACCTCGAACAGCACCGCGGTATCAGGCGGAGCCTGTTCGTCGCCCGCGCCTAGTTTGGCCAGCCAGCGCAGCACCTGCATGTCGCGAAGCCCGCCCGGGGCGTCTTTTACGTTGGGTTCGAGGTGATAGAGGGTGTGCTGGAATTCGGCGTGGCGTTCTTTCGTAAGTCGCGCGATGTCTTTACCCAATTCCGGGCGCGGGTCGCGAACCTGCGTGAACACGGATTGGTCTCCCGCGAGGAAGCGGCGGTCCAGCAGGCTGACGGAAAGCTCAGCGTTCGAATTATCGATCTGATTGCATTCCTGCGGGGTGTGGACCGACTGGCTGATGCGCAGCCCTTTATCCCAAAGGTCGCGCAGCGCGAGCGAAAGCGGCTCTTTGATCGCCTGCTGCGCGCGGTCATCGCGCTTTCCACCGCCCGAGCCCGGCACCAAAATCAGCAGATCGATATCGGAGTGGGGAAATAATTCGGCGCGCCCGTAGCCGCCTACCGCGGCGATCGCCGCGCCTTTGGGCATAGCAGACCAGCGCTCGCGGACGATGGAGTCCACGAGCGCTGTCCTTGCGGCAAGCATCGCGGCCGCATCGCGAGTGACAAAGAACTGTTCTCTGATTTCCTGTTCCGTCACGCGCGCGTTCCGTAGCCCTCCACGTTATACGGCGGCATCGCCGCGGTCTCCGTTACGGATACGAATCGCATCCGCGACGTCATAGACAAAAATTTTGCCGTCGCCGATTTTTCCGGTTCGCGCGGCGTTGCTCAGGGCTTCGACTACTTCGTCGAGGCGCGTATCGGGAACCACGAGATCGAACCGCACCTTCGGCAGCAGGTCGACGTTGTATTCCTGGCCGCGGTAGACCTCTTTGTGACCCTTCTGGCGCCCGTGGCCGCGAACTTCGCTGATGGTCATGCCATCGATGCCGATGTTCTTCAGGGCTTCCTTGACTTCCTCGAGTTTGAACGGCTGGACGATCGCTTCGATTTTTTTCATGTCAGGCCTCTCTTAGTATCTCCGCCGCAATCAGGCTTCGAGAATATATCCTTCCTCGCCGTGCTGCGTAAGATCGAGTCCCTGCTCTTCGGTCTCCGCGTCGACACGGACGCCAATCAGCACATCTACTATTTTGAGAATAATGATTGTACCCACGGCGGCGAGGACGATCGCAATCGTCACGCCGATGGCCTGATTCAGAATCTGGCCGGGGTTCCCGTCAACAAGGCCGAGAGGAACCACTTTACCATTGATCTGCGCGCTGTTGATCACGTTGGTGGCAAAGACGCCGGTGAGAATCGCGCCCAGCGTTCCGCCTGCGCCGTGCACGCCGAAAGCGTCGAGCGTGTCGTCGTACTTGAACATGTTCTTGACGGTGGTGACCATCCAGAAGCAGAAGAGGCCGGCGAGCAGGCCGATCAGGAGGGCGGGCATTGGGGTGACGAAACCGGAGGCAGGGGTGATGGCAACGAGACCGGCGACGCATCCGGAGATGCCGCCGAGCATGCTGGGCTTGCCGCTGTGCATCCATTCGGCGCCCATCCAGCCGAGTGCCGCGGCGGCCGCCGCGAGGTGGGTCGCGACGAAGGCGGAACTCGCAAGACCGGACGCCGAGAGCGCGCTGCCGGCGTTAAATCCAAACCAGCCGACCCACAGCAGACAGGCGCCGATCACGCTCAGCACCAGGCTGTGCGGCTTGATCGGTTCCGTGGGATAGCCTTTACGCTTGCCCAGAAAGAGCGCGCAAACCAGCGCCGAGACGCCGGAGGTGATGTGGACGACCGTGCCGCCCGCGAAGTCGAAGGTGGGAATCGAGCCGCCGCCATAAGCGTTGAGCAGGCCGCCCTTGCCCCACACCATGTGCGCCATGGGGAAGTAGACGATGAAAACCCACAGCGTCGTGAACAGAGCCATGGCGCTGAACTTGATTCGTTCCGCATAGGCGCCTGAAATCAGCGCAGGCGTGATGACCGCGAACATCATCTGGTAAATCATGAAGGTCGATTGCGGGATGGTGCCGGCGTAATCGCTGTTCGGGTCGGCGCCGACGCCGTGCAGGAAGAGATACTTCAGGCCGCCGATGAAGGGCGTACCTTCGCTGAAGACCAGGCTGTAGCCCACCAGCGACCAGATGACGGTGACGAGCGCCATCATGATGAAGCTGTGCATCATCGTGCTGAGCACGTTTTTCCGGCGGACGAGACCGCCGTAGAACAGGGCGAGGCCTGGTCCGGTCATCATGAGGACCAGGGCCGCGCTGGTCAGCATCCAGGCGTTATCGCCCGCCGATTGCGCGCTCTTCGCCGCCGCCTCGAGTGCGGTAATCCGGGCTGATACATCTGTCGCCGCCTGTAGCAGCAAAACGTCTGGAAGGTACATAGACTGATCCTCTCTGGGGATTGTTCAGGTGCTTGGTAAGACCCATTATTCATAAATTTTTCACGTTGTAGAAATTCATATACTGGATACGCCCAATTTGAGAAATTTATTGGTTGGCTGAAGATAGTCTGCGTCTCCTTGGCTTTGTTTATCGTATGACAATAAATTTTACTTGATATTCAATATAGTTTTGCCGTATGTTGATAACAAGGAGTAGCTCTGAGATGGCAAGCGGAAGATCGATGGCGGCGGTGCTGGCGCGCCTGTTTCAAGGCGCTTCGATCGTCATTTTTGTTGTCATCGCGCTCGCCGCGGTTACTGCGGTAGCGGGTGGAAACGTGACGGTGTGGATTGATTCAGGCGGACTTCCGTCGATTGAGAGTGGACCGCATGCGCGGATGGCGATCCCAATCAGCGGAACGCTGGCGGGGCAGGGCGCCGCCTCGGTGGATCGTGTCCGCGGGCTGCTGCGTTTCGAGAATGGGCCTGCAACGCTTCGTGTTGCAAACACGGCGATTGTGATTCTTCTGCTGGTGGCTGCGTGCTGGATCCTTCGCGAGTTCAGCGCGTTGTTTGCTGCACTACGCGAGAGGCAGTTTTTTCTCCCGATGAATGCCGCGCGGATTCGGCGCGTGGGATGGGCGGTGATTGCGCTCGAGATCGCGCGGGCCGCGATCGTTTGTTTTGAGACTACTTACGCCCGGGATCACTTCACGGTGGAGGGGCTGCGGCTCGAATCGCATTTCCAGATCAACGCGTTCGCGATTGTCTGCGGAGTGATGATTCTGGTGCTGGCGGAAGCATTTCGCGAGGGGACGCGGCTTCAGGACGAGGCGTCACTGACGATCTGATGGCAATTCGAATCCGGCTGGACCGCCTTCTTGTGGAGCGGCAAATCTCGCTGACCGATCTTTCGGCGCGGATCGGAATCACCATTGCAAATCTCTCGATTCTCAAGACCAACAAAGCGCGGGCGATTCGTTTTTCCACGCTGGATGCGCTTTGCCGCGAGTTGCAGTGCCAGCCCGGCGAACTGATCGAGCGCACGCCCGAGCCAGAGGAAGAAGACTAGACCGGGACGCCGACTCTCCAAAGCGCATAGCCCACTGCCTGGCGGAAGCAGAGCCACCAGGCGCGCAGCGCCGGGCCACCCATGTCTTCGCGCGGCGAACCCCATGCCGTGATTCCTTGTTTCTCGAGAATGCGTTTCACCCGAAACATGTGGTAGCCATCGCTGACCAGGATGCAGGAGCGCAGGCCCATCCGCTTGAAAATTTCGTAGACCGCGGCGAGGGATTTCACGGTGGAATCGCCCGCGCTTTCCACGATGACCGCTTCGGCCGGAACGCCGTGCGCCACCAGATAGGACCGCCCGACGCCGCCCTCCGTGAAGGTGGGGTCGCCGCCGGGGCCGCCGGTGGTCAGGACGTAGGGCGCCATTCGCCGGTTGTAGAGCTCAATGGCGTGATCGAGCCGGAGCTTGAGGACCGGCGAAGGCGCGCCGCGATATTCCGCCGCCCCCATCACGACGATGGCGTCGGATTGTCTGGCGTCGTCGATTGCCGATTCCCGGTGGATTCTGACGGAAAGCGCCAAAAGATAACCGAGACCGAACATGACTGCCACCATAGCCGCCAGGCCGGCCAGTTGTCTGAGGTGCGTTATTCTGATGACAACATTGTACGAAATGCCGGGAATTCAGACGATTACGAGCGCTGCTAATCCGTTGCT
>DASYCD010000408.1:0-7047 GCA_036500405.1 Bryobacteraceae bacterium
CGATCTCGGGCCCGGCGATTTCCGGGTGATCGCCGAATTTGTACGCGTGCTGTAAGATCCGGATTTGATCCGTCCTGTTTCATTCCGGCGCGCCCTTCTTGCCTGGTACGATCGCATGAAGCGCGATCTTCCCTGGCGCACGGCCACGCCGGATTTCTACCGCGTCTGGCTTTCGGAAATCATGCTGCAGCAGACCCGCGTCGAAGCGGTTATTCCTTATTTTCATCGCTTTCTCGACCGCTTCCCCGACGTGCATTCGCTCGCGCTCGCGCCGGAGCCCGCCGTGCTCGCCGCCTGGAGCGGACTCGGCTATTACAGCCGCGCGCGCAATCTGCACCAGTGCGCAAAACAAGTGGCGGCCGCAAGCGCGCCTGCCGGTTATGAAGACCTGCGCGCTCTCGCAGGCATCGGACCCTACACCGCGGCGGCGATCGCGAGTATCGCCTTCGGTCAGCCCCACGCGGCGGTGGACGGCAACGTGATGCGCGTGATCAGCCGCGTCACGGGCGATGCCGGCGAGATTTCCTCGCCGATCACGAAGGCCCGCTTCACCGAAGCGGCGCAGCTCCTGCTGGACCCCGCCCGCCCCGGCGACTTCAATCAGGCCATGATGGAACTCGGCGCTACAGTCTGCATTCCGCGCGCGCCCCGCTGCGGCGAATGCCCCGTGGCGCGATTCTGCCAGGCCCGCGCCTCAGGCCGCGAAACCGAACTTCCGGTCAAACTGAAGAAGAACGCTGCGCGCGACGTTCCTCTCGATCTCGCCATCTTCCGCAATGGTTCGGAGCTGTTCCTGATCCAGCGCGCGGCGGGTGAACGGCGGCTCGCGGGTTTCTGGGAGTTGCCGGGGAAAAATCTTTTTCCGCGCTGGCGAGGGCGGCTGGCGGCCCAGTTTACCCACCAGATCGTCAATGACCGATTCCGCATCTCGGTCTTCGAAGGGCCGGCGCCAAAGGTTCTTCCCAACGGCAAATGGTTTGTGCCAGCCGAGCTGGACGCGATTCCTCTCACGACCGTCACCCGCAAGGCCCTGAGGGTTCAGGGCAGAACTAAAGTCCCAAGCCAAATCGCTGGGTAATACCACCCTTCAACAATCAGAGGTATAGATATTTCGCTTCGTGCGGAATAATCTGGGGTTTCTCCGTGATGCGGTTCTGTCTTCCAGCGCTGGCCGTGCTCGCCGTGTTTCCGGCGTTGGCCCAGATTTCCGGCTCCGCCGGCAGCCCCGTCTATTCGTCGGCCAACATTGTCAACGGCGCCACCCAGACCCCCATGGCCCTGGCACCGAACACCCTCGTTACCATCTACGGGACAAACCTCGCTTTCTCGACGCGCGCCGTCGCGGGCTCCGACGTGGCCGGGAACGCCATGCCCACCGAGCTCGATGGCGTTCAGGTCTGGTTCAACGCGCAGCCCTGCCCCCTGTTCTATATTTCGCCGACCCAGATCAACTTCCTGATCCCCTACTACGTCGGCTCAGGCCCCGCGTCGATCATCGTGGCCAACAATGGTCATGCAGGATTGCCGGCGGATATTCAGATGCACGACACTTCACCCGGCCTGTTCCTGTGGGGAGAAAACCAACCGGTAGCCGTCCATCTCAATGGAGAGCTCATTTCCGATTCGTCGCCGGCGCTGCCCGGGGAAATTATCGTGCTGTTCGCCGCGGGATTGGGACACACGATCCCGGATCTTCCGTACGGCCAACTGGCGACGGGGGGCTTCCCAATTCGGCTCGCTCCGCAATTGCAGGTTCTGCTCGATGGCGTCGCCTGCCCGCCCGGCAACATTTTATACGCGGGGCTCACCTTTGGTTTCTCCGGGCTCTACCAGATCAACCTGCGACTTCCCTCCGATGCGCCGTCGAATCCCAAAATCCAGCTCACCATTGGCGAAGATTCCAGTCCTGGGTCCATTCGGCTCGCAATTCAGCCGGTTTTGCCAGGTGCGTCGCGCAACGCTCCGCCTGCCGGACGCGTCCAGTAAACAACACCTTAAGAGTCTGGTGTTTTCACTTACAATGAAGTCAGGGATTTCCATGCTTTTCCGCGCCAGTCTCGTGTTCGCGCTCGCCGCTCTTCCGGTTGTCTACGGGCAGGAGGCAACGGCGCCGGCGGCGCCGCAGACTTACACCGTCGAGACCGGCACCCGCATCCCGCTGGCCCTGATCAGCAGCGTGAGCACCAAGAGTTCCGCGCCCGGCGACCGCATTTATCTCGAGACGGCGTTCCCCATCGTCAACGGCAATCACATCGTGATCCCGACCGGCAGCTACGTCACCGGCACCGTGACCGAAGTGAAGCGTCCCGGAAAAATTAAAGGTAAGGGCCAGCTCTACGTCCGGTTCGATTCCATTACGCTCCCGAACGGCGTGACCCGCGAATTCCGCTCGCGGCTTGGCTCAGTGGATGCCCGCTCCGGCGAAAAGCTCGATAAGAGTGAAGGCCAGGTGATCGCCGATTCCAACAAGGGCGGCGATGCGAAAACCATTGCGACGGGCGGTATCAGCGGCGCTTCTGTCGGCGCCATCGCGGGTTCTGCCGCCGGTCACGCTGGTTCCGGAACCTTGATCGGATCCGCCGCGGGCGTGGCTGGCGGACTGATCGCCGTTCTTTTCACTCGTGGACCCGACGCCGAGTTGAGCAAGGGCAGCACCGTCGAAATGGTTCTCGACCGCCCGCTGACTTTCGGCGCTGACGAGGTGAACTTCACCTCCACCGGCCCCGGTCACTATGCCGATGGCCCCGGGCCTCAGCCGACGCACAACAGCAGTTCCTCCCCCATCCCCAGCCGCCGTCCCCTTTAGCCGCTACAAAAATAATCCAGAGAGCGCTGTTGCGGTTCCTGCAATCGCGCCGATCAGCCCGATCACCGGAAACAGTTTCGATCGCGAAATGAAATACAGCGACGTCAGCACGAGTCCGATCTCCAGCAATCCTTCGCCGAAATCGTAGCGGAGCGCCCGGTGTTCCACGCGCGCGGCCTCCTCATCGCGCGCTTTTGCTGTGGCCTGCGCGGCATCGGAATCGGCGGCATACTTCTTCTTCTGGGCCGCGTACTTGTCCCGCATCTTCTGCGCATCCGGACCCTTCGCGTCCAGCGCCGCCAGCAGGTCTTCACCCAGTTCGAGGCTGTGAAACTTAATGCGCTTCGATTGGTAATAAGACCACTGGTCATTCGCATCGGACTTCATGAGCACCGCGTCGGTATGGGCGCGATGCGATACGATCGTCACGACCGCAAGCAGCACGGCGATCACCGACGCGAGCACGCCAATCCATTTGCCTTCCGGATCGGACGCTTCATGGTGGGTATGGACTTCCAGTTCAGCCATCGCTTTTGAACCTCCCGAAAAAATGCCGGTCTTTTATTCTAGGCAGAAGATGCAGTCTCACGAACATTGGATGCGGCGCGCGCTCGAACTGGCCGCGGAAGCAGAAGCCTCCGGCGAAGTTCCGGTCGGCTGCGTGATCGTGGCGGCCGATGAGGCCATTGCCGAAGCCCGCAACTCTCCCATCGCGCTGCTGGACCCAACTGCCCACGCTGAAATTCTCGCGCTGCGCCAGGCGGCGTTGGCGGCGCGGAACTATCGCCTGGAAGGCGCCACTCTTTACTGCACGCTCGAACCGTGCCCCATGTGCGCGGGCGCATTGGTAGCCGCCCGAATAGAGACTTTGGTCTTCGGCGCCCGCGATCTCCGCTTTGGCGGCGTCCGCAGTAAATTCCAGATTGCCGATTCGCCGCTCCTGAATCATCGCGTGGAAATTGTGGAAGGCGTTGGCGGCGCGGAAGCGACCGCGATGCTCCAGCGCTTCTTCGCCGCCCGGCGCCCCTGATCATATTCCCGCCGCGATCTCCGGAGCCTTGCGCTCCACCATCGCATAGAGCGCTGGCAGAACCAGCAGCGTCAGGATTGTCGCCGACACCAGCCCGCCGATGATCACGATCGCAAGCGGCTTCTGCACCTCCGAGCCGATGCCGTGCGAAAGCGCCATCGGCGTCAGGCCGAGCATCGCGAGAAGCGCCGTCATCAGCACCGTGCGGAGCCGCGTCATCGAACCCTGCACCGCGGCGTCGCTCCCGCTCATTCCTGCGCCGCGCAGCTCATTGAAGTGGCTCACGATGACCACGCCATTGAGCACCGCCTGTCCGAAGAGCGCAATGAAACCAATCGCCGCCGAAACGCTCAGCGGGATCTGCGTAATATAAAGCGCGACAATTCCGCCCACCAGCGCGAACGGAATATTCGAAAGAATCAGCATCGCGCTTTTCACCGAACCGAAGGCATTGAACAGCAGCAGGAAGATCAGAAAAATACTGATCGGCACAATCACCTGCAGCCGCGCCATAGCGCGTTGCTGGTTCTCGAACTCGCCGCCCCAGCGCACGAAATAGCCCGCGGGGAACTGAACCTTGTCGTGGACCCGCTTCTGCATATCCGCCACCACACTGCCCATATCGCGCCCACGAATGAACACACCGATCGACGCCAGACGCTTGCCCGATTCGTGCGCGATATTCATGCTGCCGTTCTGGATCTTCAGCGTCGCCACGTCTTCCAGCGGAATGCGCTGCCCTCGTGGCGTATCCACGGGAATCCGTCCGATCGTCGCCATATCGCGCCGCTCATCCTCCTGCAACCGGACGACCACCGGATACTTTTGCTCGCCTTCCCAGATCTCGGTCGCTTCCTTGCCGCCGAGCGCCGTCTGAATTACGTTCTCCACGTCGGCCACGTTCAGGTCGTAACGCGAAGCCCGCTCCCGGTCAATCGCGATCTGCAGTTGCGGCACCTCTCCATCGCGATCGATAAACGCCCGCGCAACCCCAGGCACCTTCAGCACCGTATCGAGCACCTCGCGCGATTTCGTTTTGAGCTGATCGATGTCGTCGCCAAAGACCTTCACCACCACCTGGCCGTCGATCTGCGAAATGCTCTCCAGAATGTTGTCGCGAATCGGCTGTGAAAAGCTCGGTTCGTAGCCCGGCACCTTCTGGAGCGCATCCTGAAATTCAGTGAGCAGTTCGTCTTTAGTGATCTTCTGCTTCCATTGATCGGGTGGATAGAGATCCACGAAGATTTCCGCCATGTTGATCTGCTTCGGATCGGTGCCGTCTTCCGGACGCCCGGCCTTCGAGACGACATTGCGTACTTGCGGGAACTGCCGCAGGATCGAGCGAACACGCGCGCACTCGCGAACCGCTTCCGTTACGGAAATACCGGGAGGGAGCGTGAGGTTCACCCAAACCGAGCCTTCGTTCAGCTCCGGCAGGAACTCGCTCCCGAGCCGGGTGGCCACCACAAAACTGCCGCCAAGCGCCACCATCGCGATAATCAAAATCGGCCAGGGCCGTTTCACCGCGGCCGTCAGCACGGGCCGATAGAGCCTCTTGCACGTTCTCACAACGAAGTTCTCGCCGTGCGGCACGCCCTTGCCGAGCAGGAAATACGCGAGCACCGGTACCAGCGTCAATGAAAAGAGCAATGACCCGATCAGCGCTGAAACAATCGTGTAAGCCATCGGCGCGAAGATGCGGCCTTCCTGCCGCTGCAGCGTGAAGATCGGCAAGTGAGCGATGATGATGATCATCATCGAGAACATGGTGGGCCGCCCCACCTGCGACGTCGCTTCGATAATGGCCTCGCGCACGCTGAGCTTATCCGACAGCTTTCCGGCGCGCTCCGAAAGCTCGCGGAAAATATTCTCCAGCACGATCACCGCGCCATCCACCACAATTCCGAAATCCATCGCGCCCAGCGAAAGCAGGTTCGCCGGCAGGTTGCGCAGCTTCAGACCGATGAACGTGGAGAGCAGCGCCAGCGGAATGATGACCGCCACGATCGCCGCCGCTTTGAACCGACCCAGAAACAGATAGAGCACAATCGTCACGAGACACGCGCCCTCCACAAGGTTCTTAAACACCGTGTGGAGCGTCGTGTCAATCAGACTGCTGCGATCGTAGAACGGTTCAATCGAAACGCCCTTCGGGAGAATCGAGCTGTTCAGCTCCGTAATGCGGTCCTTCAGGGCTTTCAGAACCTCGGACGGATTCTCGCCCTTGCGCATCACCACAATGCCGCTCGTGATCTCGTTCTCTTCATTCATTCCGACCGTGCCCTGACGCGGCACGGAACTGAGCGAAACGTCGGATACATCGCGCACCAGCAGCGGCGTTCCGCCGTGCTCGTCCAGAATGATGTTCCCGATGTCGTCGGGCGAATGCAGCAGGCCAATGCCGCGAATCAGATACTGCTGATCGCCCTGCTCCAGATAACTGCCGCCGGCGTTCGCGTTCCCCTTCCCCAGCGCATCCAGCACTTGCTGCATCGGAACATGATGCGCCTGGAGTTTCAGCGCATCCACATTCACCTGATACTGCTTCATGAATCCGCCAAGACTCACCACATCGGCGACTCCCGGCACCATCTTGAGATTGCGCGCCACCACCCAGTCCTGCAGCGATCGCAGATACGTCGGATCGGGTCGCGGCCCCTTTAGCCGGTATCGGTAGAGCTCGCCGATCGGCGTCGAGAGCGGCGCGAGCTGCGTGTCAGCGCTGGGCGGCAGGTCCACATCACGCAGGCGTTCGAGCACGAGCTGGCGGGATTCGTTGTCGGTTGCCTTATCGTTAAACGTCACGATGAGAAATGACAGCCCGAACTGAGTATGCGAAAACATGCGCACGGAATTCGGCAGGCCGCTCAGCGCGATCTCGAGCGGCGTGGTCACCTGCTTCTCCACTTCTTCCGCCGCGTAACCCGGATACAGCGTGATCACCGTGACCTGCGTGTCCGTCACATCCGGAAAAGCTTCGATCGAAAGATTCTGAAACGCGAACACCCCACCCAGCAGGAAAAGCCCGGTCAGCAGAAAAACAAACAGCGGCTGATTCACCGCGAACGTCACGAGGCGCCGAATCATTTATCGCCCTCTTCCTTCTGGTTCGCCTGCCGGAAATTCACCAGCAGCGCGCCGTCGGTCACCACGCGATCGCCCGCTTTCAGACCGGCGGTGACGCGCAGCCGCCCCGGTCCATCCGCCGTTG
>DASYCD010000409.1:0-10973 GCA_036500405.1 Bryobacteraceae bacterium
TTCAACCGTGATTCCGCCAAGCGCGATCACGGGAATCCCCGCCTTCGACGCGATAGACCGCAGCGCGTCCAGTCCCAAAGGTGGCGCGGTCGCCGGTTTCGAAAGCGGCGCGAAGATCGGCGCGAGAACCGCATAATCCGCCCCTTCACTCGCCGCGCGCAGAACGCTTTCCCCATCGTGGCAGGCCGCGCTGATGACAAAACCCGGCGGCGCGATTCGCCGAACACGTCCCGGCGAAATCGATCGATCCCGCAGATGCACCCCCGCCGCCCCGCACGCGATCGCAACATCCGTCCGGTCATTCACCAAAACCATGGCCCCGCTTACCGCCATCCACGCGCTCACCACACGAGCCAGCGCCCGCGCTTCCAGACCCGGCTCGCGCACCTGCACAAAATCCGCATGCACGCGAAACGGCGCCGCCCCGGCAGTGATCAGCATCCGAATCACGATGAGAGTTCCGCTTTGTGTTTGCGGTGCATCTCCTGCGCGTGGCGCACCAGATCCTTCAGGTTGTAGCCTGCCAGCGCAATGGCGATCGCGCCGCCCACCAGACCCGGCAGCGTGATGAAGAGGAAAAGGATCTCCGACAGAATCTTCGCGTCAGGCCCTTCCGTATAGAAGTGACGCAGCGCATAAATGGCCGTCGCCTGGAACGCGCCCACTCCGGCCGGCGCCGTCGGCACCAGCGTCCCCACGCTCTTGAGGATGAGCAGGAACGTCATCTGGCTGAACGAGTAGTAAAAGTTATCGGCGCGCGTCACGGCCCACACCGCGAGAATCTGAAGCGCCCAGTAGCCACCGGAACTCAGCATCACGATTCCAAGCTGACGCCAGTTGCCGAGCTTGTGGACCTCATCCAGAAAATGCGAAAAACGCGCCGCCCAACTCCGGTTGCTGACAAAATGATGCGCATGCTGCCGGTGAAACAGCGCGAACAGCAGCACCGCCGCCAGGAACGTTACCACGCACGCATAGACCAGCATGACGCCGGTTGCGGCTCGCGCGCCTTCCACCACGAATGACGTCGCGAAAAAGAAGATCACCACCCACATTCCGTCCATCACTCGCAACACAACGAGCGACGTAATCACCAGAGAAAGCCGGATTTCACTTTTCCAGGAAAGCAGAAAGCATCGAACCGCCTCGCCGGCGCGCGCAGGTATCAGGTCGCTGACGAACGTGCTGGCAAAGACCGCCTGCAGGGATGCTCCATAGGTCGGCGCGGAGGCGGGACGCAGAAGCTCGCGCCAACGCCAGCCATCCACAAAATACGTCGCGAATTCAATGGCTACCCCGAGTCCAAGCCAGCCCCATCGCATGGTACGGACGTGGTCCCCCAATTCGGAGAACGGGAAACGATGGAAGGCCCAGACCAGAGTCGCGAACGAGATGGCGTAGCCGAGGACGGGTACAAGCCAGGAGGAGAGCCTCCGTTTGGCAGCCGGTGGTGCTATCGTGCCCATCATCGTCCCTGACGGACCTCTCCATCATAGCGCGCGCCTCCAAATTGTACGAAAACCCACTTTAATGCGAGGGCATAATTCAGGAACGAGGTAATGACGATCGCCGCCAGATTCGCAGGTATCGGCGGGATATGCAGAGTTCCCGAGAACCACCGCATGAGAAGCAGATTGGAAACAAACGAGATAAGGCCGTTCGAGAGATGGAAGCGCCACAGGCTTCCGCCCTGACCGGCCCAGGTCCAAAGCCGATGCCAGACATAGTTATGGAGGAGTGCCACCTCAAGGGCGAGAACCGTCGCCACCAGATAGTGGACGTGAAGGCGAAGCATCCATGCGAGGGCGGCAAGTTGAATGCTAGCCCCCAGGACTCCGACTGCGTTAAACCGCAGCCAGCGCTTCACCGTCCTCCTTTCCGCATCGGCTCCTGAATGTAAAGTTCGCGGGTGTGGCGGAAGGACGCCTGCAGCAGAATCACGACGAGAGCGCACGCCCCAATCGCGAAACCGACGTCGAACAAAAGAAGCGAATGGCCCGCGATCGTGACATCCGCCCGGCGAAACGCAACAAGGTTACCGATCACCAGTAGAATCCGCAATTCGGTGGGACCGAAACTCCAGTACGAGAGATGGAAGACACCGAGCGCGTACGTCGCCAGATAGATTTCGATCGAAAGCAGCAGGTAAACGATCAGAAACAGCCCGGCCACCATCGGTGAGATGTAGCCGGAGAGCGCCATACCACCCATCAGCACCGACATGCCGATCGCATCCAGAATGTGATCGACATAGAAGCCGTAGCGCGGCCGCTGGCAATCCCGCACGCGGGCGAGCGTGCCATCGAGCGAATCGCCGAACCAGTTCACTGCAAGAAGTGGAATCACCAGAAGCAGCGCCGCGGGATATTGCCTCGCCAGCGCGTAGCTCACGCCCGCGGCAAGAAGCCCGATAAAGCCGATTGCTGTCAGGTGATCCGAATTGACCCAGAGCGGAAGGCGCTTCGCAATGGCGACGAGAGTCCGCTTTTCGGCGGCGGCCAGAAAACTGGTGTGCGACCTCGCAGCATTTTGGAATTTGGCGGGCGTGGGCGTCATTCGTACCTAAGGGACGCTCGATCAAAGATGAAGTTTCGTTTATTTACGTAAGCTTAACCAGCCGGTCGCCGGCCGCGCCAGGCCCGAAGAAGCTTATGACCGGACCAACTGACAGTGCCGAACAGGAAAGTCATCGCGACAAAAATGACAACGAATTGCCGCCGGGGCGAGATCCCGAGTGAAACCGTAGATGCTGCAGGATTTACGGTGGAGCGAACAGTATAGAAAATCTGCGTGGGCGGCGCGTTCGGCCGATTCATGATGACGACGCGGTACCGGCCCGGAGTCTGCACCATATGGGAGAACCCGCCCGAGTTCCCGCGGTTCGTCTCTTCCAGCGCTTCATACTCCCGATGGGCAATGAACCGGCGGAAGTCCTCGTCCGTCAGCAGTTCAGCGTGAACGGTTGCCCCGCCCACCACGACCTGGAAGTTGCTCTCGATCAGAGTCGGGGTGCGTTTGACCGTAACCGGAACCCAGCGGAAATCCTGCAACGGGACAATCTGACCCGAGTCGTTCGCGGCGGGCAAATCGATGGGCGATCCCACGAGCGGCAACGCCAGAGCGAGCGCGCAGGGGATCAGGATGAGCTTACCGGCCAGCCGTGGAAAAGAGCGAATCAGACAAGTTCCTTGCTCTTTTCAGCATACGGCGTATGCAGGTATTTCTCAATTTCGTCCTGCGCGTTCTGCGTGTTATCGCGGGTGCGCTGGGCAAGCGTGTATTCATTGACGGCGCGCTCGCGCTGACCGGTGATATCGAAAATCTTGCCCATGTAAATGTGCGACCACACTTCGACCCACTTCGGATTGTTGTCGCCGTTCAGCGCCTCGCGGAATTCGTTGACCGCCGACTGATAGTTATGCTGCAGGAAGAACACCTCGCCCACGCGATAGTGCGCCATCGAGCTGGTCTTCTGGGTATCGAGCGCGCGTTGGTATTCCTTCAGGGCTTCGGCAAATTCTCCAATCTGCGCGAACTGCTCGCCCTTGCGAATCGCGACATCCACGCGCATCTGCGGGCTCAGTCGCAGGACCTTGTTGCCGGGATCGATCACGACGCTCTTCGGCTTCCCGAAAGTATCGACGGAAAACTCCGATGACGTTCCCATCACTTCCACGCGCTTCTCTTCGGGATTGCCCTCGGTCTCGATGCGGAGATCCACCGGCATGCGAAACGTATCCAGATCCTGGGAGATCTTGCCCTGCACGCGGAAGCCTTTCTGCGTGCGGAAAATCGTATATTCCAGCTTGAATTCGGGCGCAAGGTTGTTCTCCACCCACTGGATGAAGAAGTAGCGCAGTTCCTCGCCGGCGGCGGCTTCGCAGGAGGCGCGGAAGTCGGCGGTCGTGACGGATTTCCAGGCGTTCTGCTTCAGAAAATCCTTGATGGCGGCGAAGAATTTGTCGTCGCCCATGGTGCTGCGCAGCATGCTCACTACGGCCGCGCCTTTGCTGGCGGTCAGCGCCCAGTATTCGGGAGAATAATCGTCCAGACGCGCAGCCTGAATCAGTGGCACATCGTCAACGGTCAGCGCCGTCACATCCGTGTCGTGCATGCGCTGTTCGAGCGCGGAAGCGCCTTTATCGTGCTCGGCCCACAGTCCTTCCGCATAGAGCGCCATGCCGTTCTCCAGCCACATGTGATTGCGGTTGATGGGCGAAACGTTGACTTCCCACCACTGCCGCGCGATCTGATTCGCGAGAACGTTGTCATTCACGTCTTTCGCGATGGCGCGCGGCGCCAAAAAAATCAGTCCGGGCGCGGAGTAGCCATTCGGCGCCCCGTCCGCCGTTTCGACTACCGTGAGATTCGCGTAAGGCGCCAGGCCGAACAGGGACACGAAGTAATCCAGCATCTGGGCCGTTCTCTCGCCATAGACGTTCGCGGCATCCGCCTGAGCGCCGCGGAACCAAAGCGTAGTCGTGATACCGCCCGAAGAAACCTTCGCAGGCTGGCCCTTCATGACCGCGATGTCGCCAGGGAACGACGGCTTGCTGAATTCATACGTGAAGACCGTGCCCCCGTTCGCATCGGGCTTCGAACTCGGGAGTCCACTGCCCGCAACGGAATAACCCGCGGGCACCGTGATGTTCATGGTGGCGGTGAAGCGGTCCGCGGTGTAACCGCTGACCGGGAACCAGCGCGCGGGATAGAGAAGAAATGCGAAATCGTTCTGGATCGACGCGAATTTGATGCCGTAAACCGGCGATTCCTCATCGCCTGCCAGGCGGCCGTCATAAACGAAGTGGATCTCGGTCATCTGGCCGCGCGGCAGATTATTCGGAAACGTGACCCGGACGGTGTTATCGGAAGCGGTGCGGGCGGAGTTCAGCGAGTTGCCGCTCGAGTCCTTGATTTCGGAGATGTTGAGGTTGTTGTTGAGCTCGAAAGTCGCCGAGTTCACCTGATCTTCAAGCGCGACGAATCGCACCGCCACGTTAGCCTTCAAGGTCTGGGCGGCCGGATCGATGCTCGCATCGATCGTGTAGCCATCCACATCAATATGCGGCGTGGCCGCAGTGGCCTGCGAACTGGTCTGCTGACCGAACAGCGCCGTTGCCGCCAGCGCCGCGCCCATCGCAATCGAAAACAATCTCGTCACTGCAACCTCCCGAAAACTTCCACTACTTCATCGGCCGCGGATTGAATCGCGTCGGCCGTCCCCGCCAGTTTAGCCGCAACCGCAGCCAACTCTTCCTTTATTTTCTCCCGGACCGAACCGCCGTCAAGCAGCGGGGCAGCCTCGGCGGCAATGCGCTCACCGGTCATGTCGTCCTGGATCAACTCCGCAACAACGCGCTTCTCCGCGATCAGGTTCACCATGGAATAGAACGGCACTTTGACAAGCGGCTTGCCGATCGCGTACGTCAAAGGCGTCACCTTATAGAAAGTGACCATGGGCGCGCCGAGCAGCGCGGCTTCCACCGTCACGGTTCCGCTCGCGGCCAGCGCCAGATCGCAATGCGCCATCGCATCCCAGGCTTCGCCTTCAATCGCTCGAATGGGACTGCCAGCCAGCGCGCTTTCGAAAAACGCCGCGCCGCACTGGGGGGAGGCCGGCAGAATGAAATTCAGATCCCGATCCCGCGAAAGCCGGTTGGCGGCATCCACAAGCGCGGGGATATGGCGCAGAACTTCACTCTGACGACTGCCGGGTAGCACTGTAACCAGTTGACGGTCCAGCGGTAAATTGTGTTTCCGAAAAAAGTCTTCGCGCGTCAGGCGTGGTTTGACGCGCCCCGCGAGCGGGTGGCCGATATACGCCGCCGGCACGTTCCGGGCGCGAAACCAGGCTTCCTCGAACGGGAAGATGCAGAGCAACCGGTCGATGATGCGCCGCATCGTTTTCACCCGGCCCTCGCGCCACGCCCAGACCTGCGGGGCGACCAGATACACGACGGGAATCCCGAGTTTTTTCAGCTTTTTAGCAACGCGAAAGTGGAAATCGGGGGCGTCGGTCAGGATAGCGAGTTGGGGCTTCACCCGCCGTGCTTCGCCAATGAGTTCTTTGAATCGCCGCCAGATGCGCGGCAGGTGTCCGATGACTTCCACGATCCCGACGACAGCCAGATCTTCTGCCCGAACAACCGTCCGAAGCCCGGCCGCGCGCAGATGCGGCCCGCCGCAACCGAAAAACTCGGTTTCCGGCCAGCGGCGGCGGAGTTCTTCCAGCAGGAGCGCGGCGTAGTAATCGCCGGACGCCTCTCCTGCGGAGACCAACACGGATTTGGGAGCTGGGGCCAAACAACCAGATTAGCCTTTCGCATTGGGTCTTCCTGTTACAATCAGGCGTCCGGCAGTGGTTTCGCCGGTTGCCTGTATCTCACAGATGGCAAAACAGAAGATCGCATCCGCCCCAGCCCAGAACGCCCGTCCCCGGGAGAGCCACGAACACGATTCCATTGACGATCTGGCCCGCCGGATCCGCCCGGAACTCGTCGAAATCGACAAACAGTTCTCCTGGCATCCGATGACCCCAATCGCCGAGGAGGACCAGCGCCAATATCTGTTGGATCCGATCGAATCGCTCCCCTCCTCTGTGCGGAATTTGCTGCCCAAAGTAGCGGTAGTGCTCGTCCCGTATCTGGAAAAGGGGTCGGCGCGGGCCTCAACCATGGTCACGGAAGTAAAGCCGCCCGAGACGCGACTGGCGCTTTCGGCGCGCGTGGAGAGCGAGGACCTGGCCACGCTGTTCTTCACGATTCGGGACGAACAGATCGCCGATTACCACTACTTCTTTTATGCGGAGATCGCGGCAGTGGTCTCCCATCGCTGGCCGGATAAAGTGTCCGAAGCCTGGCACCGCCTGCTGCGCGAAGAACTGACAAGCGAGATGCACGGCGAAGTCGACGAACGAAGCTGGCGGCTCAAGCAGGCTCTGCTGCGCCGCCCCACCAACGCGCGGCGCGACGGCAAGCCGTTTCGCGATTACGCGCGTCAGTCCTTTGAAGACACCATGACGCTCTATCTGCACGGCATCTGCTGCGATATCGATGTCGATACCGGCCCGCGGCAATTGCCGAGCCGCTGCCTGCGTAAGCGCCTGGTACTGTTGAAAGACCTGTTTCCACCGCCTGCGGGACGCGGTGTGTTTCCGGAAGATTTAAAAACCAGCAAGTGAGGGGATTCGAGATGAAGATTCTTTTGAAAACGTTGATGACGTTCGCGGCGGGGTCTGCCCTGGTGTTCGGACAGGCGAAGCCCGGCGCGGACCCGCTGATCCAGAGTTCGCACACTCTGTTCACGAATATCTCGCAGTATGTGCTGCGATCCGCCGATAAGATCCCGGAAAATTTGTACTCATACCGGCCTACGCCGGAAGTGCGCACGATCGGCCAGTTGTTCGGGCACATCGCCGATGCTTCGAATCACATCTGCGCGGCGGCGATCGGGGGCACAAAGGCTTCTGTCTCCGTGGAGAAGACGGCGAAGACCAAAGCCGAGCTGATCGTGGCATTGAAGCGCGAATTCGCAGCCTGCGAGGCCATCTACTCGAAGCTGACGCCGTCGTCGGCGTTGCAGACCGTCGAGTTCGAAGGGATGAAGCTGACGCGCGTCGCTGCGATGGATTACGAAGCGATCCACACATCGGAGCACTACGGAAACCTCGTCACCTACATGCGGATGAATAAAATTGTGCCGCCTTCGAGCGAACCGCAGAAGTAGTGGACGCAAAGTTGCTATAGTGCAGGGCACGCGGCCTGACCGCGAGAGGAGAGCTGCGTGCCCTGCCTGTTCTTAATAATTCTGCTGCTGTTTCCGCGTGTAGTTCTCGCGGTCATGTATCTGACGAGCACTTATCTGCAGCGCGCTTTCCACGGCGAAATGCTGCTGCCGCTGCTCGGATTTATTTTCCTGCCGCTCACCACGATTGTCTACGCGTGGGAACTCAATAACCATATGGCGACCGCAGGCATCAATCTGCTTTGGCTGCTGATTGCCGTGCTGATCGATCTGGGCGGTCTCGGCGGCGGAGCATCGCGCGGGCGTCGCTGAGACGTCTACGCCTTCGACCAATACACCGCAAAGAAAATCAAAAGACTCAGGGCTGCAAGGAAATCGATCAGCGAGACAACCGTCACGCTGAGCGAAACGAACCCGCCTGCCAGGCCGGAGAGGCTCTTGATCAGGCCAACCGTCATCCGGAGCGTCCAGAGAATCATCGCAATCAAAGCAAAAAGAGCTGCACCTTTTGTGCTCATACTCCCCTTCTGAGCACGTTCAGTGCAATCATGGACGAATGGCACGATTGCGTCGATTTGCCGTCCTCACTCTCTGCGTTTTCCCGCTTGCCGCCCAGGTAGCGACAATCGAAAAGCGGTTTGTCGAGATCCGGAAGAACCCCGGAGAGTTACATGCGTTCCTCTACCGCATGCCGAAGGGTGCGGATTTACACAATCACCTTTCGGGGGCTTATTATGCAGAGAACGTTCTCAGGTTGGCCGCGAGCCAGAACATCTGCGTGGACGTAAAAGGTCTGCGCCTCGCTGGCCCCGCACCCTGCCCCGATGGACAGGTGAGCGGGTCTCAGACTCAGACGGACAACACGCTGGCGAATTCGCTGATCGATATGCTCTCGATGCGGAATTTCGTGCCGTCCGCCGGCGTTTCCGGCCATGACCATTTCTTCGATACTTTCGGCCGTTTCGGCGCGGCGGATACGACGGCGCTGATTCAGGAAGTGATCGCCCGGGCCGCGGACCAGAACGAGTCGTACCTCGAACTCATGGCGCTTTCGGGCGGCGGCGCCCCTGCGGCGCTCGGTAAGTCGGTTGGCTTCGACCCGGATTTCAATGTCATGCGCGGGAAGCTGGAGAGCGCAGGACTCGCCAAAGTCGTGACGAATATGCGCGCGCGGGTCGATCAGATTGAGGCCGCGCGAACGGCTGGCTGCGATGCGAATCCAGCGCCGGCCCTGTGCGGGGTGAAGGTTTCTTACATTTACCAGGTGCTGCGGGAGTCTCCACCAGAGCAGATTTTCGGTCAAGTGATGGCAGGGTTCGCGGTGGCGGCCGCCGATCCGCGAGTGGTCGGCGTGAATTTTGTGCAGCCGGAAGACGGCCTCTATTCGATGCGCGATTACAGCCTGCATATGCGCATGGTGGATTACGCGAAGAAGCTTTACCCCAACGTGCACATCTCGTTGCATGCCGGGGAGTTGTGGAGAGGCCTCGTGCCACCGGATGGATTGCGGTTCCATATCCGCGAGGCGGTGGAGGTGGGGCATGCGGAACGCATCGGACACGGGGTCGATATCATGTTCGAAAAAGATCCGTACGGGCTGATGGCGGAAATGAAAGCGAAGCACATCGCGGCCGAGATTTGCCTGACCAGCAACGACGGGATTCTGGGCGTGAAGGGGAATGATCACCCGTTTCCGATTTACCGGAAATACGGCGTGCCGGTAGAGCTTTCGACGGACGATGAGGGCGTTTCGCGGTCGGATTTAACGCAGGAATTCGAACGCGCGGTGACGACCTATCAACTCAGCTATGCCGACGTGAAGCAGCTCGCGCGGAACAGCATCGAGTATTCGTTCGCCACGAAGGATGAGAAGGCGAAATTAATGGCAGATTTGGAAAAGCGCTTCGCGGCGTTCGAGAAGACTACGCACTGATATTCAAATCTCGCGGCGGCCTTCGAGCGCTTTCCAGATAGTGACTTCGTCGGCGAATTCCAGATCGCTGCCAACCGGCACGCCCATCGCGATACGGGTCACGCGCACCCCGAGAGGCTTCAGCAGCTTCGAAAGATAAACGGCCGTCGCTTCACCCTCCACCGTGGGATTGGTAGCAACGATAATTTCCTTGACCTCGCCCTTCGAGATCCGCTCAATCAGGCTCTTGATGTGAAGCTGCTCAGGACCAATTCCACGCAGCGGCGATAACGCGCCGCCCAGTACGTGATAAAGCCCATTGAACTGGCGCGTGACCTCGATCCCAACGATATTATTCGGATCTTCCACCACCGCCACGGTCGTCTGATCGCGCTGCGGATCGCGGCAGTACTGGCAAAGCTCGCTATCCGCGATGTTGTTGCACACCGCGCACATCGTGAGCTTATCTTTGACATCCAGAATCGCTTCCGCAAGCTGCGCGGCATCGCCACGGCCCGTGCGCATGATGTGAAACGCAATGCGCTGCGCCGATTTCTGGCCGATGCCCGGCAGTCGTTTGAATTCGGCAATCAGCCGCGCGAGCGGTTCGGCGAAATCGGACATTGGTTAGAACAGTCCGGGAGGTAATCCCATGCCGCCGAGCATGCCGCCCATCTTGCGCTGCGACTCTTCTTCGACCTTCTTGAAAGCATCGGCGCAAGCCGCGACCACAAGGTCCTGTAGCATTTCGACGTCACCCGCCACTTCGGGATCGATCTTGACCCCGGTGACAGCCTTGTGGCCATCCATCTTCACGGTGACCATGCCGCCGCCCGCGGAACCCTCCACGCGAATCAGCGCGATCTCCGCCTGCATGCGCTCCTGCATCTGCTGCGCCTGCTTCATCATGGCCTGCATGTTGCCTGGCATTTTCATGGTTTTAGGACTCCTTCAGATTGCGTACGTTGCGCACTTCGCCGCCAAACAACTCGCGGAAACGCTGCACGTCGGGATGATTGAGGGCTCGTTCGGTCACTTCGTCCTGCGGCGGCGCGCCCTTGGGCGCTGCTTTCGCGGCCGGCGCAGCCGTCACATCGCCAAACACAATCTTGAATCGCAGCGTGGGATAGCCGAGCCGTTTGAGCGCGGTGCGGATTTCTTCGTGGCCGAGACAGAGCTGAACCTGTTTTGGCGCCTGGATGAGGAGCTCGTTGTTGACGAGTGCGGCGTTCGACTCCCCCATGGCGTCGGCGGAAAATTGAAGTCCGGCTTCGACCATCGCGGACTGGAGCTTCTCGCGCCAATCATCATCGGGTGA
>DASYCD010000410.1:0-7330 GCA_036500405.1 Bryobacteraceae bacterium
TTCGGACATTCGCAGCAGCGAGTGCGATTCCAGCCCCTTCGTCGCGCTCACCAGCCGCACTGTCGGCGTGAGCCACGGCGCCATCTGCTCGTAGACCTCGCGGACCACATGCGATGGCATCACGCTCACCACCACGTCGGCGCCGCGCACCGCGTCTTCGAGCGACGAGCCCGGGCGGGCATTTTCCGCCAGCATCACACCAGGCAGAAAAACATCGTTCATCCGGGACGCCGTCATGCGCGCTGCAAGATCCGGCTCACGCACCCACAGACGCACTTCCGCAAAACGAGGCGCCAGCGCCCGGCTGAGCGCGGTGCCCCACGCGCCGCCTCCAATGATCGCAAGAGTCTTCACGTCAGGAATGCTTTCCAAAACGCAGAACGCGCTCGTTGCCTGCGCGGATTCGCTCGATGTTCCCGGCATGTCGCCACAGAATCAGCACGGCAGCGCCAAGCGCAGCGGCGAGCACAGGCCAGGCCGGATGCAGTATGACGAAACAGGCAAACGGAAACAGCGCCGCGCCGGTAATCGAACCCAGCGACAAATAGCGCGTCATCACCACCACCAGGATAAAGATCAGCGTCACGATCAGCACTGGGATCGGCGTCAGATACCCGAACGCGCCCAGGAACGTCGCCACCGCCTTCCCGCCCTTGAACTTCAGATAAGGAGAAAACGCATGGCCCAGCAGAGCCGCCAGCGCGGTCGCGCTCATCCAGAACACATCGCCATGCGTGAGCGTATCGGCCAGCCAGACCGCGAACAGCCCCTTCGCGGCGTCAAGCAGCAAAGTGATCAGCCCCGCCGCGGTTCCGCTTGTACGCAGCACGTTCGTGGCCCCGATGTTCCCTGAGCCCGATTCGCGCACATCCTTCCCGCTCTTGAGCTTCACAATAACGAGGCCGAACGGAATGCCACCAACCAGAATCGCGACCACCACCGCAATCAGCCCCATCATCCGATCTGTTTCTCCCTCTCCAAATCATACGTGGCGAGTTTTGTATAAACCGAACCACGCGGTCCCGTGCGGCTTTCATACAGGTGGAACGCCCGCACTTCGAATTCGCCGAATTCAGGATTGGTCACGTCGGCGACGCGTCCGCGCAGAGTTTGAACCTGCGATTGATCCTTGATGCGCGCAAGCGTGACATGAGGATGATATCCGCGCTCCTTCTCAATCCCCAGTGCCCCCGCAAGCGCCGCGAGTCCCGGTCCCGCCTGCACCCCCGCGAATAGCGAGTGTGGACGATGTGGATTCGGAAAGTATCCAGGCTGCGTGATCTTCACCGGAAACACCGGACCTCGCCGCATGACCTGCAGTTCGTTCTTCAATTCATCCAGCCGCTCATCCGGCCACGAACCGATGAACTTCAGCGTGATGTGGAGATTTGCAACCGGCGACCAGTTCGCCCGCACCTCACGCTGCAATTCGCCGATCACGCCAGCCAGGCGCTCCGACACTTCATCCGGCAGCGAAATCCCGATAAACAGCCGCATTTCCGAGCACCAGTTTAAAATACTCTTCAAGTCCCATGCCCGTCGTGCGCATCATCCACTGGAAGGAAGCCGAAGCCGGACCGCTTCTCGCAGCCTGCCGCAACGCGGGCTTCGAAACCGAATACCTTGAGCGCGACGGCGGCGCCATCTGCCGAGCTATCCGAACCAAACCGCCGGATATCATCGCGATCGACCTCTCCCGCCTCCCGAGCCACGGCCGCGAAGTCGCCGTCTGGCTCCGCAACACGAAAGGCACGCGGCACATCCCCATCGTCTTCATCGGCGGCGATCCCATCAAAACCGCTTCAGTCCGCGCCCTTCTCCCGGACGCAACATATTGCGAACTCCCGAAGCTACCGGCCGCCCTGAAGAAGCTCGCGAAAGCCGGTCCCGCGAAATCGCTCGTCACGCCGCCGCCAATCATGGACCGCTACCGCGAAAGATCCACCGCGGAAAAACTCGGCATCACCGCCTCCGCGCAAGTCGCCGTCATCGATACCCCGCGCGACTTCCCCGAACTCCTCGGCGCGCTGCCAGACGCCGTCGAATTCCAGGAAGACGCCGCGCCCCTCACCCTCTGGTTCGTCCATGACCGAGAAGCCCTGATGGAATCTCTCCGCGAAATGCGCGCCCGCGCCGCGAAGACGAAGCTCTGGCTCATCTGGCGCAAAGGATCTACGGGCGACGGCCTCAACCAGAACGCCCTCCGCGAAGCCACTAACGCCGTCGGTCTCGTCGATTACAAAATCTGCGCTGTCGACGCCCGCTGGAGCGGGATGCTCTTCGCCCGCAAGAAATCATGAAAGGCAAAATTCTCCCGCGCAGTTTCTACAATCGCCCGGCCATTATCGTCGCGCGCGAACTTCTCGGCAAAGTGATGTGGAGGGATGACACAGCCGGTATCATCGTCGAAACAGAAGCTTATCCCGGGGGCGACGATCTCGCCTCCCACTCCGCCGCCGGCATCACCAAACGAACCCGTGTCATCTTCGGACCACCTGGACACGCCTATGTGTATTTCTGCTACGGCATGCACACCTGCATGAACATCGTCGCCGACGCCGAAGGCACGGCCGGATGCGTGCTCATCCGCGCGCTCCAGCCCATCGCCGGCCTCGACACCATGCAGTCCCGCCGCGCCGCTGCGCGCAGCGAACGCCAACTCGCCTCCGGCCCCGCGCGTCTCACGCAAGCCCTCGGCATCACGCTCGAAGATTACGGCGCCGATCTCACCCGGGGTCCCTTCGTCATCCGCGAACCCGCGAAACCCCGGCACTTCGAAATCGAGGTAACGAAGCGAATCGGTATCTCCAAATGCGAAGACCTTCCGCTACGCTTCGTCATCAAGGACAGCGAATTCCTGAGCGCCTGATACGGCTTGTGTGAAATCACCTTTCGGGTTGAGAATTGCTCCGTTTCTCCCCGCACCCCGACACTCTGTATTTTCTTTCACAGTCAGCGGCGCGAATAAGGAGTCCTCATAAAATGTTTCGTCCAGTCTTTCTTCTGGTCGTGGGGGCAGGGTTACTAACTGCCGCGCCAATGACTTACACGCTCTCGGGATTCGGAGCCGGCTACTGGAACGGCACGCCCTTTACGAATGCAACCTTTAAAATTACGTTCACCTCAGATACCGGCACAATTGTGCACGGCGCTTCCTGTTGCAGCGCCATCGATACCACGCCTTCCGGAACCAGCGCATCCGCCACAGTCAGCGGCTTTCAGGCGGCCCAGCTCACCGGCGATCAGGCAATCTTCTACGATCGTCCGGACCAGACTGCAGGCATTTGGCATTTCAACGGCGCGCAGTATCTGACTGTGTCGAATTCCGTTTTCTCCTCGGGTGATCTGACAACGACGATTCAGCCCACCGGCGGCGTCACCTGGTCCTATGCGACTCCCATTCCGCTGAGCAGCGGCGGCACGCTCTATTTCACTTCGGTGCAGCACGTTTCTTACTCGCAGCAGCCGGAACGTTCAGGCGGTCAGGTCTCCATGGATTTGACGATACCGGGTGCGGTTGTCCAGTATCTGGACACGGACCAATCCTACTCGTTCGTTGTCTCCGATACAGCGGGCGCGGGTGACATCGGAGGCGTCGATGTCCAGTTCCGGGACAGCTCGGCTTTACATCGCATTACATGCTGGGTCTACTACAACACCAGCTCGAACACTATGACGATAAACTATCAAGGCAACTGGAGCGCGCCTGCGCCGCTTGGTTCCCCCTCCACGCTGACGGGCGACGACTGTACGGTGAACACAAGCCAGGTGACGGTTTCCACTTACGGTAATAATCTGTATCTGGCTGTCCCGGTCTACCTTACTTACGTGGACAACACCGTCTGGCCTATCTTTGCAGACGCCCAGAATAAGAATAACGCAGACTCCGGGTACGCTCAGGTCGGCGAAGTGCATGCAGCGCCGCAGAATTTCCAGTTCTACGTGCTGCCGCTGGGTACGGGGAGCATAGCGGCGGGGTCCAGCATCAGTTACCCGATCACGGTCCAGGGTTTCAACGGGTTTCATGACCAGGTTACATTCAGCGCCGCGGCCACGAGAGGACAAAGCGGCAGCGACTCGCATTTATCCTTCACCTTCGATCCAGCGACCGTGACCGGGACCGGGACTTCAACAATCACCGTTACCGCTCCGGCTTCGACGCCTCAGGATTTTTACGCGATCACCGTCACCGCACACTCGCCGTCTTTTAGCCAGGAAGACAACCTTAGCCTTTACGTCGCCACGGGCGCCCCTGTCATTACGATCGACCCAACGTCAGGAGCCGGCTCCAGCCAGACGTTCAACCTAACGTGGACTGATTCCACGGAGGTCGATGGCATCGATCTTCTCTTTGCGCCGACCGTGGATGGCAGCCACGCGTGCTGGCTGTTTTTCAACTTGGGCAGCGCAGTTCACGGTAAACCTTACGAACTCTACCTTGCCGGCGATGATGGCTCGCCCTGGGCGGACGCGGGCGGCGCCGCCTACGCGCCCCTCTCAAACGGCGGCGCGGCCAGTTCGTCCAACAGTCAGTGCAGCATCAACCTGCCTGGCACAATCTACGATCCGGATAGCCAGAAAGTCGGCCACCACACGCTGACGCTTCCGATTAGGTTCCTGCCAGCCTTCGCGGGGACGAAGGGCATCTGGATCGAGAGTTGGAATAACGCGGGATTCTCCTCCGGATATCAGGCTGTCGGCGGCTGGACAGTGCAATAGACCCGCGCCGCCTCACCTCGAGTTTCAGAACGCATGAGCGAACATAGGATTGATGCTTTGGCTCATCCGTCACGGCGAAACTGAATGGAGCCTTTCTGGCGCCCACACCGGCCGCACCAATCTTCCCCTTACAGCCGCAGGCGAAGAGAGCGCCCGCAAAGTCGGTCAGGAACTCAACGGTCAGCAATTCTCTCTCGTACTCTCGAGTCCGCTGCAGCGGGCCCTCCGCACCTGCGAACTCGCGGGCTACGGCGATCAGGCCCAGATCGATCCCAATCTCTCTGAATGGGATTACGGCCAGTACGAAGGCCGGACCAGCGACGAAATCCGCAAGGAGCGCCCCGATTGGGCCATCTTCCGCGACGGCGTGGAGGGCGGGGAAACCATCGGCCAGGTCGCAGCCCGCGCGAATGACGTCATTGATCGCGCCCTCCAGACCGAAGGCGACGTCGCTCTGTTCGCTCACGGCCACATCCTTCGCATTCTGACTGCCTGCTGGCTCGATCTGCCACCCGAAGACGGCAAGATGTTCGTGCTCGGCACGGCGTCCATTTCCATCCTCGGCTGGGAACACGAAGAGCGCGCCATCCTGCGCCTGAACTCATAAAAATGACCGAAGCCTTCCTGAAAGAAATCCTGGATTTCGCGCTGGAACTCAACACCGCCGCCGTCGAATTCATCCTGCCGATGTGGAAGAACGTCCGCGTCGATCACAAATCGGACGGTTCCGAAGTCACCGAAGCCGATCGCGGCGCCGAACAACTGTTGCGCCGCCTGATCGCCGCCCGCTATCCGGATCATGCCATTCTCGGCGAAGAATTCGGCGGCGAGCGAAACCCGAACGCCGAACATCTCTGGCTACTCGACCCCGTCGATGGCACTGCGTCCTTCGCCGCCGCGCTGCCGCTTTTCGGAACACTGATCGCCTACCTGCATCGCGGAGAGTCTGTCGTCGGACTGATCGGCGCGCACGCGCTGGGCGAAGTCACCTACGCCGCGAAGGGCCTCGGTTGCTGGCATCGCGAGAACGGCAAGCCGCCGGTCCAGGTCCACACCTCATCCACCAACGAACTGGGCGACGCTTACGTCATCGCTACCGGCGTCGAATGCACTGACCTCGATCCTCTGGGCCGCCGCCCCGATCTTCGCGTCTCCGAACTCTATCGTCAGGTGAAGCGCTTCCGCTGGTCCGGCGACTGCATCAACTATTCGCTTCTCTGTCAGGGACGTATCGAAGTCGCTCTCGATCCGCGCATGAACCCCTGGGATATGGCCGCGCTCGTTCCCTGCGTCAAAGAAGCCGGCGGCGTCCTCACGTCACTCGACGGCAACGAAGACGTCATCTGGGGACCGGACCTTGTCGCGTCCGCTAACGCGGAGCTCCACGCCCGCGTTTTACAGACGCTGGGCGTAGCCCGTCGATAATCAGCCGCAGGCCATCGTTAAATCGCCTGTCGAATTTCGTAAAGAGATACTCGCCGGATTTCGCTGCCAGCGGCGTCTTCTTCGCATCCACGCGCTTCGCCCGCACCTCGGGCTTGTATACGTCGTCCATCTCGCCGCCCGGCGTAAAAACCGCCTGCTCCTCGATGACGTAGCCGACCACATAGCAGTAAATCGTCGAAAGCCCCATCACCGCGCGATAAGGAGAAAAGCCTTCATCCGTCAGCCGGCGGATGGCCTTCTCCATCGACGCATAAATCGAAGGATCCGTAAAACGCGTCCCGCTCACCATCCGCGCCCCATCCCGGTAGCTCAACAAAACGCGCCGCAGTGCTCGTCCGTACTCCGTGGACCAACGATCCCAGGGCATCCGCTGCGGCGTGTGAATCTCGCCCGCCAGATTGCGCAACACTACTGTCGCCATCTCGTCCAGCAGTTCCTGCTTGTCGCGAAAGTGCCAGTAAATGGCGGGCGCTTTCACGCTTAGCTTTTCCGCGAGCCTGCGCAGCGTCAGTCCCTCCAGGCCTGTTTCTCCCAGCAGTTCCAAAGCGGCGGCCGCAACCGATTCCCGATCCATCCTTAACTATGTTAAGCTCTTTAACGATGTTAAGTAAAGAAACCTCTGTACTCATCAGCGGCGCCGGACCCACCGGTCTCACACTCGCCTGCGATCTCGCCCGCCGCGGCGTGAACTTCCGCATCATCGATAAAGCCCCGGAGTACTTTCGCGGCTCGAGAGGCAAAGGCCTCCAGCCCCGCAGCCTCGAAGTCATGCACTTCCTCGGCATCGTCGATCGCATCATCGCCCACGGCCGTTTCCGCATGCTGACGCGCAACTACGAGGGCGCTGGCTTCGTGGATCGCGACATGTACGAGGCATTTGAAACCACGCCCGGAATTCCCTACGGCAGCCCGCTTATGATTGCCCAGTGGCGCGTCGAAGAAGCTCTGCGCAGCCTCCTGGGGGACCGTGTTGAATTAGGCGCCGAACTGATCGGCATCGAACAGAATGACGAAGGCGTCCTCGCCACAATCCGCAAAGGCGACGAGACCGAACAGATCCGCTGCCAATACCTCGTCGGCTCGGATGGCGGACACAGCTTCGTTCGCAAGTCTCAGGGCATCGGCTTCGAAGGAGAAACCTGGCCTAACGCGCGCATGTATGTCG
>DASYCD010000411.1:0-5451 GCA_036500405.1 Bryobacteraceae bacterium
GGGTGAATTTGCATTATACGGCGTCGTGAATAATGGAAGTTACGGCTTTTCGTGAACTGGCATGGTCTCGTTTATCGGCATTCTGATTCTCGGATTCATACTGGGCATGCGGCACGCGACCGATGCGGATCACGTGGTCGCAGTCATGACCATCGTCACCAGACAAAAGGGCGTGGCGAAGGCAGGCGTCATCGGCGCGCTGTGGGGCGTGGGCCATACGTTCACGATTTTCGTGGTCGGTACGGCCATCATTCTGTTCAAGGTGGTGATTCCGCCTCGGCTGGGGCTCTCCATGGAATTTGCCGTTGGCCTGATGCTGATTTTGCTCGGCGTGTTGAATCTGACCGGCGCCCTGCGCTGGCTGCACGCGCGATTTACCCCTGCCGCGCTGCGCCACCACCATGATGAACCCGTCCTGCTGGAAACCCCACGGGCGGCCACAGGTGGAAACTGGCTCGACCGTCACCTGCGCGAGCTCGGTTTTTATAACGCGATGCGCCCGTTCGTCGTCGGGACTGTACACGGACTCGCCGGATCGGCGGCTGTCGCCATTCTTGTGATGACGACGATCAGCGATCCCTGGTGGGCGATTGCCTATCTGCTGCTCTTCGGCCTCGGCACCGTTGCCGGTATGGCGGTGATGACCACCGCGATGGCGTTCCCGATCGTCTACACGGGCGCCGCCATGTCGCGCTGGAATCAGGCGTTTTCGGTGGGGTCCGGAATTCTGAGCGTCGCGTTCGGGATGTTTATCTCGATCCAGATCGGCGTGGGTGGCGGACTTTTCAGCAGCGCCCCGCACTGGACGCCACACTAACCTTACTGCTTCAGGGGTGGAGCAGAGCGGAAGAATTCGATTGCCTTCCGGACGTGCTGTTCCGCCAATGAACCGGGAACGCCGTGGCCGGCATCGGGGTAAACCACAAAATCGACGGTGCGGCCCGCCTTGCGCAGGGCTTCGGAAAAGTGGACAGCATCTTCGTACCGGCTGCCGCCACCCGCAATACTGTCTTTCGCTCCCACAGCCAGCAATAGCGGAGTCACGATCTTATCCACGTGATCAATCGGCGAAATCCGGCGGTAGAGGTCAGGAGAGTCCTCCGGTTTTCTGCCGCCCAGAAAACCGGGGATCGTCATATCCCCCCGGGGCTCGTTCGCCCGATAGTAGCTCAGCCAGTCTGACACGCCTCCATGAGAAACCGCGGCGCGAAACGCGGTCGTGGAGGTGAGAAGCTGATTGATCGCACTGGCGCCATTACTGGTGCTGTAAAGAAACAAACGGGCGGGATCGGCAACGCCCCTTCGAACCAGTTCGGCAACTCCGGTCATTACATCGTCCGTCAGAACGTCCACCGGGTCCCGATCTTTTGAAGCCCCCACGTATGCCTCGCCGAATGCCCATTCCGGAAGCGTATGCGGCGCCCGGTGATCGGGGAAGAACACGGCGAAGCCCGCTTTCACGAACGCGTAATTGCCCAGCGACGGAATGTTCAGAAAGCGATTCCGCCAGCTCGAATAGGGATCGACAATCAGCGGCAAACGCTTGCCGTCCACAGGTACGGCAAGAATCCCCTGCAATTCTTCTCCGTGCGCGTTGTTCCAGCGAACCACTTCCTGCGTCCATCCCCTGCTCCACTCCGATGTCTGCGGATTCGGATCGACGAGTGTTCGAATCTTCCCGGCGCGGTCTCGCACCCAGATGGTTCCGTGGTGGGAGCCGTCGCTCTGCACCCACACCACCACATCGTTGGCAGCCGCCATACCAAGGCTCCGGGCGGCCGCACCCCCGCTCAGCGAAACGAACTTCCCTTCGAGACTCATCCGGCCGAACGGTTCGTCAGAAACGTTAGAAGCAATCACCCAGAACGATCTGGAATCGCTGGCCCAGCGGAATGCCATGACGGGCATCCGTGAAAGCGGCTGCGGCTTGCCGGTTGCGGACTCGCTGCAACGGCAATACAGGAAGCTCGGCCCGTAGGGCTTCTCCGCGTCGATCCAGGCGGTCCACTTGCCGTCCGGAGATTGCTCGACACTGGTGAGACGGGGCGTCCCGTTTATGCCGGGCAGCTTGACCTGCGCGGCGGCCTCACGCGCTTCCACCCTCGTCGGTTTCGAGTTTGGCGCCGTCGCGATCTCCCACCAGCCGGGGCCAAATTTATACCAGAGCCTCGCGCCATCGGGAGCGAGTTCGAGAGACACAGGAATGGACAACTTGCCCAATTCGCTCACCGATTGCGCTGAGCAAACAGCGGACAACACGAACAGGAGGCAAAGTGTTTTCACGTCAGTCTTGGTACGACCATCCATCGTAGTACACCGCGCGGTGCCGTTCCCATACCCGCCACATCGATCCGGATCATGGCGGATTTTTTCATATCGACCCTCAGCCCCGGCGCGTCGAGAAGATACGCCGCCAGGCTCGCCATCAGCGGCTCATGTCCGGCGAGAAGGATAGCGGTCTCGTCGTGGAGGTCGCGAAGATCACTCCACACACTCTCCGGCGCTCCGTGAGGAACGAGCGACTGCAGTTGCACAATTTCACCATTCCAACCGAACTCCTTCGCGGCAACTTCCGCTGTCTGCATCGCGCGCAGGTAAGGACTGGAAACGATCAGTGACGGAGTTACACCCGCATCGCGCGCCATTTTCGCGACCGAAGCCGAGCGTTCCACGCCTTTTGCGGTGAGCGCGCGCGAAGAATCGGGCTTACCGGGAGGCGCATCCTCCGCATCGCCGTGACGAAAAAGATAGAGCTCCATAAGTTGCCTCAGGGACGGGTCGTATCATATCCATCGTATGGCTCGCTATGCCGCCGTCGACATTGGGAGCAATTCAGTCCGGCTTGAAGTGGCGGAAGTCGTTGCGGGGAACGCGCCTCGCATTCTGGCTTCGGAGCGTCAGGTCACCCGGCTCGGCGCCAGCGTATTTCGCGACGGGCGCATCGGCGCGGACGCGCTGGACACGCTCTGCGGCATGCTTGCCAACATGGCCGTTATCTGGAAGCGGCACGATGTTCTCAGCATCCGCGCTGTCGCTACCGCGGCCGTGCGCGATGCGCGGAATCAGGCGGAATTCCTCACGCGTACTTCGGCGGCGCTCGGCACGGACATTGAAATCATCTCCGGCCAGGAAGAAGCGCGCCTCATCCATCTGGGCGTCGCGAGCCGCTGGCCGCATGAGAATGAGCGATTCCTGATCATCGATATCGGCGGCGGCAGCGCCGAGTTCATTCTGAGCGAAGGCCCGCATGTTCGGGCGGCGTTTTCGAAGCCGCTCGGGGCCATCCGGCTGCAGGAATTGTTTCTGAAAAACGACCCTCCCACGGCCGCCGAAGTACAGAGGCTCGAACAGTATATTGCGGAGCGCATGGCGCCCGCGGTGCAGGAAATCGGGCGGAAGCGGATCGATCGCGTGGTGGCGACCTCATCCACGGCGGCGGCGGTGGTGAGCGCGGTAAGCCGTATTCCGCGCGCGCGGCGCGATGAAGCCGACCGGCGGCGCGCTTCGGCGGCGCAGTTGCGCAGCTTCTACAAAGAGATCGTCGGGTTGGATGTGAAGCGGCGGCAGAAGATTGTCGGGATCGGTCCGCGGCGCGCGGAAATCATTATTCCCGGCGCCGCCGTATTGATGCACTCGCTCGATGCGTTTCGCATGCCGTCGCTGTTTCACTCGGCGGCAGGCGTGCGTGACGGCATCATCGCGGATCTGGCGGCGCGCGGCGCGGGCCGCGAAGCCAGCCGCCTCACCGCGGAGCAGCGCACCATGGTGGAAGGGATGGCGGAACGCTACGGCGTTTCCCAGCGGCATGCGCAGCGCGTGGCGCGCCTCGCCAACGATCTGTTTCACGATCTGCACAGCCTGCATCGGCTCGCGCCGTCATTCGGGAGCCTGCTCGAAGCCAGCGCTTACCTGCATGACGTGGGACACTTCGTCAGCGACACGCGGCATCACAAGCATTCGTTCTATCTGGTTTCGAATTCCGACATGCCCGGGTTCAATCTGATCGAACGCGGACTCATCGCGAATTTGTGCCGCTATCACCGGAAGAGCATGCCCGCGCCGGAACACGAGAGTTTTCAGACGCTGAGTGCGGAGGATCAGCGAGCCGTCAACCTGCTCTCGCCGCTGCTGCGGCTGGCGGATAGTCTCGACCGCAGCAACGCCCAGAAAGTTCGCGCCGTGGAGTGCATGGTGAGCGAACGCGAGATCGAAGTGAATCTGCACGCGGCGGATTCGACCGGTATCGAACTGGAAATCTGGGCCGCTAACCGCCTGGACCCCCTGTTCCGCCAGATCTACGGCCGGAAGTTGACGATCCATCGAGCGGCGTAGGATTTTTCGTCAGGCGGAATATTTCGAAGATCGCGCGGCCTTCATCGTCATGAACGGTGCGTAGCGGCTGTTCTGAGTAGCCGAGACCGGCCGCAATGCCCCGAAGTCTTTCGTTGACACCGGGAAACATCTGGTTATCCTCAGTGTGTTGAATGAAGATCGCGTTCGGCTTCAGAACCGCGACGGCGATCTCATCGGGCGTGGCTTCATCGATGGGCGTCAGCCGGAGTGCGCCGCCATAGAACATACGAAGAATGTTCACGTATCCCCAGTCGACGGTCGCGATCGGATCATCGCGGTAGTGGGAGATCGCGCCGGCCAGACGCTCGGAGGCGCGGGTCCATGGGGTGGATCCGCCGTTCCGGATCAGGACCGCGAGGTACGTGTTCGTGTTCAGCGTGTTCGCGATGGTGAACCATGCGACGAGCGCGGCGACTGCCCAGCGCCCGTATTTCGGCAAGCGCTCTGACGCTCCCGCCAACGCGATCCCGATGAAGGCGCAGGGAAGAGGCCAGAGCAGGATGACGTGATGAGCAGACGCCCCTGTTCCCGTGTTTGCCGCCATCTGCAGCCACGCGACAACCGATGCGATAGCGAGCAACGCCAGAATGCGTCCTTGCCGCCGGCGGAGCAGGAAAGGCCAGCTGATTCCCGCGAGAACGAGAGCGAACAGGAAGGGCCGCGTCGTTTGCGGACCGAGTTGATCGTTCCATGCAATCGAGGCGCGCTCGATGAATGTAGCCCGCTCTCGTGGAATCGCCGCCGGCGTGGCCGCGACGATGTTGTCGAACAAAACATCTCCCCTAAAGACTGCCTTCAATTCCGCAAGCTTGTCCGGGATCGAAACCAGCGCGAGATTCGTATTCGAGACCGCGGTCGCGCCGTGGTGGGCGAAGTTGAAGGCAATCAGCGGCAGTGCGCCCGCTACAAGCGCGACGGCAGCGATGCCCGCGGTTTTGGGACGCAGCGCACGGCAGGATTCGCGCGGGTAGACACAGAGAACGGCGACTGTCAGACCGGCCAGATCCCAGATCATCAGCGCCTTATCCCACAGACCCAGACCCCACAGAAAAAATGCGAGCGCGAGCCAGCGGCGTCCACCGCGCTGCAGCCAGAGCT
>DASYCD010000412.1:0-4151 GCA_036500405.1 Bryobacteraceae bacterium
AGCGCCGCGCGCATGCGCGCCATCAATTCGTCGAAGCTGAAGGGCTTCGCGACATAATCATCGGCGCCGGCATCGAGCGCTTCCACTTTGTCGTGGTCGGAATCGCGGACGGAGACGACAACGATGGGCATATCCCAGCCGCTGCGAATGGCGCGGCAGGCGGCGAGTCCGCCCATGCCGGGCATGTTGAGATCAAGCAGAATCAGGTCGACGGTTTCGCGCCGCAGCATTTCAATTGCTTCCTCTCCGCTCGCGGCATCGAGGACGCGGGCGCCCTTCGAGCCGAGGCTCGTGCGAAGGACTCTCCGGATCTGGGGCTCGTCGTCAATCAGCAATATAGTACGGTTCTCGATCATGGTCTTTTCCTTTCTCGATTGGTTCAGCGGGGAGCGCAAAGCAAAATTCCGGCCCCTCGTCCGCGGCTTGCAGCCACACTCTTCCGCCATGTACTTCAGCGATCGTTTTTGCGATGGCGAGTCCGAGTCCCGTCCCCTCCACACTCGCACGGCTGCGTGCGCCGCGATAAAAACGATCGAAAATCAGCGTGCGCTCTTCTTCGGGAATCTGTGGTCCTTCGCTGCGGATGGTCAGGATGATCTCCGCGTTCTCCTGCCAGGCGGTGATCCAGACTCGGGATCCCGCGGCGGCGTATTTCCAGGCGTTGTCCAGAATCTGGCCGATCATCTGCTCAAACAGAAAACGGTCGCCGCGCACCTCGGGTAAATCTTCGGGCACGGCCACGATAATGGTGTGACGCGCGAGATAGCGCTTCATTTTATCGAGCACGCCTGAGACGACGGAATCGATGGTGCAATCCTCAACGCGCGGATTTTCCTGGCGGGCCTGGATGCGGGCGAGATCGAGTGAATCCTGAATGAGCGCGTCGAGACGGTCGGCTTCTTCATCGATGACCTCGACGAGTTCCTGACTGTAGGCGCCGGGCACACCCTCAGATCCGCGCATCATGGAAGCGGCGGCCTTGATGCAGGTGAGCGGCGTTTTGAAATTGTGGGCGAGCGCATTGAGAATCGTGTTGCGAAGCTGTTCGCCCCGCTGTGTGGCTTCGACGCGGGAACGCGCTTCCGAGGCGGCCGCGCGATCGAGAACGAGACCGATCAGGTTCGCCAGAGCTCTGCGGACTTCAACGGATGGCTCCATGCCGTATAGCTCAAGGCGGCCGTTTTGATTTGGACTGTGAAGCACAAGGGGAGGCGGGCTGGTGGAATCCGTGTCGCCGGCCCGGAAGGATTCGCGGACGCTATCGACCGTGAGCACCGCCCCGCCGCCAAACTGATTGACGATTTCACGGACCGCCTTTTCGGCGGCATCGCTGACGATATCGGCGGAGAGCAGCGCGGCGGAGAGGCGCTGGAGCCGTTCCATTTCACCGCGGCGGCGCTCGCTGTCTTCGGCGCGCTGACGTGCGCTGAGAGACAGATGACTACCGGTGAGGGCAACGATGATGAAGGCGCCGACGTTCACCGCATCCTGCGCGGAGCTGAGACGAAGGCTCAGGGCCGGGCCGATGTAGTAGTAGTTGAACGAAAGACCGGCGGAGAGCGATGCGGCGACCGCGAGGCTGCGGTCCGCGAGCGTGGCGCTGGCAAGGACGCACAGAAGCAGCACCATGGCGCCCACCTCATCCTCTTCAGGCAGGACCGCGTACGTGATCCTGGCGAGCAGCCACATGCCGAAGATACAGACGATAATGCGGGTCCAGCGCCAGACCCGGCTATTCATGCATTTGCCGCCTTACCTGAAAATATACCGCTACAAAGGATATAGCCGGGGGGAGGGAGTTTGGTTCCCGGAAAGTTGGGTTGGCGGAGGAAGAGGGATTCGAACCCCCGAGAGCCTTTCGACTCTAACGGTTTTCAAGACCGGCGCCTTCAACCACTCGGCCATTCCTCCAGTCACTATGGTAGCTGATTGGCGGGTGGCAACCGGGGCCGGGAGCGGACGGCTGGCCTTGTAGCGGTGTTTCGCGCGGGATGAAACCCTCATTGGTACCGGTATTGCGGGCCTAAACGGCGCAAACCAGGCGGTTTGGCCGTTATACAATAGGTATGTTTGTTCCGCAGCCCGGCGTGGGGCCGGTCTGCGCCGTGGAAACGCCCCGCTACGAAATTATGTTGCCCTCGCTGGTGCCCGCATTGCTGGTTACGTCCACGCTCACGAAGATTTCGCGTGGGATGTTTGACGACACCTTTGCCGGCATTCACCACCTTGCGTGGTTTGACTGGGCGATCCTGATTCCGTATTTCGGTATCCTGGGCATCCTTTCGATTTACGGGATGCACCGGTTCGATACGATTCACACCTATTTCAAACATCGGAAGAAAGCTACTAAGGAGCCGCCACGCCAATTCGATTCGCTGCCGCCTGTCACCATTCAGCTTCCTCTTTATAACGAGCGCTATGTGCTCGAGCGGCTGATCGATGAGGTGGTGAAGATCGAGTATCCGAAAGGGCTGCTGCAGATCCAGGTTCTCGACGATTCCACCGACGACACCCATCCGTTCGCCGAAGCTTTGTGCGAACGCTACCTGAATCTCGGCTATCCGATACAGTACCTCCATCGGACCAATCGCGAAGGCTACAAAGCGGGAGCGCTGCAGGAAGGCCTGAAGAGCGCGACCGGGGAATTCGTCGCGGTCTTCGACGCCGACTTCATTCCGCCGCCGGACTTCCTGTTGCGGACGATCCATCACTTTGCCGATCCGAAGGTCGGTGTGGTGCAGACGCGGTGGAGCTACCTCAATAAGGGTTTCAACTTCCTGACCGAAGTCGAGGCGATTCTGCTCGACGGGCATTTCATCCTTGAGCACGGCGCCCGTAGCCGCGCCGGATACTTCTTCAATTTCAACGGCACCGCCGGCATTCTGCGGCGCACGATGATCGACGATGCTGGTGGCTGGCAGCATGACACCCTGACCGAAGACTCCGATCTCAGTTACCGGGCGCAAATCAAGGGCTGGAAGTTCGTCTATATTCCGAACGTCGATTGCCCGTCCGAGCTGCCCGTTGAAATTCACGGCTTCCAGGTACAACAGTTCCGCTGGGCGAAGGGGCTGACGCAGTGCGCGAAGAAGCTGCTTCCCTCGCTCGTCCGGGCGAAGATTCCATTTCGCGTGAAGGCGGAGGCCTTCATGCACCTCACGCCCAATATCTCTTATCCGTTGATGATCATCATTTCGGCGCTGATGCTACCGGTCATGATCGTGCGGTTTTACATGGGCGTCTGGCAGATGATGCTGCTGGATTTCCCGCTGATCGTCGCGTCGTTCTGGTCGATTTCCGCATTCTACGTGATCGCGCAGCGCGAGCTGCATCCGAAATCCTGGAAGCGAAGTTTTCTGTTCCTGCCGATGCTGATGGGGGTGGGTGTCGGGCTCACGCTCATCAACACGCGCGCGGTGCTTGAAGCATTATTCGGAGTGCAGAGCGGATTCGTCCGCACCCCGAAGTACGCGATCGAAGGCAACGTTCAGCGGAAGGTGGTGAAGAAGTACAAGAGCAAGAGCGGTCTGCTCCCGTATTTCGAACTGGCGTTCGGAACGTACTTCCTATATATGTGCGTCTTCGCCATCCAGACTTATAATTTCCCCTCGCTGCCGTTCCTGGGGCTGTTCGTCGCCGGTTATTACTGGGCGGGCTTCGGGACGCTGTATCAGGAACATCAGGATCGCGTTCGTTACAATCGGGCTCAGCAGCTTGCGTTTCAAGCAGCTCGCTAAGAGCCTGATTTGACTACCCCTTCGATTGCCCCAGACATGATCCGCGAAGCCGCGGAGCGTACGCGTCCCCTGGTGAAGCGCACGCCGGTGATGACGTCCCGCAGTCTCAATGAGCGCGCCGGGATGGAGCTTTTCATCAAGTGTGAGAATTTCCAGCGGGGCGGGGCGTTCAAGATCCGCGGAGCGGCCAATCTGATCCTGGCGCTGTCTCCGGAGGAGCTGAAGCGCGGCATCGTGGCGTTTTCGTCGGGGAATCACGCGCAGGCGGTGGCAATTGCCGCGAAGCACGTCGGGGCTGCCGCGACGATCGTGATGCCGGAGGATGCGCCGCCCTCCAAAATGGAGGCGACGCGCGAGCTTGGCGCGAAGATTGTCACCTATAACCGGCTGAAGGATGATCGCGAGGCGATTGCC
>DASYCD010000413.1:0-4573 GCA_036500405.1 Bryobacteraceae bacterium
ACGCCGCCCGCGGATTTCTTCGGTCGTCTCCTCGAAAGCGTACAGTTGCCGGTGAGTGGTGACTTTCTGCGCCAGCGTGCGGGGCAACTGAGCACCGGCCAGGGACAGCGGTTGCTGATCGCGCTGGCCATTCTGCACAAGCCCGGTCTCTTGATTGCGGATGAGCCAACGAGCGCCCTCGACGCCATCACGCAGTCGAGCGTATTGAAGCTGTTTCAGGAATTGAATCAGCGCGACGGAACCAGCGTGCTGTTCATCTCGCACGATCTGCTTTCAGTGGCCGCGATCAGCCATCGCGTGGAGATTCTGCATCAGGGTCGAATTGTGGAATCCGGCCCACCGAAAGAGCTGTTTCGAAATCCGCGGCATGAGTTTACGAAGCGCCTGGTCGCAGCAATGCCGTCGATCCCCTGACCGTATCTACTCCACGTAAAATCCTTCGCGTGCGCGAATCTGCAAACCCTTTCTCCCGTCCAGCAGAACTTCGATCCTGCGCCATTCATGGTTCTCGCCCGGTGAAGGCTGAAACGCCACAAGGTATCCGTGCATGAGTTCCTGCGAGACTTTTTCGAAGACCGGCGCAATGTCGCTCAACCGGTGAATCAGGAACTGGCTTCCTCCGGTAGCTTGCGACATTCTCCCCAGTTCACCAATCAGTTCCTGTTGCGCCACGGCGTCGCCTTCGGCGATCGTGTAGATCGGAATTCCCCGGGACCTTGCGCGTTCAATGGAGACAGCGGACGTGAGCATACTGGCGTTGTCGCTGCCATCGGTAAATACGATAATGACCTTTTTCCCGCCGCGAGATGCGAGATCGCGATTGACCCGAACCAGCGCGTCGTAGAGCGCGGTGTTCCCCACCGCATGGGTCTTGAGAATCGCGCGTTTCGCGGCGTCTTTGTCAGTAGTGAAAGGCTGGTTCTCGTTCACGGACTCGGCGAACGAATACACGGCAACCGAATCGGTGGGCCGCAGATCGTCCACCAGTTGCGTCGCGGCCGCTTTCAACAAAGGCAGAGTGTTAACCATGCTGCCGGTGGTGTCGAAGACCAGCGCTACCGAAACAGCGGCATTGTGATCCTCAAACGCGAAGACCGGTTTCGAATTCCCTTGTTCCAGAACCCTGAACTGACCGGCCTTCAGGTCGTCGATATACCGGCCGCGGCTGTCCGTGACGGTTGTATAGACTTCCACGATGCGGCCGTCGGCTTTGAACAGCACGTCGTTGGAGGGAGACGTGCCGCCGGGAGCGGAACCGGAAGCCGGTACAGCGGCTGAATCCGGTCCGGCCGTGAGCGGCGCCAGAAGCGGCCCCACGACTTGCCGGCGAAGCGCCTGAGCCGCCGTCTGAAAATCCTCGAATCCCCCCACGAAACGCGAGCCCGGCGAAACATTGGAAATCTCCAGCCGGGAACGGGCGAAAATTGTCTGTTGCGAATTTTCGACAGGGACGAAGTTGTGCTTGCCGAGCAGTTGCGGGTCTTCCGCCACGAGCAGATAAGAGGGATCGAGCAGAGCGCCATAAACCGCGCCGGTCAGCGCAGCGTCGCTATTCAACGCCGCGAACGAGGGTACTTGCTGCAGCCGCTCGATAGCTTTGTAGGCATCGAGGCGCGCTCCACTGAGGCGCAGCAGTTGGCCAGGCACGGCCTCATCCAGATCGGCGGCGCCGCCAGCCATGGCGCGAAGAATTTCGATTGCCCTCGCGGATGGATTCGGCGATCGCACGGCTTCGCACGCCTCACGGAAAAACTGCGCCGCCTGGGAATTCGAGATCGCGCCGGACTGCGTCCCGAGTACGGTCAGTTCCACCAGCGAATGCCAGTCGCCCAGCAGAACATCGCGGCGCTCCGGCGCGGCCTTCTCCACGCCATCGCCGAAAGCTGCCAGCGCCGCGAATTCCGGATCATCGAGTGCCGGCAATTTCTCGAAATAACGAAACAGGTTGTGCCACTCCGCCTGGTGCTGAACGAGCAGCCGGACCGCCGCCGCGCTGAAAGGCGCTCTCCGCTTATCCTGCAATTCGCTGATAGAAGCGAGCACCGAAGCCGGCGCGCGATGCAGAAGAATCTCGTCGCTGCCATCGCCGCGGGCGCCCCATGCTTCCGGGCCGCCGGGAAAGTTCACCCTGCCCGAAGGTTGAATGATCTTCTGCAGAATCGCGGCCTGCCAGCGTTCGGCGGCAATCGGCGCTCCGGGACCCGGCATGGAATCCCGATACCAGTTGTAGAAGGCCTGGGCGCGGTCGGCCGTTTCCGTGATGTATTGTTGGCGCGGCAAATCGGCGTGAAACACGTCGAAGTAGAAAGCCAGCAAACGGCCCTGGTCTTTCTCGAAAAGAGCCCGTAGAAACGGCGCCGCATTTTCGGGTTTCGCGCCGGCCAGTTTGGACCATGCAGCCTCCGCTTTGGCGCCGCCAGGAACAGATACGTGTGTCCCGGCGAGCAGGATCGAATCGCCGAAGTCCGCAATCAGCCTGGAATACTGGACGATCAGATTGTTCAATCCGACCGCCGAAACCACCGCTCCAGCGGTTTCGTTGTCCATGGCGGCCAGGCCGCTGTAAACTCTGGGAAAACGCCAGTCTCTGGAAAAGATCTCGATCGGCCCGCCGGGTAAATCGGGCACGCCCTTGAGCAGCACGCCCCACGCGGCACCGCCGATCAGGCGCGCATTTTCGCGAGGAATCTCGAAAGTGAATTCCCGCTTCTGCCGGATGGCCTGTTTCAGAGCCAGTTCGTCCACCCCGAGGCACACCAGCGCCCATTCGCGAAGCCCATCATCGGCGCCGCCGCCCGGTTCGAGCGAGTATTGATCTCCCTTCGAAACCAGTTTCCAGCCGGATTGCGCCAGAATTTCGCGGGCCTTGCGCACATGCTCCTCGCTATCGAGGGACAACCGCATAGACGTCCCCCCGTCGTGGCGCTCTCCCAGCGCCTCGAGCGCCGCGACCGTCGCGATGAAGACGCGAATTTCATCGGTGGCGTCCCGGCTCGCCCCCGCCTGGTTGATTGCCCGCGAGTAGTCCAGGAAAAAATCGTCGTACCCCGGATCGTTTTTTAACTGCGCCACCGCCGAAAACGCTTTGATGCCGCCCGGCACGGGAGATACCCCGGCCGCCGCGGCGCGCAAATCCAGAGTGTTGATTTCGGACGAAAGATCCGGCAGCGGCGCCTTGCCGAGATTGGCCAGGCGATCGTTGACCGCCGCTACATCCTTCGCATGAGGATGCTGCTGGACGTAATCTCTGAGGTGCTGCCCGGCGCCCGAAAGATCGCCCTTCGCTTCCAAAATCAGCCCTTCCATGTACTCGGCGCGAGGCAGTTGATGAAGCTTGTCCAGCCGCATGGCATCGTTAACGGCGGCCAGCGCATTGTCGAATTCGCGCAATTGATACAGCGCCACGCCGAGCATGAGATTAGCTTCGATGTAGACATGCTTCTTGTCGGCGGCGATCAGTGTCCGGGCCGTACCCTCGGCCGCTTTCCAATCCTTCAGGCTGATCTCGGCGGTAACCAGCCCCATATAAGGAGAGAGCGGTTGGGGGTCAAGCTCGATCGCGCGTTCAAGCGCCTTGCGGGCGTCTTCGGGCTTATTCAGATTGGAATAGAGGATCCCGAGTGCGGACCATCCCGCGGCAAATTTCGGCGCCCGTTCCACTACCGAACGCAGAGGAGCTTCCGCCGCCGCCCAGTTGCGCGCCAGCGCCAGGTTGACCGCCTGGTTCCAGGTCCGCGAAACGGCGCGCGGCGCGCTCGGCTCACCCGGATTGCCGAGGGCGGTAGTGCGAGTCGCGGGCGTTAAAACGATATCCGGCAAACGGGGATTATTCAGGATCGAACGGTCCGAGAGATCAATCTCGCTCGAGACGAAATGCTGATCGTAAGCTTCGAGCGTACAGACCACCGGCACCATATTGAGTCCGGCATAAACCTGACTGAAAGTATCGGAGTCGAGCCGTACGTAATACTCCCCGGTTTTGGGCGACGCAACGCCTTCCCGTACCGGCTCCTCTTCGCCCCTGCACACGCGCTGCACGGTGACCATGTGTCCCAGCGGCGACCCGTCATCGCGAACAACCTTTCCGCGAAAGATGACATCGTTAGCCTGCGCAGGCAAGGCGCACAGAAGCATCCCGAACACCGGCAATAAAAGTCGCGTATTACCCACAGTAAGTCAGCATACCGTCATTTCACGGCACCAAGGCCTTTTCTTATCTGCGCGCATCTGCGTTTAGCAGCGGCCAATTTAGGTATGAATTCCCGCAAATCCAGGTATCTTCCCTGTTGCCCGTCAAAACGCCCTCTTCTACGCTGAAAATTGCGGCTCTTCGTCTTCCTCTTTCTGTCCCTCACAATCACCCTGAGCGCACAGCCGGAAAAATCGGCAACGCCCCTCACCGCCCCACGCATCCTCCCCGCGAAGCGGACGGCCTCGCTCGCCCCATCGGCCCGCTACCATCTCGCCGAAATACCTGCTCTCCGCCTCAACGCCCCATCCGCGGCAGAACGAACCCCAACCGTGCGCCGGGGTCTCTCGAGCATTGGCCTCGAGCGCAAAACAGGAACGCTCT
>DASYCD010000414.1:0-18816 GCA_036500405.1 Bryobacteraceae bacterium
CGCCCGCGGAGGCCGGTTCGTATGCGTGTGCGGCCGAGTAACGCGAAAGGGTCTCATTGAAACGTGATCAGACTGGACGACATCAGTACGCCGTCCATCACAAGGCTGCACACATTCGTCCGCCAGAATTGATTGCCAAAATTCGGCTTGTTGACATACACGAAGCCGCCAAAATTCGCAAGATTCGAATTGCTGGAGTCGCTGACGACGAAGTGTCCACCGGGCGGGATTGCTCCCCGCAGCAACAAGTTCACGTTTGCAATGGGGCCTGTGTAGTTGGGAAGCGGAACCGAGGACATTGCCTGAACAGCCACTGGATCGAGCCGGGATGGCGGGATGACGTTGTTGGGAAATTGAAAGTTGTCATTCAGAAAGTCTAAAATCTGAATAAAAGAACCCTGAGAGGTCTTAACGTTACTGAAGTCGCCGCTTCGCAGGGTCTGCGTCGGAACATTCGCCGTTGCCTGCCATGTGCCCGCCGCGGGGTTAAATGCCACAGTCATGGAGCCACCGGGGCATGACGCAACAAGGTTGAACGGCTGCGCCCCAGGGAGGATATCGAATTCCGCACTGAATTTAGCGGCGGTCACCAGGGGTGTAAAGGTCAGGACGGTGGAATTAACTGGATAAGTGGGGCTCAGGCTCCCGGTGACATTCGCCGTGTTTGATCCTTCGGGGACAGGCAAGGTGGTCAGCCCGCCCGGTCCGGGGCTTCCCGCGAGAGGGTTAAAAAAGCCGACGCTCAGCGAGTTGTCTTCCGGCGGCGTGCTCGATGAGGGAACCACATTCAGTTGATAGACGCCCGGCAGGCCAGGCGCGAGACCCGAAAACAGGACCTGTGCCTGCACTCCGCCGATCCGGACGAGAGGCGTAGACACGGTCCGATTGAAAGGCTCCGCCGCACTACCACCCGCCGATGTGCCCGGAGGATTCGTGGCGCCGAGACCGCTTGCATAAAGAACCAGCGGCGCGGTTGTAACCTGCGTGACCGGTTGGAAATTCGCATCGAACACCAGGGCTGGCCCCGTGCCGGTTGCATTTTGAGAATAGATCGCCGGCGCCAGATTACTCAAACGCGCCGAAAACGCTTCGCTGGTTCCGGTGGGCGTCGCGACGACCAGATTGACGCCCCCAGGCGCCAGGTCGAAAGGGATCAGCGCGTTGATCTGGATGGAAGAAACATAGCGGAGAGGCAGTTGCTCTGTCAAAGGGGCGCGCTGGGACGAAGAACCGCTCATCGTGACCGTAACTCCGCCCAGTTGCAACGGGATCGGGAGCGTCGTGTCGACTGTGGTCGTGGGCGAGAGGTTACTGCCGAATATCGCGACCCATACGCCGGGAGCGATGAGCGGCGAGTAATTCGCGGCGTGCAGGACCGATTCAACTACCGGGGTCTGCGCATACCCAAGAGAAGCGCCCAGAAGACAGAAGACGATTGGAAGCTTTCGGAACACAATTGAGTGTCTCATTCATTCGCCACGCTGAGCGGTAAGCGAACAATCAGAACTCAACACTTCGCTCCGGCCGCGCGTCCATGCTGATAGCGGAGGCTGGCGATAAACCTTTCCAAATTAGCCAAAAGCGCGATCCTGCTTTGTATGGGGCCTGCCATGTACTGCCAGGAATCGCCCGCAAAATTCGATGTCGCCTCCGTGAAACCGAGCGCGGGGCTGGGTGGCTTAACCCGTTATCTCCCCAACGGCGGCATTCAGTTTACCGGAGTGACGTTGAGGGCTCTCGTGGAGATTGCGTACGGCGTACGTCCATTTCAGGTTATCGGAGGCCCCGGATGGATTGACACAGACGGGTTTGATATAAATGCGCGCCCCCCGATGGACTCTGCGAATCCAGCCGATCCGGCAACTCTGAGCGGAGAGCGGAGAAAGGTTGGCGAACGGCTCAGGAGCCTTCTTGCGGACCGCTTCAAATTGACCATACACCACGAAACCAGGGAGCAGCCAGTCTATATTCTGGTTGCGGCCAACGGAAAGCCGAAGATGAAGGAATCCGCTGAAGGCAAAAACTTCATACGCGCAGGCCGTGGAAGCATAACGGGCCAATCCGTTGGTCTTAGAATGCTTGTACTGAACTTATCTAACCTGCTGGACCGTCGAGTGATCGATCAAACAGGACTCACGGGGAGTTACGATTTCGAACTGAAATGGTCGCCCGATATCGTGTCGTCCGGGCCGAGCGGCGCTTCCCCTTCCGGCGCCGACTCGCCCTCGCTTTTCACCGCACTGCCGGACCAGTTGGGACTAAAACTGGAATCTGCCAAAGGTCCAGTCGAGGTGTGGGTAATAGATGGCGTCAAAAAGCCGTCGCTGAATTAACCGCCGTTGGCGGTTCGGGAGAACGCCATCTCCAGGCAGCCAAGCGTGAAAGCAAATGGGAACGGGCCCGGATCGCTCGTGCGGTACATCCCGCCGAAAAATACCAGTGCGTTCGCGTCCTCCTGTTCGTCGAACGCCAGCGAAGGCTTGAACGGTCCGGAGTGCCAGCCTCGATCTTCCGCGGTCATGATCTGGACGGGCTGTCCCCAATCAGACAGGCGCGACGAGGGCATCGGCGTCCGGCACCACCACAGGCCGGTTTCGGAAGGCGACGCCCCGCCCTTCACCCAGACGCGCGAAAACACCGCCTCAAAGCCGGCGCCTCGCTGACGAACACAGAAATCGAACATCTTCATCTCCGCCTGGGCAAAAATGCTATGCACACTCCAGCCGGAGATACCGTCTTCACTTTCTGAGTAACCATGTATCAGGTAGTCATCCCGGTTGGCGCCCGCGACGTACCACATTTTCCATTTCCCGTTATGGTAGATGAGGTTCGGTTCGTAAACACTGCCGCGCTCCCATTCCTCGACCGCGCGGAACACAGGTTCGCTCCTCGCGATCCAACCGGCTCCGTCCCATTCGAGGTAGCCGATCGTATATGGACCACCGATATGATCCGCGGCGCCGGCGTAGTAGATACGCTCCACCCACTCGCGCCTGTGCGGATCCCAGCCCCTTACATACGAAGGACCGTGCCGCCCTCCATTGCCATCCCACGCCTGGCTGCGGTCCCGGCGCGCAAGCGGAGTAAGCGCGCCGCTCGCGTCGCGAGTCAGCGCCCAGCCATGCGCCGACAGCGGAGCGCCTGGAGGCAGCGATGCGCTGAACAGGTCAGGAGGGCCGTAACATTCGGCCTGGCCGGCGACACACATCCACCAGCAACCATTCCTGTACACAACAGACGGATCGAGGACTTCGGAGCCACCGGATTTTGTAGCGGCATCGAATGGATCGAAAATTTTGGTTTCTTTGCCCGGAACCGGCGGGGCGGCATGATCGGGAACGGACTGGGCCATCAAAACCATTATCGAGTGGCCGGGGAGTTACCTTAAAATCGCGCTATTATGACATTTCCGTTCGGTTTGGAATCGGCGCCAGCATCCGGCGTCCCAGGGAGTTAGCCATGAAGAAGATATTCTTGTGTTCGTTCGCGCTCGCGCTGCTGCAAGCCGGCGCTTTATTCGGCCAGACTTTTGCCGGTACCTGGCAAGGCGCTCTCAAGGCGCCTCGCGCGCCCAACGGCGAATTGCGCACTGTTCTCAAGATCTCGACTACGGACGCGGATAAGCTCGCCGCTCAGTTTTACAGTATCGATCAGGGTGGGCAGCCTATTGCGGCCACGACGATCACAGCGAGCGGCTCGACCCTGAAAATGACCTTTGTTCCGATGAACGGGTCCTATGAGGGCAAACTCAGCGATGACGGAAAAACGATCACCGGCACATGGTCGCAGGGAGTTCCGCAGCCGCTGTCTTTCACTCGCGCCACGCCGGAGACGGCATGGACGATCCCAACGCCGCCGCCACCGCCCGTGCGAATGGCCGCCGACGCAAAGCCGGGATTTGAAGTGGCAACAATCAAGCCGAGCGATCCGGCGCGGCAGGGCAAGCTATTTACCGTGAAAGGACCGTACATAGTCACCGTAAACACAACGGTGAACGATCTTATTAGTCAGGCCTACGATCTCCATGTCAAACAGATCAGCGGCGGTCCGTCGTGGCTCGATTCCGACAAGTTCGATCTTGAAGTAAAACCGGACGTGACCGGCCAACCCAATATCGCCCAGCTGAAAATCATCCTTCAAAAGGTGCTGGTGGATCGCTTCCAGCTCAAATTTCACCAGGAAAAGAAAGAGCTGTCTGTTTACGCGATCACCGTATCGAAAAATGGTTCCAAGCTGACTAAGAGCCAGTCCGATCCGAACGGCCTTCCCGGTCTGTTTTTCGGACGAGGGACCCCTGGAGTGAACTTCAACGTGAGGAACGCGACGATCCAGGAAGTTGGTCACACCCTGCAGGGTTCCATTCTGGATAGACCAGTCGTCGACCAGACGGAGCTCACCGACAAATACGATTTCACGCTGAAGTTCACGCCTGACGCCCAGATGACTTTTTTCGGTCCGCAAGGCGGCGCGGCTGGCGACGCTCCCGATGCGCCGCCTGACGTCTTTGCGGCGTTCGAGCAGCAACTGGGATTGAAGCTGGCGCCGACCAAAGCACCGGCTGATGTCATGGTCATTGACCGGGTGGAGAAGCCTTCCGCGAACTAGTGTGAGGTCTCTAAAGTTTCCGCACTATTGAGCGAACCGGTGGGGGACTGACATGGCAGTCTGCCGTCGATTGTCAATCGGCAGGCCGGTAGCCGTTGATCGTAGAAGCCGATTTACAATCGGCGGCAGGATTCCATCCATGCCCCACATGCGTTCGCATTAGTTCAGAAACTTCCGAGACGTAACATGAGTGCACGGACCAATTTTCCGAAGGTCTTTCCACCCGATCCAGCACGAGAATTCTGACCGGAGCTCTCGCAGTCCCACGCCGCCTCGTTCTTCATGACCGCCTCGACTCGGCTCCTTAAATCTGATCGCGCCGCGGATTCAAGGTTATGCCGAAACGCGTTGCAGCTTGCTCGGCTGTCCTCAGCCGCCGTTCCGAAATCGCTCCTGCCGCCTGCCGGGCGCTTTCCAGGACGGCTGCCGGCGCAGTCGCAGGGCTTCCACTGTTGAATGGAGGCTCAGGCGCGTATTGCATTTGCAACTGGATGAGTTGTGCGGCCTCCACGCCCCGCAGTTCCGCAACCACCCGAAGTGCGCCATCAATACCCGCTGTCACGCCCGCGGCGCAAACCAGATTTCCGTCCACGACCACTCGTTCATCGACGGGAATGGCGCCGAAGTACGGCAATAGATGGAACGCGGTCCAGTGCGTCGTGGCTCTTCGCCCCTGGAGCAAGCCAGCCGCGCCGCAAATGAGAGCGCCCGTGCAAACAGAGAAGACATATCGCGCTCCGGCGGCCTGGGTTCGCACCCAGTCCAGGATATCGGCGTCTTCCATTAAGGCTTCCTGGCCGAAGCCGCCGGGGACATGAAGAAGATCGAGTTGGGGCGCTTCCGCGAGCGTGGCATCCGGCGTCAGGCGCAAACCTTTCACATCCCGTACCGAATCCGCGATCTTCGCAAAGATCCGATAAGTCGAGTTCGGAATCCGCGATAGCACCTCGAACGGTCCGGTCAGGTCGCATTGATCCAGTCCTTCGAACAACAGAGAGCCGATCTGCAGATGAACGTCGTTTGGCGCCGTGCTCATCGTTTCCCCCCAGATAAGAGATCCGTCAGTCCCGCACCTTCACAAATACCGAATTCGTGGGGCGGTCGCAACGGAGGCTGCGCCGGTCGAACTTCGGCCCCGCGTTGAAAATGTTCCGCGCACTTTCAAGCGGAGAATATTTTGACCCGGCGGCGGCATCCGTAAAAATGTGCTGCGAATGATGAACAACAAAAAGTCCATCTTTCTTCAGCCAGGAATCCAGCTCCGCACTTTTCGTGTCGAATTTCTCAAACGGATAGATCTGCTTCAGGTCCTGGACATCCTCCGCCTTGATCCGCATCGGAGTTCTCTGCAGCACTGCCATGCAGAATATGGCATCGAAGGGGCCCAGCCGGGCAATCGCCAGCGGATCTGACTCCAGGAATGCAATCCGGTCATCCACTCGATGCTTCCGCGCCACGCTCAGCGACTCCCACGATGAAGGCGGACGGGAAAGCGCCGCGCAGCGAGAGTACTTCCTCGCCGGTGGCGCAGCCGTAGGACAGAATTCGAAGATCCGGTCTTCCCTTAAAATACCCGCGGCAAACCGAAAAAATCTCGGGGTAGCGGTTCATTTTGGTCAGCACCGTGGACTGCTGCAGATCCTCCGCCCTGAAAAAACGGAGAAAAAGAGCAGACCGGTATCCGCCATCCAGACACAAGCGAAACGGCGCAGAGATGCAATGGTAGACTCCCCTCGCCAGCATATTGGCAAACCGCAGCGTCCGACTTTCCGAGTAGCGATACTCCCGGAGAGTCTGCCGCAGCCCCACCGATGACCTCATTTGCCGATGTTACCGCACACTTCGAAAACGTCGATTTGACGAGCTTCCGCGGAAAAGTTCGATACAATTTTTCAGGAGTTCCCGATGCGTGGCCGTATCTGGTTGGTCTGCTTGTCACTTTCGCTGATCGTCCTCCCCGCGATCGCGCAGCAGAACACGCCTCCGCAGGCCAGCATCGAAGGCCGTACTTTCTCGACTGATAGCCAGCCGTTGCGAAAAACTACTCTTACCCTCCACGCTTATGGCGGACGAGGAACGGCAGGACTACGACTACATAAAGCCCTTCGAAAGCCTGGGGACCGCAGTCGATGTGAAGGACGATGATAAGAAGACGGTCGCGCTAGAACGTATCTCGATAGAGAAAGCGCAGGAGGTTCTGCACGCAGCGCAAAAATAGCGTGGCCGCAATTCTGGCGCTCACCGGCTCACTTCTGTACGCGCAGCCCACACCAGAGATTGCGCCTCACTACGTAGCCTCCATCCGGCCCGCCAGCGGCGCTCCCGGCGGCTTCTGGATCACGTCGGGTCTCTTCCGCGCCAGCAACGTCACCGCCAGATTTCTCGTAGCAGTTGCTTACGGCCTGCAGCCCTGGCTGATTACCGGCGGCCCTGGGTGGATCGACTCCGATCATTTTGACGTCGAGGCGCGGCTTGAAAACAGCTCCGCCGACAAGGATCGCGAAAGCGCGATGATCAAGGCACTCCTCACGGACCGCTTTCGTCTGGAACTTCACCCGGACACGGGCGATGCTTCCATTTATGCTCTCGAAATCGGCGCCAACGGGCCAGGCGGACTCAAGCTCAAACCCTCGGAGGCTTCGGAAAAGCTCTCGATGGATTTTCGCGCAGCCAGTCTCGACGGCACAGCCGTACCCCTGGGATTATTCGCCAGCCTCATCGCAACCCGTCTCGGTCGAAACGTGGTCGACCGGACGGATCTGTCCGGCAAATACGATATCCATTTGAAGTGGACTCCCGACGCCGTGATATCGCCGCCTTCGGAATCTGGCGCAGTCCCGGCGCCGATGGATTCTTCCGGTCCTTCCCTGCTCACGGCGATTCAGGAACAGCTCGGCCTCCGGTTGCGATCGATCAGAGGTCCGTCCGGATTTCTGGTGGTGGATCGCATGGAAAAGCCGTCGGCGAACTAAGATCGCCCGCCAGGTTTTTCTGCACGTCCCGAGGGTCCGCGCGTCAGAACGGTGTATGACATCGATCGCGCGATTTCTGGCTCTCGCGCTTCTTGCCGGATTGCCGGTTTTGGCCCAGCCCGCCACGTTCGAAGCCGCTTCAGTCCAGCCGACGGATCCCAAATCCGCGCCGGTGAATCGGTCGGCCAATGCGCAGGCTACCTTGCGGGGAGGACCGGGAACTGCTGACCCCGGCCGGATCTCCTACGCCAACGTGACGCTCGAGAGCCTGCTCATTCTCGCTTACAACGCGGACTGCAAGGTTCAGAACGACTGCGATCAGGTCGCCGGACCTGCGTGGCTGCGATCGAACCGTTATGACATTGAGGCGAAGATGCCCGCCGGCACAACAGCCGAACAGTTTCGAACCATGCTGCAGAACCTGCTAACCGAGCGGTTCCGGGCGACACTTCATCATGAAACTCGCGGCCTTCCGGGCTACGATCTGACGCTGGCGAAGGGCGGGTCCAAGCTCGTCGCATCTCCCTCGTCGGAACTGGGAGCCGGCGATCCCGCAGGGCCGCTGGTGAAGTATGGCGCGCCGGGCGAATACGGAAAACTGCTGCGCCCCGGCTTTCTGGTTTTTCCTTATAGGGGAACAAGAGCGACGGCCAATCACGCCATCGGCAGAGAGCAAAGCCTCGCCGAGATCACAAAGCTGCTGAGGGAGCTGATGAATGCCCACGTCGTGGATAAAACCGGCCTGACTGGCAAATACGATTTCACAATCGACTGGGTGCCGGACGGCGTAACGATGATCCAGGAAGCAGAAGGACCCGAGATCGCGCCGCCCCACGGCATTCCGACGGCGATTGAAGACCAGCTCGGACTGAAACTGGTGAAAACGACAATCGCGCTCGATACCGTCGTCGTCGATAGCGCAGACAAGGTCCCGACGAGTAACTGACCGCTACTGCAGGTTCGCAGGCTTTCCGCCGCTATCCTTGCTGCGCTGCGCGGCGTCCATGAAGGCGAAAATTTCGAGCGTCTCGGAATTGGGTACAGGCGGAACGCCGGTTTTGAAGAACTCGCCGATTTTGGCGTCCAAAGCGGCGTAGTCCACCTTCACCGGATGCGCCATCACCGCATCGCGTCCGCGGAACGCCACCACCCCGTAGTCGCTGTACGGCCGCGAAACCCGCGCCTCTCCAATGCGCCCGTCCTTCCACACGCCCACCACCACGTCGGAATTGGGAGAGGAAGTCTGCGTCACTGTCACGCAGCCCGTCCCCATCATGGTGTAGAGCATTTCCACGGCATGAATGCCATACCAGGAAAGCGACAACTGATGGTGTTCTTCGAGCGGACCGGGTCCCCACACGCTGACGCCGGTGTTGTCGGGAGATTTCACGGTCGCGAGATCCGAATAGCGCAGGCTGGAGGAACTGAACCATGGCACACCGGCTTCGTGCGCCAACCGCGCGATCTCCCGCGCGTCAGCCAGGGTAGAAGCCAGCGGCTTGTCGATAAACAGCGGCTTGTGCGCCGCAATGACCTGCTGGGCCTGCTCCAGATGTTTGCGGCCATCCCCGCTTTCGAGAAGGACGCCATCCACCATGGAGCAGAGGGTCGCAATATCCGGCACAATCTGTACGCCGTACGTATCGTGTATCTGTTTGGCGAAGCCCTCGACGCGCGTGGCGCTGTCCGGAATATCCGGACTCCCGCCCTTATACGCGGCCACAACATGAAAGCCAGGGACAAAACCGGGCGCAGTGGAGTCGTTGAATACTTTGGTGAAGACCGGAACGTGTGAGGTATCGGTTCCGATAATGCCAAGCCGGAAATCGGCCGCGTGCGCGCACAGTCCGCAGATCAGAAGAAGCAGACCGGACTTGAAATACCTGGTCATGAAAACTGAGTTTACTGCTTCGCGGCAGGCCAGCGCGTATCGATCGGCTTCGATGCGTCGGCCTTGATGTTGATTGTCGCGCAATGGTGGTAGGTGAAGCCTCCGTCCTTGTTCAGACCGTGCTGGTCCATGAACTGGATGACCTGCAGGATGCAGGACGGGCAGTTGATGTTGGGGATCTGGACGTCCGTCTCCCACGGGTCCGCCATTTTCGCCGAATGCTGGTCAGCTGCCAGGCTCTTCCCTGACCTTCGCCAGCCAATTGGCATTGTATGATAAGTCCGCCAGAGACAAAGCAATCCCACGACACAAAACCCATGACGCGTAGAAACATGCTCGCCACCACTGCCGGAGCGGCCGCGCTCACCGCCGCCGCACAGCCGCGAACTCCCACGAACGCATCGAAGGCCGCCTTTCTGGAGTTGCGGCGCTACCAGATGCGCAACAGCAAATCGAATCAGGTGGGCCGCACGGGCGACTTCGTTTCGCAGGTCTATGCGCCTGCCGCGCGACGGGCGGGCATCGGACCCATCGGCGTTTTCAGCGCCGTGATTGCGCCGGAATCCCCGTTTCTGCTTGTGGTTTCGAGCTATCCCTCGCTGGGCGAGATGCAAACATCCATGGAGAAACTGGCCGCGGACCGCGAGTACGCAAAGGGCCTCGCCGAATTCGATACGAATCCCGAGCTGCCGTACATACGCATCGAGAGTACTTTACTCCGCTGCTTCGACACGGTTCCAGCTATCGAGAAGGGCAAGGCGTCCAGCGCCGCGGGCCGCATCTTCGAACTCCGAACTTACGAATCGGACAACGAGACCACGGTCAAACGGAAGATCAAAATGTTTGGCGACGGCGAACTCGCCATATTCCGCAGATGCGGCCTGCAGCCCGTGTTTTTCGGCGAGGCTTTGACCGGAGCGAATCTTCCGCGAATCACCTATATGGTGGCCTACGAGAACATGGCCGATCGCGATAAGGCGTGGGCGGCTTTCGGGGCCGATCCGGAATGGCAGAAGCTGCGAGTCACGCCCGGCCTGACAGATCCGGAGATTGTGGCAAACATCAGCAACGCCATATTAAAACCCGCCGCAGGGTCGGACATCCGCTGAGATGCCAGATGGCGGACTCTCTGCATGAATCGTATATGCGGCTGTGTCTGAAACTGGCCGAGGTTGCCCGCGAACGCGGTGAAATTCCAGTGGGCGCCGTCATCGTCCGCGACGGCGCGGTGATCGCCGAAGGAATCGAAGGCGTGCGAGCGCACCACGATATTGCGCGTCACGCTGAGATGGAAGCCATCCGCCAGGCTTGCCAGGTTCTAAAAACGCTGGACCTTTCCGGATGCGCGCTCTACACAAGCGCCGAACCCTGCTTCATGTGCTCCTACGCCATTCGCGCCTGCAGAATCAGCGCCGTTATTTTCGGGGCGCCCGTCCATACGGTGGGCGGGTTCAGTTCCGCGCTTCCAGTCCTGAGCACCAGCGCCGTCCCGCACTGGGGCCCTCCGCCGGAAATCGCGCCCGGCATTTTACGCCAGGAGTGCGAAGCGGCCAGAAATCTCCCGCGGAATCGGTGATCTGCTGGCACCCGTCGGCGGGCAAAAGTTACCTGCCGGATTATTCGAAAACGTGTTCGTACCCGCGCAGGTCGTAACGCCACATCTGGCGCAAGCGAACAACGTTAAAATAACGGCGGTATAGCCTCAAATAAAGGAGCCCCGCCGGATGAGCATGATCGCCCTCAGCGTGAACGGAGCGTCGCACACAGTCGATGTCGACCCGGCCACGCCGTTACTCTACGTTCTTCGAAATGATCTCGGATTGCAGGGACCTCGCTTCGGATGTGGCCTGGGACAGTGCGGAGCCTGCACCGTCATCATCAACGGCGCCGCGATTCGATCGTGCATTACTCCCATATCCACTGTGAAGACCGAGGTCACAACGCTGGAAGGCATTTCCTCGAATGGGAAGCTGCATCCCCTGCAGCAAGCCTGGATCGATGAGCAGGTCCCCCAGTGCGGCTTCTGTCAGAACGGCCAGATCATGACGGCGAAGGCGATGCTGGACAAGAATCCGCATCCCACGGACGCCGAGATCCGCGAAACTATGAACGGAACCTTATGCCGCTGCATGAGCTATTTCCGTGTGCAGACAGCCATCAAACGGGTAACAAAGGGTGTCGCCGGTCTCGCGCCGGATACTCCGTCAACGGATGAAAAGGTGGCGCTCGCATGAACACCTCCTCCGGCATCCCCGAACAGATCGAGAAAGTTCTCGCCACACACCGCCGCGGTTTCATTCGAAATGCCGGCTTGTTTGCAGTCAGCATCGGCGTTTTCACCGCCTCGGGAACCGACGCCCTTGCACAGAACTCAGCCGCTGCCAACGCGACGGGCGCCGGGCCTTATCCCGTTCCGGACTATCATCAAATCGATTCCTGGATTGTCATTCACGAAGACAACACCGCAACTTTCTACGTTGGCAAGACCGACCCCGGTCAGGGAACCGGCACGGCATTCCGCCAGTTGATGTCGGACGAACTCGATATCGCCTTCGACAAAACCGCCTGCATCATGGGCAGCACGGACATCACGGTCGATCAGGTGGGCGCAGGCGGATCGAGCGCCATTGAACGAGACTCCATCCCCATGCGCCGCGTGGCAGCCGAAGCGCGCCGCGTCCTTTTAGGAATGGCGTCCACAGCGCTGGCCGCTCCGGTAGATGCGCTCACGGTCAAAGATGGCGTCATCACACTGAAAGCCGATCCCTCCAAACGAATTACCTACGGCGAACTGATTGGTGGGAAGAAATTCAATGTTGCGCTCACCGGCGGCAATATCAACGCCATCACCGGCGCCGCCAAAATCAAGCAAATCCCGGATTTGAAGTATGCCGGCCAATCCATCCAGCGGGACGATATTCCCGCCAAGGTGGATGGCTCCCTGAAATGGGCGGTCGACGTGAAACTGCCCAACATGGTCCACGCGCGCAACGTGAAACCGCCTTTCGCCTGCGCAAAGCTGACCGGCATCGACGAATCATCAGTCAAAAACCTGCCGGGCTTCATTCAGGTGATGAACAAGGGTAACTATGTCGCTGTGGTCTGCGAGCGCGAAGAGCAGGCGATCAATGCGGCCCGTGCCCTCAAGACCACATGGGACAAACCCGCCACAGCGCCGTTTCCCACATCGCAGGATTTGTTCGACTACCTGCGCACCGCTCCAGTGGCTGGCCCGGGCAGGCCTAACACAACGGGCGATCCCGACGCGGCGTTCGCCGGCGCGGCGCACACCATCGAAGCCGAATACCAGATTCCGTTTCAGGGCCACACTGCTTTCGCCGGCGCCCACGCCCTGGCCGACCCTTCCAACGGCCTGATGACCATCTACTCCAACGACATGAAGACCTACGGCATGCGAAGAGGAATCGCCACCTTTCTCGGAATGCCGGCGGACAAAGTTCGCGTGGTCTACATGCAGGGACCGCAGGGCTTCGGTCGCACCGCGGCTGAAGATGCCGCCTCGGAAGCGGCCTGGATCGCGCAACAGCTGGGCCGGCCCGTTCGCATGCAGTGGATGAGAGACGAGGAAACAGCCTGGGACTCCAAGTCCCCCGCGTTTCTGGTGAAGATGCGCGGCGCACTCGATGCCAGTGGAAATCTGGTGGGCTACGAATACAACGCGAAAGCCTGCGACCTCAATCATCTCGGCTACAACGATCCGCAAACCACGCTCATCGCCCAGTTGATGGGGACCAGAACCCCAAAGCCCGCCGGGGGCAGCGCTTCCCTTCCCTCCGATAGCTACGCCATTCCGAACCGCCGTCAGACGGCCGATGTCGTCGGCCTCCCCGAGATTTGGGAAACTCCCCTGCGCACCGGCAATCTTCGCGATCCGAATGGCCCGCAGGCGGCGTTCGCGTCCGAGTCGTTTATCGATGAAGCGGCAGTTGCCGCAAAGGCAGATGCGCTGGAGTTCCGCCTCAAGCTCCTGGCAACGGGGCCTGCCGACGACCCCGGTTTCCGTCGAGTCCGTTCGATCGCGGTTCTAAAAGCCGCAGCTCAGACTTACGGCTGGACTCCCCGGCCTTCTCCGAGACCGCTCGACAAAGGAAACATCCTCACCGGGCGCGGCATCGCCTACACCTTCCGCGGCAACAGCATGGTGGCGCAGATCGCCGAAGTAGAGGTGAGCCGTCAAACCGGGCATGTCTTTGCAAAACGCCTGGTGTGCGCATACGACGTCGGCTTCGTGGTCAACCCGGAGGCCCTGCGCCGTACCGCCGAATGCGCAACCCTGCACGGGTTGAGCCGCGCGCTTCACGAGGAAGTTCGCTTCGATACGGAAAAGGTCACGAGCCGCGACTGGTTCTCCCATCCCACGCTTCGCCACCTCGATATTCCCGAAAAACTCGAAGTCGTTCTCGTGAATGGCGACCCCAACCCGAATCGCCCCGATCTCCCCTCATACGGAGCCGGAGAAGCCGCAATGAAGCCGATGCTGGCCGCGATTGGAAATGCTATCCACGATGCAACGGGAGTGCGCATTCGCAGAGTGCCGTTCAGGGATGACAGCGTATTGGCCGCGCTGAAGGCTGCGAAGCTTTGATTGCCTCCAGCGACAGGTGATTCGGCCGGGAGTCTCAGCCAATCACAACTCTGCCGCTCGCACCGGCCGCTACAAACCGATGCGCCTCCTCAACCTCGTCAAAAGTAAAGCTGCGCTCGTTCATCAACGGCGCCAGCTTTCCCTCCTCGGCAAGGACCGCGGCCCGTTGGAGAATATGACCGTGATGGGCGCGATCCTGCCCGCTGAGCAGAGGAAGCAGCGTAAACACGCCTGAGTACGTCGCGCCGCGGAACGACAACGGCGCGAGTGAGTGCGTGGTCCAGCCGAGGCAGCTCACCACGTGACCCGTATATCGCCTCACAGCCTGAAACGAGGCATCGAGCGTAGCTCCGCCAACCGTGTCATAGACGATGTCAAAGCCTCGCCCGCCCGTCGCTTCTTCAACGTACTCCTCAACAGTGCGGCTTCGATAATCGATCGCGGTCGCGCCGTAGTGCTCAACAACAGGCCGCTTATCCGCCGACGCCGTGGCGAACACCTCCGCCCCCGCGGATATCGCGATCTGCACCGCGACGTGCCCCACCCCGCCGGCTCCTCCGTGAATCAGCACCTTCTGTCCGCTCTGTACCCGGGCGCGGTCCACCAGGCCCTCCCACGCGGTGATCGTTACCAGAGGCAGCGCAGCAGCTTCACGAACGGAAAGACGGCCCGGTTTCCGCGCCAGCAAATCCACGTCCGCCAGGACGAATTCCGCCAGCGTTCCCTGAAGTCCGCCCACGCCGCCCACCATGCCGTACACCTCATCGCCATGGCTGAATGAGGAAACCTGGTCCCCGATTTCTTCGATCACGCCGCACATATCCAGACCGGGCACCGCAGGCAGCGGATGCCTGGCGTGCTGCGCCTGACCCGCCCGGATTTTCAGATCGAGAGGATTGACGCCGCTTGCCAGCACGCGTACCAATGCCTGTCCGCGAGCCGGCGCCGGGCGCGGTGATTCTGTCCGGATCAACGTGGTGTCCGGCGATGTTGCTACGTAGCTCCACATGGTTTTCACTCGGGACGCTCCGGTTTGGCCGAAAAAAGATAGACTAACCCTTCGCTGTAAGTGGGATGGGCAAAGATGGAATCGCGCAGCGCGGTGTAGGGCAAGCCGGCGGTCATCGCAAGCTGCACCGGCGCCAGCATCTCGCCCGCGTAACTGCCCATTCCTGTGAATCCGAGAATGCGGCTGCTTTCCGGATCCACCAGCGCCTTCAGAAAACCCGACAACTCACCGGTGGTGCGAGTTCGCAGAACGGCTTTCATTGGGAGTTTCAGCAGCAGATACGGAATTCCGCGCTGCCGCGCTTCTGATTCGCTGAGTCCGACTCGCGCCAGTTCCGGTTCCACAAACAAACAGGAAGGCATCAGACGGCCAGTGGTCGAACGTGAGCCGCCGGCCAATCCGTCTCTCACCACCCGGAAATCGTCAAATGCGGCGTGCGTGAATTGGGGACTCCCGGCGCAATCGCCCACGGCGAAGACGCCGGACGCGGTGGTGCGCAGCCGGTCGTCCACCTGTACAAATCCGGTCGCGGTTCGTTCTACGCCCGCTGCTTTCAGGCCGAGTTCCGAGGTGTTCGGCGTTCTGCCGGTCGCCACCAGCAGATGCGATCCTCTTAGTTCGAACGGCTTGCCATCGCGCTCCGCGTTGAGAGTGACTTCGTCCCCCGAGCGTCCGCTGACCGAATGCAGATGAACTCCCGTTACGAGTTGAATATCCTCCGCCACAAAGAGGCGCGTGAGCTCCTCGGAAACGTCCGCGTCTTCGCGATGAAGAAGCCGGCTATTTCTTTCGATGATGGTTACATCGCTGCCGAAGCGTCGCATCGCCTGCGCGAATTCGAGGCCCACGTATCCGCCGCCCAACACCAGCAGATGGGCCGGTACAACCGCCAGTTCCAGAGCCTCCACAGGCGTCAGTGGCTGTGCGTCCGCCAGTCCGGGAATCGGCTCGAGGGTAGCGCGCGACCCGGTGCTGATGACGACCGTTTCCGCTGAGAAGCTACGCGCGCCGCCCTCGGTCAGATTCACTTCAAGGACTTTCGGTCGACGAAGCGCCCCTCCCCACGAATCAATTCGACACCCGTGCGTTCGAACCGCTCGACGTGTATCTTCATCAGGTCTTCCACCATCCGGCGTTTTCGCCCGCGAATGACCTCCATGTCGACGCCGGGCGGCGGGGCCTGAAGTCCGAAATCGCGAGCCTGACGCGCCAGATGCGCGACGCTCGCGGAATGAATGATGTTCTTGCTCGGCAGGCAAGCGATGTTCGGGCACGATCCGCCGATGTAGCGCCGCTCGATCAGAGCGGTCTTCCTGCCGGATGCCGCCGCATCCCACGCAAGGTACTTTCCGGCTTCCCCGCTCCCCAGCACCACCATGTCGTAACGCTCAGGCTGTGAACTCATGTCTCTATCATTCTCTCCATCGAACGATTCCCGCGGATGAGTCCGGGATGATCGTGAGGTGTCGTCGAGGTGTTGTTTCGACGCCGGCCGTATGCCCGTATGGGGTGGAGCATGGCTCCGATCCGCAGATGCGTCGTCTGGCTCAGGAGATCATCGCGGATCAGCAATCGGAAATCGAAACTGATGCGTCTGTGGCGGAAGCAGCGCCAGACTCGCCCTCAACACCCATAGGAAAAACATGACATCCGTGCGTTCCCGAATTCTTTTTCGCTCTTACTGGGAACGGCTGCATTCGCGCAGCAGGCCACGGGCGCGCCCCCATACGCCGATCTCCGCGACCGACCGGGTCTACGTTGCGGACCAGACTTCGAACACCGTCTCGGTCATCGATCCTTCCGCGAACAAGCTGCTCGGCTTGATCCGGCTTGGCGACCCCATTCCCGCCGCGCTCAGTCCTCTCTACCGCCGCGAACTGCTGGTACACGGTCTCGGCTATTCGCCGGATTCGAAAACATTAGCGGTGGTTTCGATCGCCTCGGACTCCGTCACGCTGATCGATACCCAAACGAACCGCGTGAAGGGGAAGGTCCGTGTGGGGAGGTCCCTCCATGAGGCTTTCTTCACACGGGACGGCCTGCAGTTGTGGGTTGCGGTGCGTGGAGAAAACTATATCTCCGTAGTCGATCCCCGCGAGAGGAAGGAGATCCGGCGCACTGAAATGGCGAATGGGCTCGACATGACGATCTTCGGGCCCCTCTTTCTAGCGGTCAAAAACCTGATTGTGTGCGTCAGGTACAACCCCGATTAGTTCTTTACTATCTTCAAGCTGCGATAACACCGAATCAACGGGTCGATTAGTGCGTATGAGAATGTCTGCGCGGACGTACATAGGTCGCCGCCTCGAATAGTTCGCGACGAGGCAACCTGACCTGTTCGAGTACCCAATTCACAACCGTATCGAGACCTTCTTCGCTCTTGAGATTGGTAAAAACGAACGGCCGGGTCCCACGCATCCTGAGCGTATCCCGATCCATAACTTCGAGCGAAGCGCCGACGTAAGGGGCAAGATCAATTTTATTGATCACCAGTAAATCGGAGCGCATGATGCCGGGGCCGCCTTTGCGCGGGATTTTGTCGCCGCCCGATACGTCGATGACATAGATCGCCGCGTCCGCCAGATCGGGACTGAACGCCGCCGCCAGGTTATCGCCACCGCTCTCGATAAAAACCAACTCCACCCCGTCAATAGTACGCTCCAGATCGGCTATCGCCTCCAGGTTCATGGAGCAATCTTCGCGAATCGCGGCGTGCGGACAGCCTCCCGTCTCCACTCCGCGAACCCGGTCCGCTGGCAGCGCGCCGACACGAATCAGGAACTCGGCGTCTTCGAGAGTATAGATATCGTTCGTTACGGCCGCCACGCTCAGCTGGCCGGAGAGCCGCCGGCAAAGGCGATCAACGAGAGCCGTTTTACCACTACCGACAGGGCCAGCGACTCCAATTCGAAAGGCGCGTCGGGACTGAGAGTTGATCATAAAGTCAGAAGAGAAAATATTTTTGGGCAAGGGGAAGTACGCTGAGCGGTTCGCAGGTGAGCAGCTCGCCATCGGCGCGCACCTCGTAAGTCTCGGAGTCGACCTCCAGCCGCGGTGTGGAATTGTTCAGGATCATATCCCGCTTGGCGATCGCACGGCAGTTGCTCACCGCAACCGCGCGCTTGCGAAGACCCAGCCGCGCGGGAACACCGGCGTCGATTGCCGCTTGCGAGGTGAACGTAATGGACGTAGAGTATGGCGCCCGTCCGAAAGCTCCGAACATGGGCCGGTAGAGTACCGGCTGTGGGGTTGGTATCGAAGCGTTGGCGTCTCCCATCACGCTCCACGCGATGAAGCCGCCCTTGATAACGATCTCGGGCTTGGTACCGAAAAAAGCAGGTTTCCACAGCACCAGATCAGCGAGTTTGCCGGGCTCGATCGATCCGACAGTCGAAGCGATCCCGTGGGTCAGCGCGGGATTGATAGTGTATTTCGCGACATAACGGCGGGCGCGCAGATTATCGTTGCTTTCCGAATCGCCGGGCAGAGGGCCACGCTGCATCTTCATCTTATGCGCGGTCTGCCAGGTTCGCGTCGTTACTTCGCCGATTCGGCCCATCGCCTGGGAGTCGCTGGAGATCATGCTGAACACGCCGAGATCGTGAAGAATGTCTTCCGCCGCAATCGTTTCCTGGCGAATCCGGCTTTCCGCGAACGCCACATCCTCCGGCACCATCGGATTCAGATGATGGCATACCATCAGCATGTCGAGATGTTCCGCGATGGTATTCAC
>DASYCD010000415.1:0-5109 GCA_036500405.1 Bryobacteraceae bacterium
TTCACGATCTCCTGGCCAATAAAGACATCGACGCTGTGGTCATTTCGACGCCCGATCATCAGCACGCCTTCTGCGCCGCAGCGGCCGTTCGCGCCGGCAAAGACGTCTACCTGCAGAAGCCGGCGTCACTCACGATTGCAGAAGGACGCTTCCTGAGCGACGTCGTCCAGAAATCCGGCCGCATTTTTCAGATCGGTTCGCAGCAACGCTCGCTGAGTCCATGGAAGCAGTTTCATCGCACCTGCGAACTCGTACGCAACGGCCGCATCGGTCAGTTGAAGCATGTCGAAATTGGCCTGCCCGGCGATCCCAGTGGTCCGGAAGCGCCCCAGATGCCCGTGCCGGAGAATCTGAACTACGACGCCTGGCTGGGCTCCACGCCCGACGTCTATTACACCGAAATCCGCGTGCATCCCCAGAATGATTTCAGCCGTCCCGGCTGGCTGCGCTGCGAACAGTTCGGCGCCGGCATGATCACCGGCTGGGGCGCGCACCATGTGGACACCGCGCACTGGGGCATGGATACCGAGCACACCGGCCCTGTCGAGATCTGGGGCACGGCCGAATTTCCCAAGAGCGGACTCTGGGATGTGCACGGTCCGTTCAAGACCGAAGCCCGCTACGCCAACGGCGTCACCATGGCGATCTCCGGCGACTATCCGAACGGCATCAAATTCTACGGCAGCGAAGGCTGGATCTTCGTCACCCGCGACGATACGGTCACGGATTCCGATCCGGTCACCAAAGAAAAGCTGCCGCCGCTGATGGCAAGCAATCCCAAAATCCTGACGAGCGTCATCGGACCGAACGAAATCCATCTCTACGAAAGCCCGGAGCATCACCTGAACTGGCTGCAGTGCATCAAGAGCCGTAAGCCGACAATCGCCCCGGTAGAAACGGCGCATCGCGCCTGCTCCACCTGTCTGCTGCATCACATTGCAATGAAGACAAAACGGCATCTGAAGTGGGATCCGGCGAAGGAACGATTCATCGGCGACGATGCCGCCAATGCGCTGCTGAGTCGTCCACAGCGTGCGGCGTATAAGCTCGCGTAATGTTGGGCCTTCCGGTACTTAGCGGGCGGAAGCGGCTGTCGCTGCTGCGGCGTCGAGTTCCTGCACCGTAGGGAAGTAGTCGAACGTGCGGTCGATTTTCTTCCCGCGCAATGTCTTGTCGAAGAAATCCAGTCTTCAGCAGTGAACGCGTGCGCGTGATTGGAATAGTGCACGCCCAGCTTGCCCCTCGCGCCCAGGAGGTCGTATGCCGGCTCAGCCGCGAGGATCGACTGATGAACGGCCGCGGGAAGCGAGATCGTATCCATCATGCCTTCGAGCGCAATGAAGGGACGCGGCGCCGCGAGCGCCAGGAACCAGTGCTCATCGAACGGGAGCTTTTCCCGCTGCCCCCAGAATTCATGCAGGTGAGGCGAGAATCAGTTGGGATATTTCTTCTGCATGATGTCGAGCGTTTCGCTCTTGCGCGGCCCGGTGAAACGATATGCGCCGATCCCGCCGCCGCCCGTGACCACCGGCGCTCCCATCAGACGATCGTCGAAAGCCGCTGCCACCATCGATGATTTCCCGTTGCGCGACGCGCCCGTGATGATGAGCTTCGTCCTGTCGATCGCGTGATCGGTTTCGAGATAGTCCGCCACGCGCGAAGCGCCCCATGCCCATCCGGCGAGAATGCCCCAGTCGTAGTCGGGATAGGCCGGGAAGAACCGCGTCGTGCGGAATGCCCAGCTTCCATCCGCATTGCGCAGAGTCGTATCTTCCGCGCAGTCGTTCGGGTTGAAGACCGTGAGCGCGTAGCCCCGCTGAAAAACATTCGCGTACTGCTTCGCGACGGAATCCGCAGTCGCGCGATTGGCGAAGCCGCCCGGAATCACAGCAGGTTTGGGTGCAGCCGACGGAGCGGCTGGACCGACCAGCATCAGCAGATCTTCGCCTTTTCCCTGATTCGGACCCTGCGGCAAACGGGGCAGCGGCGTTGCGCCAGGAACGGCTCCGCTCTGCAGAATAATGGTGGGGAATGGACCGCCTTCCACCGGCGTGAAGACGCCAATGTCCAGGCCGAGCTTTTCGCCGGGACCGAAGGTGAGATGGATCAGGCGATAGTTCACCGACCCATCGAGCACCTTCTCCGAGCTGATTTCTTTCCCTTTGACATTTCCCGGCGCGGGCGGCATCTGGCCGACGGCATACCAGACGAGGATCCTGCGGATCTCCTCGCGTCGCTTCCGCCACTGGCTCGCGTTCGTGACCTTTGCGCCGTCGTTCATCGTGAGCACGTCGGGCATCGCCTCGCGCACCGGCAGATCTTTCACGCCGGGCATCGGCGCGATGGGGGTTTTGATCTCCGGAATGGGAATTTCACGCGGATCGGGTCCGACGTTCTGCCCCAGCATTTCGAACGAGAGCAGACCAAGCGCGCCGAATAGAATTCGGAGCTTCATGGTTATCGAGCGGGGCCTCGGGCGGCTGGCGGGGCCGGGATGTACGCCGGATCCATCGCCGCGATATCCGGGCGATAGCTGACCGAGTCCGCCGTGGGGAAGTTCGCCGGAACCTTCTGGGTAACCTTTCCCGTCGCGGCCCACTCCGTGCCGCGGAGGAAAGTCGTAATGAAGCCGACGCAACTCATCGCCGAAACGTCATGCCCCATGGTGGTGTGGAATATGCGGCCTTTGCCGTAGTTGAGAACGATGAGATCCGGCTCGTCGCGATCCGTGCCTTTACCCGGCGTGGGATCGGAGTGCGCCGTGGCGAGCACGGTCATGTTCTCGCCGGGTCCGCGCAGCGAATTGTAGAGCTCGTCGCCCTGATGCATCCACTCTTTGGGGAGACCCTTCGTGATCGGATGGTCGCTGTTCCGGATCGTGACTTTATAAGGAAGCCGGTTGACGTGCGAACCGCCGCGTCCTGGCGCGGTGTCGGAAACCAGCTTGCCATCCTTGTAATACCAAAGCGCACCGGATTTCTCATCGCGATTGCCCCAGCCGCCGATGCCGATCATCAGGTTGTAGGCGCGCCAGGTGGGAAACGAGTTGTCGGCGGCGTGTACGGAAACCATGCCGCCACCGTTCTGCACGAAGTCTTCAAAGGCTTTCTGGGTCTCCGCAGGCCAGTCGATGGTTTGGGCGTCGTTGTTGTAGTTCATCACGACGACCTGGTATTTCGAAAACTCGGGCTTAAAACCAGAGAGGTCGCCGCCCTTCGGTGGCGCGGTCACGGTATCAGTCTGAAACAGGCCAGCTTCATCGAGGACCTTCTTCAGCACAGGCGTCGTGAGTTGCCAGCGATGATTATTCTGCCCATCCACGATCAGCACCCGAATTGGCGCTGCCTGGGCGGCAATCACACTCGACAGCAGAAATCCTGCGGCCACGACAAACCCGGATATTCTCATGGAAATCTCCTCCCGGCCGACGGCATGGAAGCGGTTCCAGCGCAGACCTGGTCCGTAGTATATCCCGAATGGAGAAACCCGATAGAATCCCCGGAATGTGAAGCGGGCGGCCTCATGCGAGACCCTTACTCCGCGGCAGATCGCATAGCGGGTTCTCGACGGAGCGCCTGATCCCTCAGCGAATCGCAGGGGCAGCGGCGGGGAGAGAATGTGGCTGAGACGGAGGAGCGCCGGAGCCTTCTGAAGTAAGAATTTACGAGAACGATGGAGTCAAGCAGACGATTGCTCTCAAAACGTTTCTCAACCGGATACCTGATCCTGAGACGGCCGGACGTTCTGCGGGCCCCCCGCTCCGCGGCGGGTCGCATAGCGGAATTTCTGGACGTAACGGTTGATCCTGAATCAATGGCAGGGGTAGTGGATATATCGTTGAACCGGAAGGAATGCGGCGGGATGGTAGCGCTAACGGGAATCGAACCCGTATTTAAGCCTTGAGAGGGCTCCGTCCTAACCGTTAGACGATAGCGCCACAGCCACCCCAGTTTACCAAAGCTCGATGAACGCCTCCATCTCGCATGTGAGCTCGCATGTGAGCTGGACTTCCATGCACCCGGTCTAACAAAAGCCGCCGACACTGCATCCCCAGCCATTTGGATATAATCCGTGCTTCATTGCCAACCTCGGTTCAACAATTTTCTCCAGCAAAATACACCACTTAACCCAAAACCCCTTGCGCCTCTCCCGTATAGTCTCTCCCGCATGGAAATCTCCGAACGCAAACTCGCCACCAACCAGGCAAACCGCAACTCAGACCGCCATCGCATCCTCGCCATGGAAACCGCCGGCATCCGCTTGGAAAAAAATCGCCAGCCCGAATCCATCCTCCAAGAGGACTCCCCCATCCGCACCATCAGCGACTCCGAACGTTACCCCGATCCCCTCGGCCGTAAAGAATCCCGCTACAGCCGCGAATTCTACCCTCACCTTCGACGCCTCAGCCGCCACCGCGAGCGAACGCGAGCCCATAAAGAAAACAGCCAACGAACCCACCATTCCCATCCTCGACCCCACCCCCGAATTCATCGAACCCAAAGCCGCCTGACCCTGCATCCATCCGTGGCTTAAAATGAATACACCTCCCCCGGTCACAACGAAGAACAGCTCCATGGCCGCGACTCCATTCGTCCACCTCCACAACCACACCGACTATTCCCTCCTCGACGGAGCCTGCGAAATCGATCAGCTCATGGACGTCGTCTCCGGGATGAACATGCCCGCCGTCGGCATGACCGACCACGGCAATCTCTTCGGCGCCGTCAAGTTCTACAACGCCGCCAAAAAGAAAGACATCCACCCCGTCATCGGCTGCGAAGTCTACGTCTCGCGCGATGGCATGAAAACCCGCTCGGATACGGACCGCTACCACCACCTCATCCTCCTCTGCGAAAACCAGGACGGCTATCGCAACCTCATCAACCTCGTCTCAACCGCCTATCTCGAAGGCTTCTACTACAAGCCCCGCATCGATAAAGACCTCCTCTCCCGCCACTCCAAAGGCCTCATCTGCCTCTCCGCCTGCCTCCGCGGCGACGTCAACGAAACCGTCCTCAATGAGAACTACGAAGACGCCCGCCGCCTCGCCTACGAATATCGCGACCTCTTCGGCAAAGACAACTACTTCCTCGAAATTCAGGATCACGG
>DASYCD010000416.1:0-79689 GCA_036500405.1 Bryobacteraceae bacterium
TTCCCGTCCCGCGCCCGTCTCAACCAGTCCAGCTTGTCCGTTCCTCTTGCTCATCGCGATTCGTTCCATCCTTCTGCCTCTCGGCTGTCAATAGGAACTTTCTACTTGGCTCAATTAGGAACTTCTCACCTGGCCGCGACAGCGTCGTCGGGAAATCCGGTGACGTGGTCTCCCCTGCGATATAAATATTACCCGCGGCGTCCGTAGTGGCTGTGTACGCCTCATCGCCGCCCGAGCCACCGAATTTCGCCACCCAGGTCGAAGCCGATCCGGAAGGATTCAGCTTCATCACGTAGAGACTCCCGTTCCCGGCGTTCAGCGATCCCTGACTCGCTGGGTGAGTCATACCACCCAATTTTCCCAAACCAGCGATCGCAATATGCTCCTGGGCTGGTATACGGACCACCGCCAGGCAGGGTCACCCCGCTCACAAACACGTTGCCCGCGGAATCGACGTGCATGTCAGCAGAAGTGACGGCGCCCAGCGCCGTGGTGAAGATAGTCTTGCCGTTCGCATCGACGCGTGAAAAGTAGTAGAAACTTTTTGACGTGTCGCCGTAGGACGTCGTGAGAGTTGGCGTCGAATTGCGGATGATCGCATCCCACGTGCCGCTGACATAGGCACCGCCGCCCGGAAAAAGCCGCGCGCCTCCCGTAACACTGTAGGTGGTCACGCTCTGCGAGGCGGTGATGCCGAGGGGCGGAAGCGCCTGTCCCGATGCAAAACCCGTCGTGAGAAGAGCGGGAATCCAGGCAATCCGCCACACGGCGCGTACCTTTCTCCGGCCGGAAAAGCCTGAATATTCAGGCTTTTGATAAATCAGGAAGGAATCAGAGGCAACTACGATTCCGATCAGAGATCGAGATTTTTTCGGGCGTAATCGCGGCTTGCGCTGTTGTTTTCGTCCTCGAGTTTGAGGGCGGCTTCGGGGCTTAAACCCGTGGTGTGCGGGACAGGGTTCTTCGGCGGGTTTTTGCGAACCATATTCAGAGTTTTGGCGAGATCGTGCCCGGGGAGCGGGCTGCGGGGATCGTCGAAAGTGGCCCAGTATTTGTCGGTATAGACCGGGATCTTAAGGGGCTCGCGCGTAATCATTTCGAGATTGAACATCATGTTCGGATCTTTTGCGCGGAGCGCGGTCACCATTTTCTTCAGATCGAGGAGACCCTCTCCGAGGCTGACTTCGGAGAGCAGGAAGCCGTCGTCGTAGGGTTCGACCGACATGTCTTTGATATGGCAGGCGAAGATGAACGGCATCAGGTTGTTCATCGTCTCTTCGGGGTGCTCGCAGAGAGAGATGTTGTTGCCGAAATCGAAGAGAACGCCGACCCACGGGCTGGAGAGCTGCTTCAGCCATGCCGCCTGTTCCAGTGAACGCCAGCCTTTGTGATTTTCGAGAGCGAGCTTCACCTTGTATTTCGCGAGGGTGGGTTCGGAGCGGGCGACGGTGGCTTTGATGGTTTCGAAGTTTTTCCAGAACGTGGGGAAATCGCTGAACTGCTCGTAGCGGCGCTGGGTGAGGGCGGCGCGCAGGCAGTATGCGCCGGATTCGTGCGCGGCCTTGATGTTGGCGTCGAAGGCGGGGATATCGGCGTCGGTTGCGGGAAGCGGAATGTTGAAGACCATCCGCATGTTGAAAGATTCGAGCTTGTCTCGGAGGCGGTGAGCTGCGTCAGGATCGGACGGCGGGAGCCTGGATTCGAGACTGCCGTAACCGTTTTCGTGAGCCCAATCGACCATGTCTACTTTGGCGGCGGCGTTGGCTTTCACGCGTTGCCCGAAGCCGGCGGCGGCGACGCCGATACCGAGTTTGCCGCGCGGGTTCGCGACGGGAGCGGCGTTGGCGGATAGGGGGAGGAGCATCGCGCCTGCGGCGGAGACGAGGAGTTCACGGCGGGAGATGGAGGTGTGGGACATCGGTGGAAGTATATAACAGGGGGACGGCGGTGAATCGCTTCCACCACGAATCGGTGGGCCCGATTCGTGAAAGAAATCGTGCCGGGTGGCAGCGGTGGAAACTATCCTGTTATTCTAAATAATCCTTCGGCGCGTGCCATAATAAATAGGAAAATGCGAGCTTGGCTCGGCTGCTTCTGGCGCAGGTTGCTGCCAACCCAGGCGCGGTATTGCCATTGACAATGATTCCCGGTTCAGGCGTTCCCCGGAGGTTCCACGCTAAAGGCTCCCGAATTGGATCTATTGGTAGTCTTTCAGGCAAAGCTCCTGCCGGTTCACAGAGCGATTCCAGTCAAGCGGCTGTTCCCCGAGGAATGGACACGGAGCAGGTGCTCCTGCGGGAATTGGAGTCTGTCGAATGGCGTCTTGGTCAGATTGAAGCCGCGTTTGCGCGCCTGGTGAAGGTGGCTGGTTGGGGAGTCCGTCTGTATCGAAGGCTGGGTAGAATGTTGCTACGGACCCCGGTCGCAAGAATCAGTAATCGCCTGATGGGTGGGATGTCGCCCCAGGAAAAGTATAGGCGCTGGTTCTCAATGTACGGGGCGACTCACCCCAACGGCGACTCGAGTGCGGCGGGAAATTCAATCGGCCGCAATGACCCGCTTATTTCCATAATCATACCTGTTTTCAAGCCGCGACTTGACTGGCTGAAGGAAGCGGTTGAGTCGGTGCAGGCCCAATCGTATGGTTGCTGGCAATTAGTGGTCGCGCTCGACGGCAATTCGCAGGAAGATGTGCTGCTCTACCTGCAGACTGCCGCCTCGCAGGAATCTCGCCTTCAATATGTAGTCGCTGATCGAGGTGGAATATCGTCCACCCTGAATCGGGGGCTGGAATACTGCTCGGGTCTATATACGGGATTTCTCGATCAGGACGACCGGCTGGAACCAGCCGCCCTCAGCAGCGTCGCCGCAATTTTGTGCGATGAGCCCGACGTGCTCTATACCGATGAGGACTACGTAGATGAGCTCGGGCGGCCCGTGAGCCCCATCTTCAAGCCAGCCTGGTCTCCGCAACTACTCCTCTCCTGCATGTATGCCGGGCACCTCCTCGTTGTCCGAACTGATCGTATAAAGGCAATTGGCGGATTCAGGTCCTCTTACGACGGCGCACAGGACTACGATCTCCTTCTCCGCCTCACGGACGAAGATGCGGCGATCGCGCACATTCCATGCGTGCTTTATCACTGGCGCCAGCATGCTGGCTCGACCGCACTCAGTGCTGATGCCAAACCGTATTCACACCTGGCAGGGCGGAAAGCGCTTGAAGACACGTTATCGCGTCGCGGCCTGACTGCTTCAGTCGGCGATGGGCCAGTTGCCCACACGTACAGATTGTCCCGCCAGTTTTCCGGCGCGGATTCGGCTGCAATCATCGTTCCCACCCGGAACCCCGAACTTCTCTCCCGGTTTTTGGCGGCGTTGCACTCGGTGGATGACCGGATGCGACGCGAAGTACACGTGATCGCGCATTGCCAGGGCGCGGAAAAGGATTCCGCGATCATGGCGATTGCCAGGCAGTATGGGGCTCGCGTCACTCCTTACCGCGGCCCGTTTAATTTCAGCCTGATGAACAATCTCGTTGCTGGCCGCGTTATGGACTCATTCCTGATTTTCATGAACGATGACGTTCTGGTGCGGAGCAGTCACTGGCTGGAGTCCCTGTGCGACCCTTTTCTGCGACCGGAAGCAGGCGTTGTTGGCGCGCGGTTGCGCTATCCGGATGGCTCTATCCAGCATTCGGGCATCGTAACCGGTATGGGAGACGCCGCCGGTCACGCCGGCCGATTTCAATTCGGCAGTCCTTTCTGGCCCTGGCTTGACCTGAGCCGTAATGTCTCCGCGGTAACAGGAGCGTGTCTTGCGATCCGACGTGAAGTGTTCGAGCGTGTCGGTGGTTTCGATACCCGTTACGGCAATAATTATAACGACGTAGACCTGTGTCTGAAGGTGCAGGATCAGGGCTGGGAGGTCGTTTTGACCTGTGAGCCCGATATTATTCATGACGAGGGACGGACTCGCCAGACAGGTACCGCCCTGCACGAGCGAGTCGCCATGTGGACTCAGTGGGGCGAGGTGCTCCGGAATGCCGACTGCTTTTATAGTCCTAATCTGTCGCGGCGCCTTGAAATCATCGATCTGGCGAGTCCACCTGGTCCCGTGGATGAAGCCGGGATTCGCCAGGGGGGCGGCCCCGGAAGTTCATCGCTGGCTTGCGGTTAAACTATTGGTTTACGTTTAAGGCAAAAAGGAACAGAATGCCGACGCAGTTGTTCGTCCCGAGTTTCAGAATAGACGAGTGCCTGAACGCGATTCGCGAGTGCCTTGAGAAGGGCTGGACCGGTCTGGGCTTCAAGACGGTTGAGTTCGAAAACGCATGGAAGCGATATTCCGAATTGCCTCACGCGCACTTCCTCAGTTCGAACACCGTGGGACTGCATTTGGCGCTGCATATACTCAAGAGCCGATATGGCTGGGCCGACGATGATGAGGTAATCACCACGCCGTTTACCTTCGTCTCCACGAACCATGCGATCCTGTACTCTCACCTGCGCCCGGTATTCGCGGACATTGACGATTCTCTGTGCCTTAGTCCCGACGGCATTCTGTCCCGAATCAGTCCCAGAACCCGGGCTGTAATCTACGTCGGGCTCGGTGGCAACACCGGGCAGTACGAAAAAATCGTGGATTTATGCGCCGAGCAGGGCTTAAAGCTGATTCTGGACGCAGCCCATATGGCAGGGACACAGCTGGGAGGAAGACAAGTGGGGCCCGAACCGGACGCCGTGGTATTCAGCTTCCAGGCCGTCAAGAACCTTCCGACGGCCGATTCCGGTATGATCTGCTTCAAAGACCAGGAAGATGACGAACGAGCCCGGAAGTTGACCTGGCTCGGCATCAACAAGGACACATACGCCAGGACGGCCGCTCAGGGAGCGTACAAATGGATGTATGACGTAGAGGAAGTGGGATTCAAGTATCACGGCAACTCGATCATGGCAGCCATTGGATTAACCCAGTTGAAGTGGCTCGATCAGGACAATTCCTATCGCCGCCAACTGGCCGCTTGGTATCGAGCCCGTCTGGCTGGCCATAAGGGGATACGGACCGTGCCTATTTCCTCTGCCTGCGAGTCCGCTACGCACCTGTTTCAGGTCCGCGTGGAGCGGCGAGACGCTGTGATGCTCGCGCTCAATGGACACGAGGTTTATCCGGGCGTACACTATCGCGACAACACTGAATATCGCATGTATTCATATGCCGCCGGCACCTGTCCGAATGCTGCGCGAGCAAGCGGCGACGTGATTTCGCTTCCTCTCCACCTGCAATTGACCCGAGAGGACGTTAACATGGTTTCTGACCTGCTCATCCGATACACAGAATGAAACGCAGTCTTCAACCTTTTGGGGATGCCAATGTCCAGTTGCGCCTGATTACGGAACGCGACCTGGATACGACTCTGGCGTGGCGCAACCGGGACAGCGCCCGCATGTGGTTCAAAACCAACAGGACCATTTCCCCCGAACAACACTGGGCCTGGTTCGAGCGATACCTGCAGCGGGACGACGATTTCCTCTTCATTGTTGAGGCGAACGGCCAGGCCGTGGGTCAAGCCGCGGTCTATGGCATTGATCGGGAGAAACACATCGCCGAGGTGGGTCGATTCCTGATCGCTCCGGAAGCCGCCGGGCGAGGCTATATGAGCCATGCATGTGACGAATTGCTGCGGTGTTGCGCAGAGACCCTTGGTCTTCGTTCTGTATTTCTTGAAGTGCGGGAAGAAAATCAGCGGGCGATTCGGCTCTATATTCGAAACGGATTTGTAAGCGAAGGCACCGCGGGAGGCTTCCTGCGAATGACCCGCAACCTCGCCGGCGATCTTGCAAGGAGCACCTCCACCGTCAATGCCTGATCTTTTCAACGACACGATCCGGGCTATGCGTGCCTGGCGCGTGTGGATGTTTCTTGGCGTGCAGGATGTCAAAACCAGGTTCCGGAGATCTGCGCTCGGTCCGATCTGGATTGTGCTGAATATGGCATTTTTCGTTGTCGGGGCAGGCCTGCTTTATGGTGTGATGATCAAGCAGCCGATGAAGATACTGCTTCCGTATCTGGTCTGCGGCTTCACCATCTGGGGCTCGATTATGGCCTCTCTCACAGAGTCGGGCTGGGCGTTTGTCGGCGCTGAAGGATACATCAAACAATTTTGCTACCCCAAGCAGATTTATCTGATGCGCAATTTTATTTATAATTTTGTAATACTTTTCGTCACCCTTTGCGCTCTCATCCCGGTTCAACTGTTTTTCGGGACTTTCTACATTACCGGCTGGTTGCTGTCAATCCCCGGTTTCCTCCTCCTGGCGATTGCCATTCTGGGCCACATTACGATCTCTGCCTACCTCAGTGTTCGTTTCCGGGACCTGCCCCATGCCGCTGGGGGAATTCTGCAAGTGGCTTTCTTCGTCACTCCCGTAATGTTTCCGATCAGTATGCTGAAGGAACGCCGCTTTGATTGGATTTACCAATTTAACCCCTTCTATTATCTTCTCGAAGTGGTCCGTTACCCACTCCTCCAGGGGAAAGTACCCGGCCTCGAAGTGTACATGGGCACCGGCATTTACATAGTCTTTCTCTGGGTCATGGCCTATCTGATTGCGCGGTCCCTCGACTCGCGCGTGGTGCTCCTCCTGTGAACGACATCTACCTTCGTTTACGGGACGTAGGGATGACTTTCAAAGGCCAGACGGGCGCCGATGAGGGCCTGATTGGATGGCTCAGTAAGCCATTTGCAAAAGGTCCGGCTAAACCTCAGAATTACCACGTAGAGGCGCTGAAGAATATCAACCTGGAGATACGGCATGGAGAGCGGGTCGGCCTGCTGGGACTCAACGGAGCCGGAAAAAGCACGCTTCTGAAAGTCATGGCCGGCATTTATCCTCCCACCGCAGGCCGAGTCGAAAAGCAGGGCCACGTTTGTCCTATGTTCGAATTTGCTACCGGGTTCGAAATGAATCAGTCCGGTTGGGATAATATTCGAACCCGGGCCCTGTTGCTGGGCATGCCTCGTGATGAGATCGAGTCGAAGCTTCACGAGATCGGTGAGTTTACCGAGCTGGGTGAGTTTCTTTCCTATCCGGTCAGGACCTACTCTTCCGGCATGTTTATTCGCCTGGCCTTTGCGGTATCCACCAGCATCAATCCGGAGATCCTTCTGCTTGATGAGGTCATGGGAGCGGGAGACCTGCGTTTTGCCGAAAAGGCAAAAAAGCGGATGTTCGAGTTTATGGAACAGGGCAAGATACTGGTGTTCTCCTCGCATAACTTCGATCTCCTCGCCACATTCTGCGAAAGAACGATTTGGCTCAACAAGGGACAGGTCGTGGCCGATGGCCTTACCTCTGAGGTTACAGCGGCTTATCAGGGATCAGTCACGCAGTGAAGGATGAGGTGACAAAGCTTCGTGATATGGAGTACCCTGAATTCTCGTAGAGAGGCGGTTTCATTAGTCATCCTCGGCGCAGGGGCGCTGACAAGCTGCGGAAAACAGGAAACCGCGCCAGAAGCCGCCCCTCAGGCCGCACCCATCGCGGCGAACTGGAAGTCGGCTCTTCCCGCGGAATTCGCGACGCTCACGATGAAGGACGGCGGAGTATGCTATCTTGACGCACTCAATGGCAGCGCAATCGCGGACGGGCCTGTGCGGGTCAAATCAGGTTCGCCAACCGCGTTCGCGGGCTGGGGAGTTGCGGATGTAAAGACCGGGCGGGTTGGAACGTCCGTGGGCATCGTGTTAAATTCCGCGACGCCCTACTACATCGCTGCGCGAGCCTACGTGCGCGCCGGCCTGGGCGCCGCGCTCAAAGGCGCTCACTCCCTGGACAGCGGTGGGCTCAAACTGGACGCAACTCCACTGAATGTACCGGCGGGAGACTACCGGGTGCTCTTCCTCATGCAGTCCGATCACAATCTGCTTCGCTGCGACACCGGCCATACTCTCCAGGTGGAGTGAATATGACTTATATCTGCTGTTCCCGGAGGTTTGTCGGGTGATTCGCGCCGAATATTTTTTTGCGGGAGCGAAGATTTTTCACTCTCCCGAACTAATCTCGAATCCGGCCGTTTCGATAATCCTCCCTACCTACTGCCGTGGCGATAACGGTCTGCTCAAGCGAGCTATCGACAGTGTTCTCGGCCAGACCTTCCCGGATTTCGAACTGATCATAATGGACGATGGTTCTACCGATGGCACGGCGGAACTCGTTTCTGGTTACGTCAGGACTGATAACCGTATTATTCATGTCCGGCACGATAGTAACTGCGGTTTGCCGGCGCTTCGCGTGAACGAAGGTCTTCTCATGGCGCGCGGAGAATTCTGCGCTTATCAGTTCGACGACGATCATTGGACAAATGCCGCTCTCGCCACTCTGATCGGCGCGCTGCGCAAGGCCCCGGGGTTCGATATTGCCTACGGCCATTGCCGGGCACTGGTCGATAATGAGGAAATTCTGCTGGGCGGTCCTTTCAACTACTCGCGGCTGGTAGCGGGGAACTATATCGCGAACAACAGCGTGGTTCATCGCCGCAGCGTGTTCGAGAGACTGGGTGGCTATGACATGCATCTGGTCATGCGCCGCCTTTGCGACTGGGACCTGTGGCTGCGGTGGGGCCGTCACGCGGCTTTTCTCGCTGTCGATGACGTTGTAAGTATCGTTGACGGTGGAAAGACGGACTCCATCGGCAAGACCGTCGACTCCGACTCGTTTGTGGCGCGGGTTCATATGGCGGCGAACCGAACCGCGAGCCTGCGCCCCGAAGCCCTCAAGTCGTACATCATCGACGGCCTCGATCATCTGAAACAACTGGGCGAAGAGAAACTGGATATCGTTTGGCGTCAGCAGATTGCCCCGTATCAGTCGCGATCCCGGCACATTTGGCCGGCCCTGCGGGCGCCGAGGTCCAGACCGCTTCATGTGCTGTCGGTCAAGGCGCACTTCGATACGACGATCGACATCATGATCGGTAATTACGAAGAAATTCTCGCCGGTGATTTTGCGTTCACATTTATGCCACAGACGCAAACCTATGCGGATGCAATCCGATGCGCTGACGTTGTAATACTGTACCGGGCCATTGACCAGCAAGCGGAGCAACTGGCGGCGATTGGCAGAGAATATGGGAAACCGGTCGTTTTCTTAATGGATGACGATCTTACAACGATTTACGAACTCTCGGACGAGTTTTCTTATCTCGCGCCCGGCACGCCTGGCTATCTGGCGCTGCAATCTTTGATTCGCGGCGCCGACCTGGTCATCACCTGCGCCCGCGCGGCGCAGGAGTCAGTTGAAAAATTGAATTCCCGCAATGTTGTCCTGGAAACGAATCTCCGGGAAACAAGTCTGACCAGGGCGAAGCTCAGACTCAGTAGTTCTTCCGAAAACGGACAAGGCCCGCTGAGGATAGGATTTGCGGGAGGATCTGCTCGTCGCGATGAATTCGCGATGTTGTGGCCCGCAATCGTAAAAGCCAGTGTTGTTCTGGGAAATCGCGCCGAGTTTCATTTCTGGGGATTCGAACCTCCGGGACTGGAGCAGCTACGTTCCCCGTGGCACACGGCGCCGTTTACATTCAGCTATGAGCAATATCTCGACAGTCTCACCTCCACCGGCTTCGATGTAATGATCGCCCCTCTGTTCGCTGAGAAACGGGCAAAACGGGCAAAATCCCCGATTAAATTTCTCGAAATTACCGCCGCCGGCGCAATCGGCGTCTACTCCGACGTCGAGCCTTATCTGGTCGTTATAGACGGGGTAACCGGCTTTAAATGCCAGAACACTGTAGAAGCCTGGACCGAGGCAATTCTGAAGGCGGCAAATTTGTCAGCGGCCTCACGGCATGCGATGGTCGCAACCGCTATTCAAGTCGTCGAACGTGACTTTTCCAGCAAAGTCCAGGCCCCTCGCATGGCTGCGACGCTTGAGGCAGCCGTCCTGCACGGTCTGCTCCCCAGGGTCTATGACAAAGCGCGTATCGCCTATATTTGTCACAGTCCGTATCTGGGTGGGGCCGAGAATCATCTCTTGCGTCATGCTACGCTCGCGTCGCTGTTTCAATTTGAGCCGTTGCTTGTTTTGCCGTCCCAGACCCGTTCTGCGAACGAGGAACTGCAGCGAAGAGCAACGGCGCTGGGAATTGCTATCGAATACCTGCCGGTGGCCGCTGAAACCGAGATGGATGCATCGAGGCCACTCAACCAATCCGCTGTCGCGGAAATCCGGCGCTGGCTGAATTCGAACGGTATCGCACTTGTGCATTCGGTGGTCCTGATGCGGGAAGTCGGTGAGGCAACGCGCCGCGCCGGTATTCCCCATGTTGCGTCGCTTTATCAAACCAGTTCCGCCGGGCCAAGTGGCGCTTACCATTGCGACGTTGTTCACTCAGACTCCCTTTTGTACGCCAACCGATGGGGAGAAATTCTGGGAACCCCCGCCATGCGAATCCCATCCTTCGTGCCGGACGAATACTTCGATGTTGGAGTATCTCCGCGTCCGCGGGCCACAACCGATCTTACCGTTGCGATCTTCGGGACTTTGCAGACCCGAAAAGGACAACTTCAGGCCATCGAAGCCGCAGGACTTCTTAAGACTCGGCTCGGCTTTCAGATCAGACTCCGGTTATTTGGCTACGATCATTTCTACCCGGACTATCTTTTAGCTTGCAAGCAGATGGCGGAACGGTACGGTATCTCGGAACATGTGGAGTTTTCAGGGTTCGTCGTGGACACTCCTGCAGCCATGCGCGATGTCGACGTGGTCCTTTGCGCAAGCGACTGGGAATCTCTGCCTCAGGCCGTTCTGGAAGCAATGGCGGCGGGTTGTCTCGTCATCGCCACCGGCGCCGGAGGTATTGGTGAAGTAGTCTCCCGGCGGACGGGCATTTTGCTGCACGACAACAGCGCGGCATCGATCTGCGCGGCCCTTGAAGACGCATTGAAGTTCACGCCCAGCGAATGGAGCAGCAGAACCGATCTGGCTCGAGAGGTTGCTCGCGCGGAGTGTTCAAAATACGCAGTAGCTACAGAACTGTTCCGGCTCTACCGTAAGGCGGTCGACATTTACCGCGCGGCCTGTGAAAAGATACGCCGCGATGCTCCTGAAACAGCCACTGCCGGAGTCAAGAGCTCATCACTCTCCGCAAAGGAGGTATCTGCCACTCTGGAGATTGTGCGTTCGCGCCTTCATGAGCTCAATGGAGAGCTGGGTCCAGCCGAGTAAACTGGAGTCCAGATGCTGAGAATTGACCTGGGCTGCGGTGATGATAAACAACACGGCTTTCTTGGTCTGGACCGCTATGCTCTTCCGGGTGTCGATATCATTGCGGACCTGAATGGCCCGCTCCCCTTCAAGGATGACTCCGTGGAACTCCTCGTGGCTTCCCACTCGCTGGAACACGTCAGCGACATCCTGAAGACAATGCAGGAGATCTATCGAATCTGCGAACATGGCGCCCAGGTATGCGTTATCGCACCCTATAGCGAGCAGAAGCTAAACCTCGCGAATCCCTATCACCTCACTGTTTTTAACGAACACACACCGAGATTCTGGACGTCGTGGCCTTATGTCAGCATCGACCCGGAGGAATTCTATCATCCGCACGCGACGCCCTGGGGCCTGTCGATTTCGGATCACTCAGACCCTGGAATTGACATCCGCCTTGTCCGGCTGGAGTACTTCTATTTTCCAGAGTATGTTGGGTTGTCTCGCGAGGAACAAAGGCGGTTACGACGCGATCGTGTGGACGTCTGCGATCAAATCCTGTACCATCTTATCGTTTGGAAAGGTGATCAGAGAAATCCAGCTAAGTCGTTTGACGAATATGTCAGCAATTTCACTCCCTATGAGCCCAGGCATATCCTCGCTCGCAGAAAACAGGACAAAGAAATAATGCCAGGTTCGGCGCGGAGTGAAGGATTAACTGACGAAATGGGGCACTACGGGATGCTGCTTCAGGAGTTGCGCCTCGATTTACATCAGCAGCGGACGATGGCAGCTACAACGCTTGAAGAAAGCCTCGATCTGCGAAATCGGCTGCTCGAAGCAAAGAGCATGCTGGCAACGGCGCGAGCGGAGAATCTGATGCTCACCGAAGCCAAAGTCGGCATTCTTCGGGAGCGGGACCAGGCACTCGCCAGGGGTGAGATGCTTTCGGAGGAACTGGCTGCCCTCAGGCATTTGCACGCCGACGACAAAGTGCCTACGGAGAACCTGAGAGAAGAGATCCTCTCTTTGAAAGCATTGCTCGGCGATCTCCGGGCGCGAGAAACGAGCCTCGCGGGAGAACTCGCCGCAGCCCGTGAAGCTCGGGCGGATACCACTGAAACAGCTGCGCGGTTCAGGCAGGAACTGGCAGAAGCGAAGAGCGAGGGTAGCGATCTCCGGGCGTCCGCATCCGCGCTGAGAATTGAGTGCTCTGACCTGATGCGAAAAACAGCATCGAGCGACAGTCTGAAAGCCAAAGCAGGTCTGCTCCAGGCGGAACTTCAGACTGTGGAGTCCCTGCTGGCAGTGGAACGTACCCAGGTGGAGTCACTGAGTTTCGATCTCGCGGCTGCCCAACGAGAGGCGCAAGCGGCGACGCAAAACGCAGAGCGGCTGAACGCCAATTGGACCGGGGCGAGGCGCTCTCTCGATTTGCTGTGCAGCGAGGCTCGCGGGCTTCCCGCCGCTCACTTGATTCGTGCGGGCCGCTTCTATATCGCGCGCGAAATGAGATTGCCGCCAGCCGCCCCACTTGCCGCCCTGCGGGACTACTCGGACCGCCATTGGGATACCGCAAACGCCGCCATCACTCTGAGTGAGGATCTGAACCGGATCCCTTACCAGGAATATCTGATCCCGTTCGATCTGGACCGTCTGCTATCCGTTTCTTTCGCCATTCGGCCTCTTGTCACGGATTCTCCCGGAACCTGCGGCATCGAGATTGTTTCCGCGGAATCCGCAATTCTCGCTCAGGTTCACTTGCCGTTAGCGGCGATTCACCACGAGCAAATCACCGAGTTTCCATTGGCAATTCCGATTCAGCGCCTGAAGAAAAATTGGTTGCTGCGGGTTTTCGTCAGGGACGCGGTTGCGCCCGTGCCTGTTTATGAGCTCGTCAGGGGTTCGCGCCGCAGCCCACAATTTTTCCCACTCGTTTTATTCCGGTAGTCGAGGCCGGGTGAGTCGATAGGATTGAAGGGCATGGATCAGCCCATTCTGATGGTGATCGACGGGGACATTGCAACTACCCAACTCGTCGAACGGCTTCTGCTTGCCTGCCAGCCATTCGGGGTCCGATATACCACTATACATTTCTCCTCCCTGAGTTTCCGCCATCTGGACGGGCGGACGGTACCCCTTTTTGTCCGTTGCGGGGAGCCCGGCCTGCCGGTCTGGATAGACCTGCTGCGGCGCGCTAATCATCCATATCTTTACTACATCGACGACAACTTCTGGGAACTGCAGGGCGATTCCCCGGTTGCTCTTTACTATCGCGATCCAGGTGTTCGGACGTCCCTCGAATGCGCTTTGAAGTACGCTAATCAAGTACTTACAAATTCGGAGGTTCTTGCCTCCTATCTGCAACGATTCAGCAATCATATTCGAGTTGTGCCGCCTTTCTTCGACTTCGCTCTGATCGAAGGCTGTGTCCGGGAACAAACTCCCGAACTCAGGATTGGCTTTGCCGGCAGCACAACACGGACTGGCGATCTCGAATTGCTGAAGCCCGTGATTGAAACCGTTCTCGATCGCGTTCCGAATGCCATCTTCGAATTCTGTGGCGTCATGCCTGCGGGGATACAGGCAGGCCGGCGTGTTCGGTACTTCGAGCATACGAGTTCCTATGCGGATTTCATTCGGTTTCAGGCCCGCCGGAATTGGGCTATTGGACTGGCGCCTCTTCGAGACCATTCCGCCAACCGCGCGAAAACCAATAACAAATACCGTGAATACGGAGCCTGCGGCATCGCCGGCATCTACTCCGATATACCTCCTTACAACAATTGTGTGGAGGATAGCGTGACCGGCCTTCTGGTGGGCCCTTCAGAGGAGGCGTGGCTTTCGGCCATCCTGCGACTTGCGCTTCAGTCCGACGAACGCCGCCAAATCGCAAGCCATGCGGAGTCCGATGTGCGGCGAAAATACTCCGTCACCGCTGTAGCCCACGACTGGGGAAACTGCATTCGGGAGGCCCATATCGAACTGCAACAACATCCCAGTAAACTGCGGCTGGCGTGGACCGTGTTCGTGCTGAGGCGGATACCGCCCGCAATCAGGATCTATGGTCTTCAGGTGCAGGATGCATACCGCAAAGGCGGCTTCCTTCTGGTGGTATCTAAGGCGGCGGAGCGGTTTCATTTGCGCCGGCCAGGACTGGTACATTCCAGGGACGGAAAAGATGGTTATTGAGGAAACATCGGCATAGACCGGCACAACGCGCGGAAGGGGTTCCGGACGTGATCCCCAGCCTTGCAATTGCAACCAGTCTCCTGAATCAGGCTGTTACGCCGTGCCGGATATACCGCTGAAAAAACGGAGCGCCAGTCCGGCAGCGCGGGGCCATGAGTAGTGGCGGGCTCTCTCCGCCCCTATAGCGCCCAGTTGCTCAGCGAGGCCAGGCGATTCAGCCATCTTCACAAAAGCGGCGGCCAACTCGCCAGCACTCTTCGGATCCACCAACAGTGCCGCTTCTCCTGCAACCTCGGGCAGCGATGAAACATTCGACGCGATCACCGGACGGCCGGTAGCCATCGCCTGGGCAACAGGAATTCCGAAGCCTTCATAGAGGCTGGGGTACACGAAGGCGAAAGCGCCGCCAGTCAGAGCGGGCATATCGTTTTCAGGAACATAACCGTAATACCGGACGGATTGATTGTCACTCATCGCCTGCAGAAGCCGTTTCGTGGTTGCGTCAGACCGCCAGCCGGCCATACCGGCAATCACGAGATCGTAGTGGCTCCGGAAGTCATCCGGCATGCTTTCCCATGCCGTCAGGAGAGTATCTACATTTTTTCTGGGCTCGATCGTGCCGACAAAAAGGAAATACGGCTTCGTCAGTTTGTAAGCCTTTCTCATCCTCTCGACCGACTCGGGAGTTACATGGAAATACTCATCCGGAATGCCCAGGTGAATCACATGAATCGTCTCCGGTTTCAGTCCCAGGATTCGAATGGCATCCTGCTTCGTATTTTCGGAAACCGCAATGATGCCGTCAGCGCGCTTCAGGATGCGCTCCGCGAATTGCTTATCGGCCGCTACTACGGCGGGAGTATGGCATTCCGGCAGAATCCATGCGGTGAGATCGTGAAGAGTCGTCGTTAGTCTCGGCTTGCGTGGCGCCCGGCGCAGTTGATTCGAAATGTGGAACACGTCGCAATCTGGAATAGCCGCATCGCAGAAAGGCGTGGGGAGACGGCTCAAAGCCACGACTGCGGCGATGCCGGCCGGGTGTTTCAGGGGCCCACCGCCATGATCCAGGCGATCCATTTTGTAAGGGGCGAGGAATGTCCGAATGGCGTCCGGATCAATCGCCTGCATCGCTTTCAGCCAATGATAGAGATACGTCTTGACGCCGGCGCTTCTCAGAAGCATCGGAGAGCAGTCAATGCAAACGGCCGGGGCGCTCACGCGGCGGCCGCCGTCACGCTATAGTCGCTCGACAGGATGAGGCTGTCCCCTGATTGCAGGATTGTCTCGGGGCTCACCAGACTTAGTATCAGCTGCCGCGGCTCGCGCGGCGACCAGGTGGCGACGCACCGCTCCACTTCATTACTGCGAAAGCGGTTCGTGATGCGTTCATGCGGCGTCACTACAGTCCACTCCTGAAGAGATTCCCGCAGATCCAGACTCGCGGGCGCCGATTCGAGGGCTACGGTTTTCCCTGAGTATTCGAGTCGGGCTTTGTCGAAAACCATTTCGGCCTGACACCGCAGCACAACCGGCTGAGCGTCCGGGCCCGGATTGAGCGCACGGGTTCGCAGGGTCAAAGCTCCTTTCGCCACACGGATTTCCAGTTCGATCTTCAGACCCGTTTCGGACTCGCCTTCGATGAAGGCGGCCTGCGAAGCCGCAGTTCGGGTGCGCCACACAACGCTCTGCGTCCGGCTCATGAGGCGGGAAGCGACGTTGACATACAGTCCGCCGACGGCAGGATAGAGATATTCTCCCGGATCGGGTGTGCGAAAGCGCGTTCCCCACAGCACCCGCGCTCCAAGCGCAGGTATAATAGCGACGCCATCGTCGAGTTTGACGACGGGATAGTCCGTCGTCATCTGCTCGAACTCGCGCGCCTGCTCTTCGATCGGATAGCCTTCCCTTAGCTGCGTGATGCCCAACGATGTCGCTTTTTGCACAAAAGCCGTCAGCTTACCGGCGCTCTCACCCGGACTGTAGACATCGCCGACCATCTGGAAACGGCGTCCACGCATCGTTCCGATGTAGTCCAGCGAGAGCAGTTGCCGATCGATGCGTGCGCGCGCCGCTGGCGTTTCGGCGAGTGCCCGGGCGCGGCCAAGCAAGGCGCGTCCATCGCGCAGAAAGCGGCCGGTAAGATACGCCGATGTCACGCCCTGGTCGATCCAGAGATGATCCGCATCGCGATAACGCAGCTCAAAGTAACGCCGCATCCAGGGAGAAGCGCTGCCATAAACACTATCCAGAAATCCATGAATTTCCGCGTTTGCGTCAATGCCCGGATTCCAAAGCAGCCGCGCCGCCAGATAAGAACGCAGCTCGGCATTTTCACCAAAGGCGCCTCCCGACCCTGCGCCTTCCACGAATACCCCGGAAACACCGGCCTGATGGAGTCGCGGGATATCCAGCATCATCGCGCGCTCATTCGGGAAAGGAAGCAGATAATGCGAAAAGTTCATACTGTACTGCCAAAGAATGAGCCGAGGCGCAATGCGAGACCACGCGGAGAGACGTTCGTGAAATTTCTGGTTGTATACGCAGGGCTGCAATAAGTGAGCCTGACACGCCTCGATCGGGGACAGGCGGATCTGGACGTTCGGCAGCGGACGCACATGGGCGGGGGGATCGGCCGTCGCCTGATATGCGAGCGTGTCGATCGTAACGTCTGGATTGGAGCGCGCAATCTGATTGACGAATCGCAGCAACAGGCCGGACATGGCGCCGCCCTCTTCCTGGACGATCTGCCGGCAGAATTTACATTCACACCATCCTCCGCCGTCGTTCTGCGAAATCGAAATAACCGAGACGGCGGGTTGTTCTTTCAGCCACTGCCGCACGCGGTCATTCGCGATCCTCACCACGTCGCTGTTGCTGAGGCAAAGTTGAGCGTTCTCTTTACGCCGTTGACCCGCGAACAGCGCGAAGTATTCGGGATGCGACCCAGAGTACTCGGCGGGAGGCACGAGATCGTAAAAGGAATGCGCAAACGGCTGGTAGAGAATTTTGCCGCCAACGCTTTCATCAAGTTGATGGAAATTTCCGTTCAGGCGATTCCGCGCCGACCATTCCCTGCCCTGAGCTTCGGTGAAGAAGACCTCGCGATACGCGAAGGCCGGGCTAATGGATTCGTCGAACGCGCGCATGGACAAACTCCGAAGGCGCGGGATTCTGGCAACGTCCGCCGTATACCATCGGCAGCCCAACTTTTCGAGAAAACAGAAGACGCCGTACATGGTGCCGCGCTCGCGCCCCCCGGCAATGATCAGGGCCCGGCCATCGGCTTTCAGGCGGCACGATTCCCCCTCGGGGATCTGGACCCCGGCGCGATCGGTGAATGAGCTTCGGCCAACAGCGATCACCGGCCCGTCGCCAGCCGCAGGAATTTCCCTCAGAACCCGGGGCCGCAGACCCGTCATCTGTTCCAGAAAAGCGCCGAGCTGTTCCGCGGCCCACTTTTCCGAACGTGAGGCATCGGGCGAGATGGCAATGTTTCCGGGCGTTGCCGCGGTCAGGCGAAAGGAATCGCTGGCCAACAGAGACGCGACGCCAATTTTGCGGATGAATCCCCGGCGCGAATCCATGTCCTTATCTTCTGACTGAGCTTATCCCGTCCGCGCGGAATTGGAGATAGCGATCGAGCACGGAGTAGAGAGCGATGGTGATCAGGATGATCGCCGTGCCTTCAAAAGGAGTCAGTTCGTGGAGGTGGCCCAATCCGAAGGTCCAGGGGCGAACGTAGCGATACCCGGGCGTGAAGTGGCGGCTCAGCGCAAACCAGTGGCTGGGCGATCCGGGCTCGTCATAGAGCGTCATCCGGCCGCTCGCGAGCAGGACGAGTCCGCCACACAGGATTCCCGCCAGGGCGCGAACTCCTGGCGTGGCCAGCAAGCCCCTCAACCAGTCCCTGCGGTCCTCCCGCAGCGCATAGCGCATCAGCGCCAGTCCCAGCACAACCCCAGCGGCGCCGCCCGCAAGGTCCATATAGACATCGTTCAAATCGAAGGGGACAGGCTTGCCCACCATGACAAAAATATATTGGAATGCCTCGTCCAGACCGCCCAGAATCGCAATCCAGACCAGGGACTCGCTAACCGAACCGGTGAGAGCAATCAAAGCAATGCCCTCTGGAAAGTATTGCGGGAAATGAACGAGCTCGGCGTTGTTGGTCATGAACTCCCGCCATATCCCCGCCATCAAAGCGATCGAGAAGACCCAGAAGGTAACCAGCAACATTCGTTCGGCCCATGATCGAAGACGCGCTATCGCAATCAAAAACAGGACCGTCAGCCCCGCCGCCCCTATTAGTGCGCTTCTCAGAAAGACCAGCCAGACGCGCTCATTGGTGTAGCGGTCGGTAAAATAAGACACGACATTTTCAACCGGCTGGTGCGGAAAGGTGACCGCCGCCGCGTAGATTAATAAAGCCAGCCACGCCCACACTTTGTGCCGGCGCAAACCGGCGAGGAAGCGTTCCACGCTCTTCATAGCAGACAATGTGCGTAAAAGCAGGGCAGGAAAATCATCAGACTGTTAGAATAACTGATCTTGGCACGTGGTCCCGATACGGAAGTAATGATCGCAATTCCAACGCTGAGCGCCGGCGAACACCTGAATGAATGCCTGAGATCTCTGGAAAATCAGACATTTCACAATTTCGAAGTGATCGTGATCGATAACGGCTGCAATTCTTATACTGTCCCCGAAGGCCTGAGCTATCCGTGCCGGGTTCTGGAGCCGGGAACGAATGTCGGTTTCGGCGCCGCGATCAACCTTGCGGCGCGCGCGTCAGGGGCTTCCCTGGTGGCGACGCTCAACGACGACACCGAGCCCGATCCTGCATGGATGGAAGCTCTTGTGCGCGAGATGTCAAACGATGCGGGCGCCGGAATGTGCGCATCGCGGATACGCTTCTCCGAATCGGGAAAGCTCGATTCCGCGGGTATGCTGATCTGTCTCGATGGCAGCAGCAAGCAGCGGGGGCATGAAGGGACGCCGGACGCCTGGACTCGATCTGAAGATGTTCTGCTTCCAAGTGGGTGCGCCGCGCTTTACCGGCGCCAGATGCTGGAGGAAGTGGGCTACTTCGACGAGGATTTCTTCCTCTATTGCGAAGACACCGATCTCGGGCTGCGCGCGCAGTGGGCGGGCTGGAACTGCCGTTACGCGCCTGACGCAACGGTACGCCACCATTACTCCGGCACAGCGGGCGCGTTTTCGATATTAAAGGCCAGGTATGTGGAGCGCAACCGGCTGTGGGTTGCGGTCAAGAATTTTCCGCCGGCGCTGCTGATTCTCGCCCCGGCGGTCTCAATTTGGCGTTATTTCTGGCAGGCCGTTGGCGTTCGGAGAGGACGCGGCGCCGCCTCCGGATTTGTGGGCTCCGGCAACTCCATGACGACGGCGTTTTCGATATTACTGCGCGCCCACATTGAGACTCTCCGGGATCTTCCCCAACTGCTCAGGAAGCGGCGGGCGATGCGGCCGCTGAGAAAGATCCGTCCCACTGAATTCATCAGGCTCGTCTTCCGGCATCGCATCACGGCGCGCGAGTTAGGTCTGTCCTGATGGAAAACCCGAAAGTTCTCGTGATCGTGCCTGCCCTCAATGAAGAGGCTGCTATCGGCGGAGTTGTCCGTTCGATTCGCGAGAACTTTCCCCAGTTCCCAGTGTTCGTGATTGATGATTATTCCGAAGATGCCACAGCCCTGGTCGCGGAGCAAGCCGGGGCTTTTGTCATACGCCTTTCCGTTCACCTGGGTCTGGGAGGATGCGTTCAGACGGGATACAAGCTGGCGTACGAACTCGGCTACGATTACGTGATCCGCGTCGATGGCGACGGGCAGCACGAGATACAGGACATCTCGAAAATTCTCGATGCGCTGATTACTACGGGCGCCGAAGTCGTGATTGGGTCCCGCTTCGTGCAAAGCACAGGAGAGTACACGTCGATTCCGCGCTCATTGGGTATTAACTTCTTCCGACTGCTGCTGTGGCCGATTCTCGGGGAAAAGATCCACGATCCCACTTCTGGCTTTGTCGGCGTGAACCGGCGCGCGCTGCAGGTATTTGCGCGAACGTTCCCGCTGCAATATCCGGAAATTGAGATCCTGGTTGTTCTGCAGCGCAAGCGATTTCGCTTCCATGAAGTAGCCTGCCGGATGCACCCGCGCCGTACCGGAAAATCCACCATTACCCTGATCACTTCGTTCCGGTACATGGTGCATGTTCTGTTGGGCGTATTCGTCAATGTTCTCCGTTTTGACGGAACTCAGGGGGCAGATGGCCGGGATGACGGAAAAGAGGTGAGCAAATGAGATTTGAGAGTTTGTTTCTCGCGACGGGCATATTTACGACTATTGCGACGCTGAGATCTCTGCGGCGTGAACACATCCGCACGGAGTATTCGATCAGTTGGCTGGGGGTCGGGGTGATTCTCACCCTCCTCGCCTTGTTTGCCGATGCCATCTCCCAGGCCGCGCATAAGATTGGTTTGGATCCCGCGATTTGCTTTGCGGCAGTAGCCGCTATGCTGATCTCCGGGCTGGTTTTCGAGATTTCACATGTCGTCTCGAGACTGCGCGACGAGAACGTAATTCTGACGCAAAGGCTTGCTATTCTGGAACATCAGGTCCGTAAGGTCGACAGCCGCCATGGGGAAACAATCGACTAAACGGGTAGCACCCGCCTCCGATTTTCCAGAAATAAACTCTCCGCCGATCTCCGCGCCGGCGTGGCTGGGTTCGCAGCACTGGCTCGCTTTTTTCGGGGCCGCGCTGATCATTTCTCTGATTGTCTTTCAACCGGCTTTGAACGGCCCCTTTGTTTTTGACGATTGGCACCTGCCGTTCAGCGATCCCCATGCAACCGTCGGCGCGTTCCGATTCTGGATCGGCGCTGTCCGCCCGGTACTGATGGCGACGTACTGGGCGAACTTTGCGATCTCCGGAACAAATCCCCTGAGCTATCACCTGGTAAACGTCGCTTTTCACGCGGCCAACGCCCTGCTGGTGTTTTTTATTTTGGAGCGGCTTTTTGAAATCTCCGGCTCTGTTTTCAACAGGCGTAGTTATGCGCTTGCGGGAGCCGCGATTTTTCTTCTCCATCCGTTACAGACGGAGGCGGTGGATTACATCGCCGGCCGCTCGGAATCCGTCGCGGCTTTTTTCTTTCTGGCGGGCTGGCTCGTGTTCCTCCGCAGTTTCGAAAAAAAGTCAGGATTTCTTCTGATTCTGGCGGTTTGTTTTCTGACGGGTCTCGCTGTCGAAAGCAAAGAGAACGCGGTCAGCCTTCCCGCTGTTCTTCTCCTCACCGATCTGTGTTTCCCGGCGCATTCCGTGCGCGAACAGCTTCGCAGCCGCTGGAAGCTGTACGCAGTGCTCATCACGGGTGGGGTGGCAGTCGGGCTCCGGATTGTGCTCAGCCTGACAGCGGCGGGCGCCGCGGGATTTTCGACCGGCCTCAGTCCGTTCGCCTATGCCCTGACGGAATGTCGCGCCATTGTTACCTATGTGCGTTTGTTCGTTCTTCCCGTGGGGCAGAACGGAGACTGGGGGCTGCCTTTCTATCATTCTTTCTTCAGTGGCGCCGCTGCAATCTGGGCAGTCGCGCTGCTTCTGCTTCTCGCTTTCGCGATTTGGGCCTATAAGCGCGATCGCCTGGTGTTTTACGGTTTGGGTGTTTTTTTCCTGATTCTGGCGCCAACGTCGTCGATCGTTCCGATTGCCGACGCCATGGCGGAGCGCCGTATGTACCTGCCGATCATAGGCCTCATTCTGGTCCTCTTGTACGGAGTATCGAAGTGGATTTCCTCATCGTCGTGGCGCCGGAACGCCACCATCGCGGCGTTGGCCGTCTGCGCCTTTCTTTCGTGGAGCCGAAGCACCGTCTGGGCCAGTCCCCTGAGTTTCTGGGAGAATTCGGTTGCCGGCAATGCTGACAACTCCCGGGCTCACTATGGTGTGGGCGTGGCGATGATGTCTAACTCGGACTGTGTGAATGCGGCGCGCGAATTCAGCGCCGCGCGCGCATTGGCTCCATCCAACAGCGAAATTCTGTGGGACCTCGCGGAGTCTTATATGTGCGCAAACAACTACAAAATGGCTGTGGACACGTATCGGGCCTACGCCGCGGTCTCGCCTAAAGCCGAGGCCTGGGCCAAGATCGGTTTGGCTGAAGGCAAACTGGGCGATGCAGATGCGGCGCAAACCGCCGTGGAAAAGGCCCTGAGCATGGATAGCCAAAACGCCGATGCCTATGGCTATCGCGGATTCCTGCGCATTGCGGTAAACAACCAGGCCGCAGCCCGGACTGACTTCGAACGGGCGCTGCAAATCGATCCGCAGAACGCAGCGGCGCTCAGAGGCTTATCCATGCTGCAGGCGCAGCATTAGGAACCCGGTTTGGCAGACAATTCCGGCACTCTGCGAATCGGGATCAATGCCCTCTATCTGATCCCCGGCGGCGTGGGCGGAACAGAGATTTATCTGCGGCACCTGCTCCGCGGGTTTTCCGAACTGGAGAGCGGGCACGAATACTTCGTCTATACAAACCGGGAAACGGCTACAGACCTGATCCCGCCCGATCCCCGGTTTCGGTGCGTACCTGTGCCGGTGAACGCTCGAGTGCGGCCCGCCAGAATCCTTTACGAACAGGCGTTGCTGCCGCGCCTGCTGCGCAGGGACAAAATCGACGTGCTGCTGAATCCTGGATATACGGGGCCAGTTAGTTTTGCGAAGCGATCGGTGACGGTTTTTCACGACACACAGCACAAACGCCATCCGGAATTTTTTCGCTGGTTCGATTTGCCGTTCTGGAATCTGCTGTTGAAAGCGGCAACGCGGTCGCAAACCTTGATTGCCGTCTCCGCCGCGACGGCGGCTGATCTGGAACAGTACTACCCGGGATCGGGCCGGAAAACCGTTGTCATCCAGCACGGAGTGGACCCGCAATTTTTTCGCATTGGAGAACAGAGGCAGCTATTGACCCCGGAGCCGTTCGTGTTGACCGTATCCACGCTGCACCCGCACAAGAACATCCCACGGCTGCTCGAAGCATTTCGCGAATTCCGGCGAGACGCCCCTCAGTTCAGGCTGGTCGTCGCGGGCATGGAAGGTTTCGCGACCCAGGCCCTCAAAGACCGGCGGGGGGAGCTTGGACTGGACAACCACGTCACTTTCACCGGATGGATAGAGCGCGACGCGCTTTATGGTCTGTTTCGGCAGGCCTCGGCCTATATCGCGCCCAGTGAATTTGAAGGTTTCGGAATGCCTGTGAGCGAGGCGCTCGCCGCCGGTTTGCCGACAGCCTGCTCTTCGATCCCGCCGTTTCTCGAAATCGCCGGGAACGCGGCAGCGCTGTTTTCACCGGACTCCACAGCGCAAATGGCGGAAGCGATGAAGAGGATTACCTCGGACCCCGCCTTCATCTCGAAAAGCAAAGTCGAAGGCCCAGCCCGCGCGCGGCTTTTCGACTGGCGTTCGACGGCGCGGTTGACCCTGGAGGCGATTGAAGCTGTGGCGCGGCGCGCATAACGCGGCGCTCGTACCAGTACGAACTTACCATCAACTTTTGGTACACGTGCGGCTGCGGATTTGAGCCGCCTTTGTTACACTCTTCGCCATGCTTCGATCCGCTTTCGCAGGTCTCGCCCTGTTTGTCTTTCTCTCTTCGGCTCATGCCAGCACAATCGCCGACGTTGTCTTCGCCATTGATGCCAGCGGCAGCATTGGCGCGGTCAACTTCAGTCATGAGAAAACTTTTGTCGAAGACTTGCTCACGACTGGGCTTCCCGCGACCACTGAGGTGGGAGTCTTCACCTGGTCGACAAGCACTTACAACCTGATCGATCCCCTCGTCCCCGCCTCGACACCGGGACTGACAACCACGATTGCGAACGCCGGTTACGTGAGTCAGAGCAGCTACATGAAAAATGCCGTACAAAACGGTATCAACATTCTCACCGCCGGACCCTCCGACGATAACAAATTGCTCGTCCTGATAACGGATGGGCCTCCGAATCCGAGTGCTCAAAGCCCCTGTAGTCTGGTCAATACGCTTGCGGCGGATAACATCACTCTGTTTGTGGTTGACATCGCCAATTTGGATGGGCTTACCACTGAGGCATGTTTAGCGGCAGACTCCAACAAGTCCAACTTTTTCACCGACAAAGATTCGGCGTCGCAGGCCATCATCAATTTTGCGACACCCCCTGCGCAGACTCCTTCTGTGCCGGAGCCCGGAACTGTGGTGCTTTCAGCCGGCGCGATCCTCGCCCTAATGGTGTTTATGCGGCGCTCGGGGCCCCGTCAGTCACGCGGCACGGCATCGTAAACTCTCGCGGCCGCCTCAATCGCGGCGTTCGGTTTGTTGCATACCCCACTCCGCCAAAGAGCAGCCGTGTTCCTGTATATGTTGACGCAGCGCTCCGAAGGCCCGCTCCTTTTTACCGAAGGTTGTTTCGAGCTTTGACGTCCAGGCTCTCCACCAGCCGAAGATTAGCCGTCGCAACCGCTTTCTGCTGCGCCTTCGTAAGGTCGATCAGGCCCTGCAGAGTATCGAGCGCCGCCTTCTGCATTCATCGCGCGCTGAGGGCAGCTCCCCATCTCAACTATTCGTCGAGACGAGAGCGCTGCTGGCGAGGCGATCCCAGGCAAGGTGATGATCTTCCTTCTCTTCCGCCTGGAGTTCGCGCGCGAGACGTTCGGTCTCGGCATCGTTCGCGGCGCGCGCGGCAACGGCGAGGGATTCATACATCGCCATCTCAGCGGCGGCAGCGGAGTACGTGATCATGAGATGTTGCGTGCTCTTTTCGCCCGGGGTGTGACCCGTCTGGGCAGTTACCGGAGTAAACGCGAGCATATGCGCCAGGATGCTCTTCATCGTGGAGGGTGAACCGCCGAGTTCGCGCAGACGCGCCTCCAGCCGCTCGTGCTGAGTCCTCGCCTTCGCGGACATCATGGACATCATCGACTGCACCTCGGGCTGATCCCCTGCCTTACTGAAGCTCGCGAGCGCGTCTTCAAAATTCCGTTCGGCCGCTTCCACATCTTCCAGATAGGGGATGAGCGGATTCTTGCCAGAACGATCGAGCCGCCCGAACGCTTCGCCCGCCACAGGTTCGATCAGCTTCCACACTTTTCCTGCCGCTTCCTTCTCCTGCGACTGGATATCGCGCACCAGCCGTTCGGTGTCGGTATCCCCAAAACTGCTGGCGGTAAGAGCCAGCGATTCATACATAGCGATTTCCGCGTTTTCAACGGCATACGCCATGATCAGGTCCTGCGTGACGCGTTCTTCGGCGCTGTGTCCAATCTGAGCCGCCCCGGGGGCGGCGTTGAACACGTGCGCCAGAATACTCTTGGCGCCCGATGGCTCACCGCCCAGTTCACGCAGGCGTGCGGTGAGGCGGTCGTATTGTCCCTTCGTTTCATCCGCGTGACTAATGAAGACAGCGTTGACTTCCGCGAATTCGGAATCGCGGGCAAAACCGCGCAACTGTGTTTCAAAACTCTTCTCTGCTGCGATGGCATCTTCCAGGTATCGAGGTATAGGGTTTTCCATTTGCTTTCCAGCAGGCAATCCGAAAACCATGGGGCGCGTTCACCCCTTACTCACGCTACCGGCTGATTCAGCTGGCGACCGGCCTTGCGGTTGAGCGTCGTCAAAAAGTGGTACAGCGATCCATGACTGGGTTCCAGTTGCAGGCCTGTCTCCTCGCTCGATGCTCCGGGAGTGGGCGACGGCAGCAGGCTGTTGACGATCGTGAGCACTCTCGACATAGTCCCCGGACACATCGCATAGGCCTTCGCCAGCACAACTGCTGGAATCCCGAGGATGGTTTCACTGGTTCCACGCCGGACCGCGCAAACAATGCCGCGCGCGGCCCTCGACGCCGGGATGGAGAGGAAGGGCAAAGCCGCCGCAATGCCAAACCACGCGGATTCCTCCTCCTGTTTGCCCTTGAAGATGGCATTCACGTTCGAGCCCGTCCGCATCAGGCCGGGGACGACCGTCGTAACGTGGATTCCATCGCGCGAGGCCTCACTGCGAAGTCCCTCGCTGAACGCAATGGCGGCGGCTTTCGCGCAGCTATAGGCAAGAAGATGCGGCGTGCTGACTTTCCCTCCGATCGAGGTCACATTCACGATGCGTCCGCCGCCTTGCTCCCGCATCAGGGGAAGCACTTCGAGCGTGGAGTAAACAGTCCCCCAGAACATCACCGAGAGCGCTTGTTCGAAGTCGGCTGCGGTCAGGTTTCCGAGGGGACCTACGCGAATTTGACCGGCGTTGTTAACAAGGATGTCGATGCGGCCGTAGTGTTCGCGTACGGCAGTGAACATATTTCTGATGGACGAGGGATCCGAGACGTCGCCGGGCACCGTGAGAACTTCTCTGCCTGCGGATTCCAACTGGACGCGCGCCCGGTTCAGTTCTTCTTCGTCGCGGGCGCAGATCGCGAGACGGCAGCGGCGCTTTCCGAATTCCTGCGCAATCGCCAGCCCGAGACCACGCGAGCCTCCCGTGATCAGGACCACCTGATTGGTCAGGTCGATTTGACGCTTCCGAAAGGCGGCGATCCCGGCAGCGGCGAGTCCCACAGAGGCGCCCATCCCGACTCCCATTCCAATGGCGATGCGTTGCGAGATCTTTTTGAAATGCATGAGGCCGGAGCGTCGCAACTTCACTGCCATGGTTTTTTTGGCTCCCTGCATGCTGGTCAAACCGCGCCGTATTCGGAACAACGCGCAAGAAAGGTTGGGAAATCCCGTGAATCAGGAAACATTGAAAGAACTATTTGTCGAACTAATTCGTGATCTTTACGACGCGGAAAAGCAGATCACCAAGGCCCTGCCGAAGCTGGCGAAGGCTGCTCAAAACGAAGAATTGGCCGATGCGCTTCGCGAGCACCTCGAACAGACGGAAGGCCACGTTTCGCGCCTCGAACAGGTGTTCGAGATCGCCGGTGAGAAGGCGAAGGGTAAGCCCTGCAAGGGAATGAAGGGTCTCCTCGAAGAGGGCAGCGAAGCGGTCAAGGAAGAAGAGAAGGGACCGCTGCGCGATCTCGCGATCATCGCCGGATGCCAGAAGGTTGAACATTATGAGATTTCAGCCTATGGGACGATCCGTACGGTGGCGGAGCATCTCGGAATGAAGAAGGCGATCGATCTCCTTCAGCAGACAGAGAATGAGGAAACCGAAGCTGACGAAAAGCTGACCAGTATCGCGAGCGATATGTACTCCTCTGAGTTCAGCGAAGAAGAGGAAGAGCCGGAAGAGGAGGAAGAACCGGAGGCGATGGGCGCGGGAACGTCCATTCGCGTGGCCGGTGAGGCTCGCAGCAGGACTAAACGAAAGGCCTCTTAGTACGACTTATTGTGAGAGCGGGTTGCGCCCCGCGGCCCGCTTTTCCTTTCCCGGTAGTTCTACTGGTCGCGATTGCCTGTTTGGCGGATATCTGCGTGCTCGATAATCGCCATGCCATCCTCTGATTCCCGGTTTATAGACCGACGCGAATTCGTCGGCGCGGCAGCGGCGGGCGCGCTGCTGGCGGCGAGCGCCGAGGCCCAGACCGCTGCTTTCCCCAATGAAACGAAACGCGGCGACATGCTGTATCGCAGCTTCGGGAAAACCGGCGAGACGGTTTCGGCTCTGGGCATTGGCGGGTCGCATATCGGGCAGGCAGAGTCCGATGCTCTGGCGACGAAGATCATTCGCACCGCAATCGATCGCGGCGTGAATTTCATGGATAATTCCTGGGATTACAACAACGGCGATGGCAAGGCGGAAACCCGCATGGGACAGGCGCTCCGCGACGGCTACCGGCAAAAAGTCTTCCTGATGACAAAGGTGGACGGGCGTACAAAGGCCGCGGCGGCAAAACAACTGGAGGAATCGATGCGCCGACTGCAAACCGACCATATCGACCTGCTGCAGTTCCATGAAGTCATTCGAATGGAAGATCCCGACCGCTTTTTTGCCCCCGGCGGAGCACGCGAAGCATTTGAGGACGCAAAGAAGGCGGGCAAAATTCGCTTCGTCGGATTCACCGGACACAAAGATCCAGCGGTCCATCTGCGCATGCTTGAGATGGCGAAGGCGAAAGGCTTTCACTTCGACGCAGTTCTGTTCCCCTCGAATGTGATGGATTGGAACTTCCGCAGCTTCGTACATCAGGTTCTGCCGGTCGCGGCGCGCGACGGAATCGCGATCCAGACGATGAAGCCAATGGGCGGAAAGAGGATTCTTGACAGCAAAGCAGTCTCACCCACCGAATGCCTGCAATATGCGCTCAGCCAGCCTACCTCCGTGGTTATCCATGGCATGGACAAGATGGAATACCTCGAACACGGGCTCAACGTGGTGAAGAATTTCAAGCGCCTCACATCACAGCAGGTGGAGGCGCTGGGAGGGAAAGCGAAGAATGCAGCGCTCGCCGGCGGGTATGAGCTGTACAAGACGACAAACCATTTCGACTCGACAGCGCAGCACCCGGATTGGCTCAGATAGTTTACAGTCTGGATACAAAACTGCAAGAGCACTCCGCGATGTCGATTCCGAAGAGTCTTGCCGTAACGGCTTCGCTCTTTTTCTTTGCAGGCATTCTCTTACCGCAGATTCAGAACGAAGCCGATGATGGCCAATGGCCAATGGCCGCGAAGAATCCGGCCAGCACACGCTACAGCTCTCTCTCTGAGATCAATACGCAAAACGTAAAGAACCTGAAGTTGGCGTGGACGTTCTCCACGGGCCTGACCAGGGGTCATGAGTCCGCACCCCTGGTGGTGAATAACACGATGTATATCCTGACGCCATGGCCAAACATTCTTTACGCGCTGGATCTGACTAACCCGGGCGCAACTAAGTGGACTTACTCGCCGAACCCCTCAGCGAGCTCGAAGGGCACGGCTTGCTGCGATGTCGTGAATCGGGGAGCCGTCTATTACAAGGGGAAGATCTACTACAACACGCTCGATAATTACACCGTTGCGGTAGATGCCACGACAGGCAAGCAGGTCTGGAAGACGCTCATGGGCGACATCAACAAAGGTGAGTCCATGACCATGGCCCCGATTGTAGCCGGCGACAAGGTGATTGTCGGGAACAGCGGTGGCGAGTTCGGCGTTCACGGCTGGCTGGCGGGGTTGGAGACCGAAACGGGGCTGATCACCTGGCGCGCTTATTCCACGGGGCCCGATAGCCAGGTGCTGATCGGACCGAATTTCAAGCCGTTTTACGCAGAAGATCGAGGTAAGGATCTCGGCGTCAAAACGTGGCAGGGTGATCAATGGAAGATCGGCGGAGGCGCGGCGTGGGGCTGGATTTCCTACGACCCAAGTCTGGATCTGATTTACTACGGCACCTCCAACGCGAGTCCCTGGAATGCCGATATGCGTCCTGGGGACAACAAGTGGACCTCAAGTCTGTTTGCGCGAAAGCCGGAAACGGGTGAAGCTGTCTGGGCGTACCAGATGAACCCGCACGACAACCACGATTACGACGGCGTCAACGAAAATATCCTCCTTGACCTGACGGTTCATGGGCAGCAGAGAAAAGTTCTCGCGCACCCGGATCGCAACGGCCGTATGTACCTGATGGATCGCACGACCGGTGAGGTGCTTTCCGCGGAGACGTTTGCATTTGTGAACACCAGCGAATCGGTGGATCTCAAGACGGGCAAACTCAACGTCGTCGATTCCAAGAAGACCGGTTTCAAAACGGTTCGTGATTTGTGTCCCGCGCCGCCGGGCGGAAAAGACTGGTCGCCGTCTTCGTTTTCACCTCGGACAGGCCTGATCTACCTTCCTTATAACAATCTCTGCGCGGAAATGTCCGGAACGCAGGCGAACTACATCGCCGGGACTCCCTATCTCGGCACCGATGTTCGCATGTATGCGGGGCCCGGTGGCACTCGCGGTGGCATTGAGGCATGGGATCCGGTCGCCGCCAAAGCGGTGTGGAGCGTGAAGGAAATGTTCCCCGCGTGGAGCGGCACAGCCGTAACTGCGGGCGATGTCGTTTTCTACGGAACGATGGACGGCTGGTTCAAAGCGCTCGATGCGCATAACGGAACTCTGCTCTGGAAGTTCAAGGTTGGATCGGGCGTGATCGGCCAGCCGATCAGCTACAAGGGGCCGGACGGCAAGCAATACATTGCGATAGTGGCGGGGGTCGGAGGGTGGTCCGGCGCAATCGTCTCCGGCGGATTGAACCCGGCCGATGGAACGGCCGCACTCGGCTTCGTCAACGCGATGGCGGATCTCCCGAAATACACGACGACCGGTGGAATGCTCTATGTCTTCTCGCTGCCTTAGAGTTGCCGGGATTTGCTTCGTGCTTCTGACCACCGCGTGCCAGCGGGAGAAGCGCGATTTGCGACCTGCTCCTACGCGGCTCGCGGTGATGGGTACGGCGGCGCGCCAGAGTTCTCTGCAGCCAGGCGGCGCGCAGGCGGCGCTTGATCCCGTGAATCCGGCGGAGGGGAACGCATACTCCATCTCCGAAGGTGAGCGGCTGTTCAACGCATACAACTGCAGCGGATGCCACTCTCACGGCGGAGGCGGGATTGGTCCACCTCTGATCAAGCAGGTCTGGACCTACGGGAATGAGCCAGCCAATCTGTTCGACACGATTGTGAAAGGCCGGCCGAACGGTATGCCGTCCTGGGGCGGACGTCTTCCGGAATACCAGATCTGGCAGATCGTGACGTACATTCGTTCGCTGAATCAACTCGAACCGACGGCCGCCACGCCGAAGCGGTCCGATTCGATCGAGCGAAATCCGCATACGCTGGCGCCCGTGCCGGAGCCGAAGCTCCAATGATCGCGCTTCCCGCATTTTTTGCCGCGCAATCCGCCCTCGATCCTGGCGGGGCCAATGCCTCGAGGATTCTCACCTTGGGCGAGGGCATGGTATTCCTGCTCGCGCTCATTTTCGTGGCGGTGATGATCATGGCGGTGATCCCGCTGATGCGCCGGCATCGCGGCATCGAGCAGGAGCCACTCGAGCGCACACATCAACCATCGGAAGCTACAGAAAGAAAGCTGGCGATTGTGGTTGGCAGCGCGGCCGGGGCCACGGTGCTCATACTGCTTGGGCTGGTGGTCGTCAGCGTTATGGTGGGCAAATCGATTTCGATCCCCGCCATGCCTTCGCATGCGATCACGGTCGAAGTGACCGGCAACCAGTGGTGGTGGAACGTCCGCTACATGAATGACGACGCCAGCAAAATCATCGTCACTGCGAACGAATTGCATATTCCTGTCGGGCGGCCTGTTGTCATTCGCGGGATGTCGAACGATGTGATCCACAGTTTCTGGATACCCGGCTTACAGGGAAAGCGCGACCTGATTCCCTCGCGTGTGAACACCGAATGGATTCAGGCGGATCACCCCGGCAGGTTTCGCGGGCAATGCGCGGAGTTTTGCGGGCTGCAGCACGCGCACATGGCGATGTGGGTAGTGGCGGAGCCCGAAGACAAGTTTGACGCGTGGATGTCGCATCAGGCGCAGGACGCTGTTGCGCCGGCGACGGAAGACCTTCAGCACGGGCAGCAGGTGTTCCTGAGTAGCGCCTGTGTTCTCTGCCATCACATTCAGGGAACTGACGCCGCGGGACAGGTGGCGCCCGATCTGACCCACTTCGGAAGCCGCATGACCATCGCAGCCGGAACGCTGCCCAATAATAAGGGAAATCTCGCTGGATGGATCGCCGATCCGCAGGGAGTGAAGCCCGGGACAAAGATGGCGACGATCCCGGTGAAGTCCGAAGATATGCAGCCGCTCATCGACTATCTGGAGAGCCTTCAATGAGCGCCGTAATGACGGAAATTCCCCGTGAGACAAAAACCGCCGATCGCGACGCGCTCGATCGGGCGTGGCGACCGCGGCCTGGCATCGCCGGCTGGCTCTCTGTCACCACGCATCAACAGATCGGGCTGCGCTACATCAAAACCGCGTTCTTCTTTTTGCTTCTGGGTGGCATCGAAGCGCTGCTGATGCGCCTGCAGCTCGCGTTTCCGAACAACACGCTGCTTGGCCCGTTCCGCTATAACCAGATCTTCACGATGCACGGCACTACGATGATGTTTCTCTTCGCGGTGCCGATGATGGAGGGCGTGGGGGTCTGTCTGGTCCCACTGATGGTCGGGACGCGCAACGTCGCGTTCCCGCGTCTCAACGCCTTCGGGTACTGGATGTATCTGGCGGGAGGCTTGTTTCTCTACAGCGGAGTCTTCACCGGCTCCCTGCCCGCGGCGGGATGGTTCGCGTACACGCCGCTCTCCGGCCCCCAATATTCGGTGGGCAAGGGGGTCGACTACTGGGCGCAGATGGTGACGTTTACGGAAATCTCGGCGCTGTGCGTCGCGGTTGAGCTGATCGTGACCATCCTGCGGATGCGAGCTCCCGGCATGTCGCTGAACCGCATGCCGCTGTTCTGCTGGTCGATGCTGGTGCAATCGGCCATGATCGTGTTCGCGATGCCGGCGATCATGGTGGCCAGCAATTTCTTTCTGCTGAACGATCGCACGATCGGGACTCATTTGGCGAATCCGGCGGAGGGTGGCGACCCGATCCTTTATCAGCACATCTTCTGGTTCTTCGGACATCCGGAAGTCTACATCATTTTCCTGCCGGCGCTCGGTCTCGTTTCGATGATTCTCGAAGCCAACACGCGGCGCGGCATTTTCGGCTATCCCGCCGTCGTGCTGTCGCTGGTCGGCAACGGCTTCGTCGCGTTCGGCCTCTGGGTGCATCACATGTTCGCCACCGGCCTGCCGCAACTTGGCGAAGCCTACTTCACGGCTGCCAGCATGATGATCGCGATTACCAGCGGCGTCCAGATTTTCTGCTGGATCGCAACAATCTGGACCGGCCGCCTGCGGATGACAACCGCGACGTACTTCGTCTTTGGCTTCCTTTTCATTTTTGTGCTGGGCGGGATGACCGGCGTCATGCTGGCTTCAATCCCTCTGGATCTCCAGGCGCACGACACGTATTTTGTGGTCGCGCATTTCCACTACGTGCTGATCGGGGGAGCGCTGTTCCCGCTGTTTGGCGGCTTCCACCACTGGTTTTCGAAATTCACCGGACGGACGATGGACGAGCGGCTCGGCAAGACTTCGTTCTGGATTTTATTCGTCGGATTCAACCTGACCTTCTTCCCCATGCATCTGGCGGGACTGAATGGAATGCCGCGGCGCGTCTACACCTACCCGCCGGAGATGGGGTGGCAGACGGATAATCTGCTCTCCACCCTGGGCGCGGTGATGATCGCGCTCGGCGGAGTGCTCTTCATCGCGAATGTCATGAAGAGTCTCCGGGCTGGTGCGAAAGCCGATGCCAATCCCTGGGACGCGAGCACGCTGGAATGGGCCGTCCCTTCCCCGCCGCCGGCCTGGAACTTCGACAATCTGCCCGTTGTCTCCAGCCGCGATCCGCTCTGGACGAAACCGGAAGAACGCGTGTGCGTCATCGGGCTGCGTGACGATCGGCGAGAAGTTCTCGTCACAACGGTGCTGGATGCTGCGCCGCAGCATCGCTACGTTCTTCCCGCTTCCTCCATCTGGCCATTCCTCACGGCGGTCGGACTTTCCATCGGGCTCGTCTGCGCGGTGTTTTATTTCTCGGGATACTGGCTCGCCACCCTCTTCGGGCTGATCGGACTCATCGGATGGTTCTGGCCGCAACGGCCGGTGGAGGTGCAGCCGTGACGCAGACACGCGTGCTCGACGTATCCACACTACCGCCGTATGAGATCTCGCACATTTCCCCGCTCTGGGCCGGCCAGTTGCTGATGTGCGCGATCGAAGCCACGCTGTTCGTCATCCTCATCGCGACGTACTTTTATCTGCGGCTGGGCGTGGATGTCTGGCCGCCGCCGGGTACGCAGATTCCCGGTACGCTGATCCCGACGCTCGCGCTGATTCCTCTCTTCGCGAGTTGCATCGGCGCTTACATAGCGGATGAAGGCGCGAAGAGCAACAGCCGCGGCAAGATGCTCTGGGGAATGGGGATCAATCTCGCGCTGGCGTCGCTGTTCCTGGCTCTCCGCGCCGTCGAGTGGGCGGGGCTGAACTTTCGCTGGAACACCGATGCGCACGGAAGCATCGTTTGGGATATGCTGTTCCTCCACACGTATGACGTTGTTGCCGATCTCCTGGTCACCGCCGTTCTCGTAGTGATCGTCGCGATCGGGCGCGACGGGCCGAAACAGCGGCTTGGCGTCCATGTGGATAGCGTGCTCTGGTACTTTCTGGTCGGCATCTGGATTCCGATGTATGTCGCGATCTACTGGGGCCCGCGGCTGGTGGGAGCGGGCCGATGAAACGCTCCTGGCTTCTCTTCGCTGCGATCTTTGCCGGACCGATTGCGTGGGCAATCAGTCTGCAGACGAATTTCGCGCTCGCGCCGCTGGCCTGTTCACACGCCGCGAAATCGGGACTCTATCTCGTGCTGGTGTTCGCCTTTCTGCTGGCGTCCGCTGGCGAAGTGCTCGCCCTGTCAGCGCGCCGCTCCACGCCGGCCGCTCCGCAGCACTATGACGCGATGGTCTGGGCAGGAATCGGGATCAGCGCGTTCTCTATTCTCCTGATCGTTGCCCAAACTATTCCCACCGTCTTCTTCGCGGGGTGCGAGTGACGCCGGAAATCGATGTACCCCTGATCTCGGCAGCACTGCTCTACGCAATTGGCGCAAGAAGAAGCCGCGGAGTGACGACCACGCAGATGGTGTGCTTCTGGAGCGGATGGGCAGTGCTCGTGATCGCGCTCGTTTGGCCGCTCCATTACTGGAGCGAGATGCTGTTCTGGGCTCACATGACGCAGCATGAGTTGCTGATGCTGATCGCGGCGCCGCTGCTGGTGCTCTCGCGTCCCCTTGTGCCGATGCTGTGGGCTCTGCCCGGGCCGGAGCGCAGAAGGACCGGCCGCTTTTTCAAACGGAGCGGCCTGATTCGCGCATGGCACGCTGTCAGCCGGCCGCTTCCCGCGTGGCTGCTGCACGCCGCCGCGTTATGGGCCTGGCACGCGCCCGCCCTCTTCCAGGCGGCAACGCGAAACAACGCGATTCACGCTCTTCAGCACATCAGCTTCCTGGGCACGGCGCTGCTTTTCTGGTGGTCGCTGTTCTATGCGGGAAAAAGAGCGGCCTATGGAGAGAGCTTCGTTTACGTTTTCACGACAGCCGTTCACACCAGCATCCTCGGCGCGCTGCTGACGTTTTCCACCTCAGCCTGGTATCCCATCTATCGATTTACCGCGCCGCGGGTGGGTCTGACGGCTCTGCAGGATCAGCAGATCGGTGGACTCATCATGTGGGTTCCTGCCGGGGTTGTCTACCTCATCGCGGGCCTCACCTTGTTCGCGTTGTGGTTGCGTGAAAGTGATGTAATCGCTAACGAGAGGGTTTATGCGCATTAGCTTGTCTCTCTTTCTTGCGTGCGCCGCGTTACTGCATGTGGGGTGCAGCGCGTCCGCAAAGCAGGCTGCCAACGTGATGACCAATGGGGATGCGGATCGCGGCGCATCCGCCATCGATCATTATGGATGCGGCTCCTGTCACACGATTCCAGGTATTTCCGGCGCCAATACGCTTGTCGGCCCGGACCTCTCGCGAATCGGGAGCCGGATCTACATCGCCGGTTCGCTCGACAACGAACCCGTCAACATGATCCAATGGCTTCAGGATCCTCACGCCATCAATCCCAAAACAGTTATGCCTACGATGGGAGTGACGGAGCGCGACGCCAGAGATATCGCGGCGTATCTGTACAGCCTCAAATAAACGAACGGAGCCATCATGATCACACTTGCAGACGCCAGGCGCATTATCGCCGCGGCGGAAAAGAAAGCCGAAGAAATCCAGCAGCCCATGAACATCGCGGTCGTCGACAGCGGCGGCAATCTGGTCGCGCATGTCCGTATGGATAACGCGTGGATCGGCAGCGTGGATATTTCCATCAATAAAGCGTGGACCGCGCGGGCCTTCGACATCTCGACAAAGGATCTCGCCGAGAACAGCCAGTCGGGCGATCAGTTCTTCGGGATTCACGTTTCCAATCACGGACGCGTGATGATTTTCGCAGGCGGTATTCCGCTGAAGCGCGGCGATAAAGTCGTCGGGGGAATCGGCGTAAGCGGCGGGGTCGGCAAACAGGATCAGGCTGTTGCCGAAGCCGGCGCCGCCGCATTTTAATTTAAAATCAGGGCCAGTTAGTGAGATTGTGTCTCGGGCTGGCCCTGTTTTTCGTGCATGCTCGCCAGTACCGTATCCGGAAGAACATGCGCAACCGTCGCCTGGACAGTGTTCTTAAACGATCCTGCAATCACGTGGTCCTTACCTGCCATGAGTGCTTCATAGCCCTCGTGCGCCACCTGCGCCGGATCGTCCTTTTCGCCTTGTCCAACCTTCGTATCTTCCATATCCGCACGCCGGAAGAACTCGGTATCCGTCGGCCCCGGCATCAGTGCCGTAACCGTGACGCCTGTATTCTCCAGCTCTTTGCGGATCGCCTGGGCGAACGACTGAACGAACGCTTTTGACGCGTTGTAGACGGAGTTCAGCGTACCCGGCATGGTAGCCGCAATGGATGAGGTAAAGAGCACGCGCCCGCTCCCACGCTGCACCATCTCCGGCAGAAGCCGCTTCGCCATGTGAACGGTGGAGCGAACGTTGAGATCGATCACGTTGAGGTCTTTTTCGAGCGTGGTCTCGCGCACAAAATCGCCACCTGCTCCGACGCCCGCATTCAGCGCCAGCGCGTCGATGGGCCGGCCGCCCTCGGCGATTTGCGAGCACGCATTCTCCACGCCTTCGGAGGACGCGAGGTCCTCCTGAATAGCTCTTACGTTTGCGCCAAGTTCCCGAAGCTGTTCCGCCGCGGAGAGGATCTCGTTGTTCTCCGCAATCACAACAAGATCAAATCCATTCTTCGCGAACTCTTTCGCCAGTTCCAACCCGATGCCGGTCGATGCGCCAGTGACAACCGCCAGTGATCTGTTTGTAGTGGGACTCATATCAGCCCTGACGCAAGCAGGTTATGCGCCAGACATTGGCTTCGTTCCTGCACCACCAGAGGCATGAAAGCAACACGCTGGTACGGCAAACACGACGTGCGGGTAGAGGACGTTCCCGACCCCACGATTCAGCACCCCCGCGATGCAATCGTTCGCATCACTTCCACCGCCATATGCGGTTCCGATCTTCATCTTTATGACGGCTACATTCCTACTATGGAAAAAGGCGACATTCTTGGACACGAATTCATGGGAATTGTGGAAGAGACAGGTACGGAAAACACCGCTCTCAAAAAAGGGGATCGGGTTGTCGTCCCGTTCCAGATTTCCTGCGGCCAGTGCTATTTTTGCAAGCGTATGCAAACCGCCCTGTGTGATACCACTAATCACGAGGGCGCGGACACCATGAAGAAGATGTACGGGCGCGTAGCCGCCGGGCTGTTCGGGTACTCGCACATGTATGGCGGCTACGCCGGAGGGCAGGCGGAGTACGCCCGCGTTCCCTATGCGGACTTTGGCGCCTTCAAAGTGCCGGAAGAGCTCCCCGACGAACAGGTGCTCTTCCTGACCGATATCTTCCCCACCGGTTTCATGGCGGCGGAAAACTGCGGCATCGAACCAGGACAGACGGTGGCCGTATGGGGTTGCGGCCCTGTCGGCCAGTTCGCGATTCGAAGCTGCTTCCTGCTTGGCGCCGGTCGCGTGATCGCGATGGACAACGTTCCCGAACGCATGGCAATGGCTCGCGCCGCTGGAGCGGAGACGCTCAATGATGAAGACGACGATCTTCAGGAGCGGCTCACCGCGATGACGGATGGCCGCGGGCCCGATCACTGCATCGATGCCGTGGGTCTCGAAGCGCACGGCAAGACGCTCGACGCGCTCTATGACCGCGTGAAAGTCGCCGTCATGCTGGAAACAGACCGCTCGCACGCGCTGCGTTCCGCGATCTACGCCTGCGGCAAAGGCGGCACGGTTTCGATTCCGGGCGTTTATGGCGGCTTCCTCGATAAGTTTCCACTCGGCGGCGCGTTCGCCAAGGGTCTGACTCTGAAGATGGGACAGACTAATGTCCACTGCTATCTGCCGCGGCTGACGAAGTACATCAGCGAAGGAAAAATCGATCCTTCGTTCATCGTCACGCATCGCGCGCCGTTGACGGAGGCCGCGGATTTGTATAAGACGTTCAGAGACAAGCAGGACAACTGCATCAAAGTCGTCCTGAAGCCGTAACCGGAACGGATCAGACCGCGATCTTCTGATCGAGCGCGTAGCGGATGAGTTCCGCCGTAGTCCGGATCCCCAGATCCTGAAACAAGCTCTGCTTGTGGAATTCCACGGTGCGGACGGAGATTCGCAGAATCCACGCAATCTCCTTCATCGACTTTCCTTCCGCCACCAGTTGCAGAACTTCGCGCTGGCGGGCGGTCAGTCCACCGACGGTGCGCCGATTGGGAGGATGCGCCTCGATTTTGTCGAGATCTACTCCAATCCTCGGGCTCAGATAACGCGCACCGGCCAGCACAGTCTGGATCGCCAGCAGCAATTCAGCGCCCGCAGCCTGCTTTAAAACGTAGCCCATCCCACCTGCCCGAAATGCCTCTTCCACGTAGATTCGTTCCGTCTGCATGGTCACGAACAGGATCTTCGTATCCGGCAGCGCGCGGCGAACCTGGCGGGCAGCTTCCAGACCATTCAGCAGCGGCAGGCCGATATCGATCAGCATCGCGTCCGGCCGTAGAGTTTCGGCGGCGGCGACCGCCGCGTAGCCGTCAGTCGCGGTCCCCACCAGATCGAAGTCATTTTCGAGGAGCCGCTTCAATCCATCGAGAAGCAGCACATGATCGTCGGCAATCACCAGGCGCGGCCGGCGCCCAGCCTGGGGCGAAGCCTGCGGTTGCGCTGCGGTTTGCTCCGGAATCGTCATACTTTCATTGCCATCGTTCATTGCAACGCCTCCCCTGACGCCGACCTGACCACCCGTTCACTCTGGGCTGTCTTTTTTTGCGCGACATCGGCGGACACCGACGGCAACGTGAAGAAAAACGTGGAGCCCTCGCCCGGCGCGGACCTCACCCAAATGCGGCCATTGTAACGTTCAACGATACTCTTGCATGTCGCCAGTCCGAGCCCGTTGCCTTCGTGTACCGTGTTGTTACGGCCACGGCGAAACATCTCGAAGATGCGATCGTAATCATCCGGGTCAATACCGATGCCGTTATCCCGTACCGCAAACACCCAGACATTCTTTTCCCGCGAGGCTTCTACCACAACCTCGAGGGGCCGTTCGCTCCGGTACTTGATCGCGTTTCCCAGCAGATTCTGAAAAATGTGCCACACATGTTCGCGATTCGCGGCCACCGGCGGCATGTGTCCCGTCCGCACCACGGCGCTCGTCTCACTCAGCGGCAGATTCTGCAGGACGCTGCTCATCACCGCCTGTGTATCCACGGCAATCACCACCGCCAATTCATGTGTCCTCTCGCCCAGATCCAGCGTGGCGTCGATCATCCCTCTCATGCGATCGACGCCGGCCATGACTGACTCGAACATGGTCGCGCTTTCCTGGTCCATGGAGGGTTTCAGCCGCCGCATCAGAAACTGCGTTTGCGTTCCGATCTGCCGCAGCGGCTCGCGTAAATCATGCACCAGCGCATAGATCGCCTGCTCCAGTTGCGTATTATTTTGCTCGAGTTCCGCTACTCGACGCGTGCTGCGAATCGATCCCTCGGCCCGGTTCAATGGTGCTCTCCTGCCGGCCCCGCCTGGCGAAACCGCCGAAATAAGGAATGAAAATGCTTTTCAAGTTTCTCATCTGCGAGGGGAGAAAAGAACTGTTATTAGTACGGGGATAACCATTCCGTAGCAGAACACACAATGTCCGAGGCGGTCGCTAAGTTGCTCAATCCAGACTAAAAGTGCGCCGCTCGGTGAGAATGCGGGTTACGGCATTTGCCTGGGATTCCCGCTCGTGCGCTTCTTCGCGAAGTTTTTCCGCAGTCGCCGCGTCGAAGTGAGGAGCCAGGCGGTTCGCAAGCGAGGCCCCTTCTTTAAGTGCGACAATCGCGCCGTAGAGCGCCCTCTCCTGCGTCGCCAGATGTTGAGCCAGCATCGTGCGGGCGGAAAACGTGTGCCCTACGCGGCATCGGAATTCGCTGCGTTTGCCATAAGGCACTTCCCAAATCGTGCCCCCGCAATCGGGACAGGTCAGATCAGTCAGCTTCGGTTCCATCGCCGGACTCTCAACTTTCGTCCTTTGCTGTTCTCCTTCGCCGCTGGCGAGACGGCACAGCAACGGTCCGATATCTTCAAGGTTTACAGTATAGTCAACTTCGATTTCGCGCAAGGCGCTCAGCGGCATGGAAGGGAAAAGCGCCTCTTCCGGGTTCTGCACCACCGCGACGCCGTTACGGCGCTTGACTTCCCACAGCCCCGCAGTTCCGTCATCCAGTTGCCCCGTCAGAATTACGCCCACCACGCGATCGCCGTAAGCCATCGCGGCGGATCGTAGCGTGACATTGATGCATGGGCGCTGGTGCTGTTCTTTCGGCCCGGAGGAGAGATGAACATGATCGCGTTCCACCATCAGATGCCGGTCGGGCGGCGCCACATAAATGCGGCCAGGTTCAATCGCAACGGACCCCGGGTCATCGGTGGCCGGCAGATTTCCGGCGCGGGCAAGAATTTCAGGGAGAAAGCTCGGTGAACCTGCGTGCAGGTGAACCACGACAAACAGCGCGGCCGGAAACCCGGCGGGCAATTGCGATATCACCTTCTGCACCGCTTCCACCCCGCCCGCCGAGGCCCCAATCACGATGATGTCATGCCCCGGCATATTGATTTTTTCCTTGCTGGCCTCACGGCCCCTGTCAGGTTCCGCTTACCGGAACATCAACGGTAATACGTGTTCCTTCGCCCACTTTCGATTCCACAGCGAGCGTCCCACCCATTAATCGTGCACGTTCTTCCATGCTGATCAGGCCCAGACCGACGCTGGGGGATTGCAGATCGAATCCTTCGCCGGAGTCAGCTACCTGCAATTGGATGCCCGACGGCGTCGAGCGCAGAAGAACCTTAACGTGCGCGCGGCCCGCATGTTTGCTGGCATTTCGAAGCGCCTCCTGCGCGATACGGTATAGTGCCGTCGCGATCTCGATCGGTAGGCGTACAGGCGCATCCGTCGCCGAAAAGGTGACGATCATCTCCTCGTTGCCCCGGAAGTTCTCTACGAGCGCGCGCAGCGCGGGCGTAATTCCCAGATCTTCGAGGGCCGAAGGATGAAGAGCATGAGCAATCCTTCTGACTTCATCGGAAGCGGAAGCGATACCGGCGCGCAGATTCTCTATCAATTCGCGGACCCGCTCGGGATTCACACCGACATACGCGTCAATCTTCTGGCTTTCAATTTCCAGCATCGCGAAACGTTGCGCAATATCGTCATGAAGTTCACGGGCGACGCGGCGGCGCTCATCCTCCTGTGAGGTAAAGAGGCCACCCGCCAGCGCGCGAAGCTCCTCCTGCGTCCGGCCAAGCTCCCGCGCGGCGGAGGCCACCTCGCACCTCAGCCGTTCCCGCTCAAGGCCGAGGAGGCGTTCCACTTCCCTGTGGGGCGTGATGTCCTCGATTGTGATGAGGATAAATACTTCACTATCCGGCTGGAGAAGGCGGCCGCGAATGTTGAAGATCCTCGCAGGCTCGTCCGGCGTCCGGCACTCGAATTCGAATTCGTCCGCGGCATTCCTCGAATCCCGGAGCGCCTGCAGCCGCGAGGCGAGCGGCTCATCGAGCCTCCAGTGCGCCAGCGCGAGATCCATGAAAGAGCGCCTTTCGAGACCGTCCTTGATCGAGCCGACAAGGGTCCGGAATGCGTCATTCACCGAATCGATGCGAAGCTCGTGGTCCACGACGGCCAGGGGCAGCGGGACGCATTCAATCACTGACCTCGCGAAGTCGCGCGCGCCGCGCAGTTCCTGTTGGCTCCGGCGAACCTGATCGATATCGACCAGCACCACAACTACGGCCTCAATCTTGTTGTCCGTCGTTCGATAGGGGCGGACGCGCAGCAGATACCACCTGCCCTCGCGATCCTGTACCTCGATCTCGCGCGGCGCGAGTGTTTCGAGCACTTCGCTGAAGAGCGGCGCCAGATCGTCCGTATTCAGGTTGAAGCGAATGTCGCTGAACGGGCGCCCTATATCGGGAGCCCGGAGATTCATCAGCCGCTGCGTGGGTGGCGTGAAATGGCGGATGTGCAGTTCATTGCTGAGCATCAGCACCGGCAGATTGACGTTGTTGAGGAGATTGGAAAGGTCGTTCGTGGTCTGCGTCAGCGTGGCGTTACGCTGCTGCAGCTCGTCATTGACCGTCTGGAGCTCTTCGTTGGAGCTCTGCAACTCTTCTTTGGTGGTCTCCAGCTCCTCATTCGTGCTCTGCATTTCCTCATTGGCCGACTGGATTTCTTCGTTGGCCGAGACGAGTTCCTGATTCTTCGCGTCCCTCTCATCGAGCAGCGTTTGCAGATAGAGCTTGGTAGAAGCGAGGTCCTGACGCAGGCGATCCACAGTATGATCGTGCTCGTGACTGTCTGTCGCCTCCAGTACGGGTTGGCTCTGCGGGCTCGACGAGGCAGGGGTGAGCGTGCGGTTGGCGGGCACGAACAGCACCAGGAAGCAACGGGACCGCGGGACTGTGGTGTGGATTGGCAGAACTTCGAGAACAACATCCTGTTCCGGTTCGATCCCCGAAAGGTGAAGCCCTTCCATGCGCACTGGAATGTCCTGCTCGATGGCATGCCGGACCACCTGCGTGACCGAAGTAGCGATGGAATCGCGGAGCATTCGGGTCAGTTGCAGCGTGACCGAGCCCTGCGGCATTTCCATGAAGGCGGCTGTATGCCCGCGCGATTGCAGGATCTCGAGCTTTTCGTCGACGATGACCCCTGGAGGGCCGTAGCGCGCGAGAACGATCCGGTCCGCCGCGCGCTGGAGCTCAATATCGCCCCAGTTTTGCGAAATCATCCCGGGCTGCGACGCTGGCGCCGGCATGTCCGGCGTGAACAGCCGCGGCGTTACCGACATGGCGCCACGCGAGTGACTGACGCCGACTTTTGCAAAGAACTTGTGCTTGCGGTCGATCTGGTGAAAGAGCTCGGTGAATTCCCGAATCGTTTCCGAAGTGCCGAGCAGAAGAAATCCATTCTGCCGCAGCGCGTAATGGAATGTCGGAAGAATCTGCCGCTGCAGTTCCGTCCCCAGATAGATCAGGACGTTCCGGCAACTGATCAGATCCATCTTCGAAAAGGGCGGATCGTAGGAGAGGTTCTGGCGCGCGAAAATGCAGAGATCCCGCACACGCTTCGAGACCTGAAAGCCTTTATCGACCTTGACGAAAAACCGCCGCAGACGGTCGTTCGAAACTTCTCCCGCAATCGATTCCGGGAAGATTCCCATGCGGGCCTTCTGGATATTCAGATCGCTCGCATCTGTTCCGAAGATCTGAATCGGAGGTTCGAACGGCTTGCCGGAGAGATACTCCAGCAGAGAAATCGCGATGGAGTAGACTTCTTCACCGGTGGAACACCCGGCGACCCAGACGCGAACCTGCTGCTCGGGCTCGCGATCTTCAAAGAGCCGCGGCAGGATGCTTTCCGTCAAAGCATCGAATACCCCGGAATCGCGGAAGAACCGCGTCACGCTAATGAGCGCGTCTTCCTGAAGTTCGCGCAGTTCTTTGGGATTGCCCTGCAGGAAACCCACATATTCCGTCAGCGATTCGAAACGGTGCAGCAGCATACGCCGCGCGATGCGCCGCCGGATAGTGGTCGGCTTATAGAGGCGAAAATCAATGCCGGAAACGCCTCGCAGCAGATTCAAAATTCTCGCGAAGGCCTGCTCTTCACCAATCGGGGGCAGGTTCTCATCCAGGTTCCGGACAACGGGCTTGCGGAATTGCTTTCCCAACTCCCCCAGTTCCGCGGCAATCTCGGTGGGGGAGAGAATCTTATCGACGTGATCGGCCGAGATGCTCGTGCGCGGCATCTCCGGAAAGCTGGCCGTCTCCGGCCGCTGGACGAGTGAGATGCCGCCTTCGCCCTTGATCGCTTTGAGGCCGAGAGCCCCATCCGAATCCGTGCCGGAAAGCACCACGCCGATAGCATGCGTTCGCTGATCCGCCGCGAGGGAGCGGAAGAAATAATCGATAACACGGTTGCCCTCGACTTGCCGCGCCTCCACATGAAAGACGCCGCTTTTTATCGCGACCTGCGAGCCGGCCGGAACAATCGATATCTGATTTGGCTGGGGAGTCGCCCCGTTCTCGATAGTGAGAACCGGGATTTGCGTATGGCGGGCGAGGATGTCCACCATGTGACTCTTCCGGGAGGGCAGCAGATGGGGAATCAGAACGTAGGCGATTCCTGTGTCAGGAGCGAGCGCGCCAATGAACTGGATGTACGCTTCCACGCCGCCGGCTGATGCTCCCACCGCCGCCAGGAGATAGGGGAGAGCGGGCGGACGTTCCGACTCGTCGGTTTCTTCGGAGAACATTTCGCCGTCAAACTCAATTGGCGGCAAGGCCAGTGTTTCTGTTTCCCGTTGATGGCCGTCATCCGGCGTTTCGGTAGGTGGAATTCTGTTGTCAGCCATAACGTGCGCTCGCTTTTCTGGTATTCAGTCAGGGCAAACCGAAATACCAGCGAATGTGCGCGTCTCCCTGCTGCACGCACGTTCAGCAGGTGCTGTACCAAAGCAATATTATCAAAGTAGGAATTCGGAAGAAACGGAAGAGCCTGGCCAGTCAGGTCTGCCCGCGTGATGAAGAAGTCCGGAGCTTAGTTGCCCCAAACAGCTGACTCGACGCGGTACAGCTGGCCGCGCAACTGGCGGATGGTTTCGGTGAGGCCTTCGGTTTCCGTGCGGAATTCCTGCACGCCGCCGACCCCGGCGGAGAGGAGGCGCAGCCGTAAATCCAGACGGCAAAGCGCGATCGCGAATGAAAGCCGATTGAGCATCAGCGCCTTCGCGAGATCCGGCCGGTCTACGTTTGACTGCACCATGGCCAGGCGCAGTTCCGCGGCCAGGAGGCTGTAATCGTTTGCAAACGCCCGGAGCCACGCTCGAATGCGCGCCCGATTCTCTGCGCCCGTCGGTCCGGCGAGCGGCTCATCCTCATAACCGGCCAGCAGGCGCAGCATGGGGATGTAACGATCCGGGTTCACCTCTTCCGCCGATCCGGAACGGTCCGCGTTTACCCGGCCAAACCAAACGGCAAGCTGGACTGCGCCGGCAGCGCCGCAGATCGCGAGCAGCGTTCCGAGAGCAAGAAAGGCGGTCAGCATACGTTTTTATTGTGCGGCTGCAGTACCGATGAAACAAGATTCAACTTAGGCATACGGGTCCTATCCCACCAGTTGCACAGTGGTACCAGAAGGCTCTTGTCCAGGAATAGTACCCACCGATGAGCCGTCCGCAAACTCCTGATTCTCATAGCCGGAAAGCCCGGACGCCTGAATCAGCTGTACGGCTTCCGCGCTGAGATTGACCACGTCGTCCTGAGCGGAAGTGCTATCCGGCTGCAGGGCAATGGCCGCCGGTTTTACGGGGAGAACCGGCCGTACATCGCCTGCGCCGGGACTAATCGGGCTGACAGAAGCCATCAGATGTCGTATCGGCCGGCTTCCGGACGATTTGAGTAAAACGCCAAGTGTAAAAATTTGAGCCGGATTTGCAGAAAAAATATAGCAATGCCTCAAGCTGCCCCCCAACCGACCGATAAGACTTTTTTGGAAAGAAAGCTCAAAAAACTCACAGGGCAGTTTTAGAGGAAAAGAAATGTCAATTACCACCGCCAACCAGATCCCCTCCGAAGCAAAGAACCGCCAGGCCAACCAGGTCAAAGCCGCCGCCCATCAGCAGGCCTTTGCGACCGGCCGCGGCAATCGCGGGATGTCCTCTGAGCGTGAACGCCCCCAGAAAAAGCTCACCCCGATGGAACGCGCCCAACAGGAAGCGGCAGAAGCGCGGAAGAAAGCGCAGCAGGCGGAACTCGAAAGCGGCCGGGTGCGCGCGGAGATCAAAAAGCTCCAGGAACAGATGGACGCCGTGAAATCGGCGCATACCCAGGAAGCGCAGCGGGCGGCCGATCGCGAAGCAGGCCTCTGGAGCGAACTGAATGTGGTTCGCGAACAGGCCGGTGTCTCGGCGCGGCAGGCATCGAACTATAAAACGATCGCGCTGGTTATGATCGCGGTACTTCCCCTGATGGTTTGGGCGGGATGGCACTACGGTCACCCGGCCATCGTCGCCCAGGCGGCATCACCGGCGGCGCAGGCTGCGGAGATGCCGCCCTTCGCCACCCACTCGGCCCCGTTGTCAGACGACGATCCTTCCGAATTCACGAAAGGCGCCGGCCGTCTGAACCGCGCGCTCGATCGCTTCAGCAACGAGGCGCCCGAAACCGTGCTGCGGCGTATCCACGATCAGAACGCGGTTCATGGCGTTTCCGTCTGCGCCTTCGAGTGGCACAAAGGCGAGGTCAGCCTGATCTTCGGCAACCAGCCAGGCATGGAAATCGGCGTCACGATGAGCCGCTGCGCCGAAGCAGTGGAGAGAGCGGCGAAGTAAGGGTGTAACCATCGCGACCCGGGGCGTACCATAAATTCTGGATGGAAATGGCCCTATGCGCCGAAAACTGACGTTCCCGCTCTGCGTCCTCGGGACGCTCCTCTTTGCGGCCGCAATGATCGCCGCCTCTCTCCCGACCGAAACCTCCCCGCCCCGCTCCTGGCAAAACGATCTCACCCCGATCACGGCCGCCGACTGGAATTATGACAAGGCCGCGCACCTTCTGGAACGCGCCGGCTTCGGCGGCACGCCGGACGAAATCGCCGCCCTCGCGAAGCTGACGCCCGCGCAGGCTGTGGCTCGCCTGGTGCGTTTTCAGGGCGCGCCCGCGGTAAATCTGCCGCCGTTCGATGAATCGAACATTCACGATCCCGGCCTTGAGCCCTTCCCGCCCAGCCGCCCTGCCGTCACGGACATGGCGAAGGAAAAAGGCGAAGCGCTCGGCATCAAAGTGAAGCCGGGCGGCAATCGCCGCATGCAGCCGATCGTCGACGAATTCTTCTACTGGCTGCGCGCCAGTGCGCTTGAGACCAATCGCGTCGCCTACTGGTGGGCGGACAGGATGCTGAACAGCCCCCACCCCCTGCAGGAGAAAATGGCGCTCTTCTGGCACGGGCATTTCGTCTCCAATGAGGCGAAGGTTCGCGATTACCGCAAGCTTCTGGGCCAGTTAAAGCTATTCGAAAACAAAGGACTCAGCAATTTTCGCGATCTTACCGTCGCCGTGGCGCAGGATCCCGCCATGCTTTCGTTCCTCGACGCCGGCGTCAACGTGAAAGGCGCATCCAACGAGAATTTCGCGCGGGAAATCATGGAGCTCTTCACCATGGGTCCCGGCAATTATACGGAAAAGGACATTCGCGAGGCCGCCCGCGCGTTCACCGGCTGGAATTACGTGGATACGAAGTTTGTCATCAATAAAGAGCAGCACGATGACGGCGACAAGACCTTCCTTGGCAAGACCGGCAATCTGGATGGCGTCCAGGTCATCGACCGCATTATGGAGCGCCCGGTAACGGCGGAATTCATCACGGCGAAAATTTATCATTTCTTTGTCCGGGATGAGCTTTCTCCCGAACTTCAGAAACAACTCGGGGACTTCCTTCGTCAAAATCATTATGAGATCACGCCGCTGATGGAAAAGATTTTCCTCTCGCGCGATTTCTACAGTGCCGCCTCCACCGGAACTCACATCAAGGGGCCCGTGGAACTTGCCGTGAATACGTACAAAAAACTCGGCCTGCATGATATTCCGGGAGAACCCGATTTCAATTCTGAAACCGCCGCTCTCGGACAGCAGCTCTTCCAGGCGCCTACAGTTGCAGGCTGGGCGCAGGGCCGAAGCTGGATCACCCCCGGCCTTCTGCTTGAGCGCGCCAACTTCGCGCGCGATGTTCTTTTCCCCAGCATCAGCTTCCTGCCGCCGGACCGCTATACCGGCAGCGGCGAAGTGCGCCGCGTGGGAGACCGCATTCGTGATGGCATGGACATCACCGCCGCCACCAAAGATGACTCCAAGAGCGGCGGCATGGCCGAATCCAACATGGAAGCCGATCGCGATGAAGACTTCAACACCCGCTACGGCAGCTTCCGCGGGTCGCAGATGGCGATTGAGCGGGTGAAACCCATTCGGCGCGACGTGGCGGACCCTCAACTCGCCGAGATGATCGATAAGGCTGACGTCGCGACTTCCGGTCAGGCGGTCGATTACCTCATCCGCCGCTTCATGAGCGTCGCGCCCGACGATGCAACGCGCAAGCGCCTCACCGATTTTCTGACAAAGGAACTCGGCACGGCCAACATCGCCGAGGCCCGCACTTATATGGAACAGCCGCTGCGTCTCACGCTTCACCTGATCATGAGCCAGCCCGAATACCAGTTGAACTAAGGGAGATTTGTCATGAGCAGAACCCGTTTCACTTTTCCGAACGCCAGCCGGCGCGATCTTCTCAAAGCCGCCATGTTCGGCATCGGAGTGGGTGCGGCGTCGAGACCCAGTCCGCTGTTCGCACAGGCTGCGGCCGCGCTCGAAGCGCAGGGATCGAACAACGGGAAAATTCTGGTCGTGCTCGAACTCTCCGGTGGTAACGATGGCCTGAACACGCTGGTTCCGTGGGCCGACGATGCGTACTACAAGCACCGCCCGAAGCTCGGCATTCCCGCCAAAGAAGTGCTCAAAATCGACGATCACTTCGGCTTCAGTGGCGGCATGGTCGGGTTCCAGAAGCTTTTCAAAGACGGCAATATCGCGGTTGTGCACGGCTGCGGGTATGACAATCCGTCGTATTCGCACTTCACCTCAATGGCCTACTGGCACACCGCCGCGCCCAACAGCGGTGAGGAATACGGCTGGTTCGGCCGCCTGGCCGACACGATGGATCCGGCGAATACTCCGAATTTTCTTGTGAATATTGGCGCTTCACAGTCACTGGCGGTACGCAGCCATATTCATACGCCGGTGGTGTTTGACGATCCCAATCGCTTTTCGCAGGAGAAATTCGCCGAAGAGCGCCCGGTGCTCGATGCGCCTTTCTCTACGGCTAAGGTGGACAATCCGGCTCGCCAGTATCTGCTCGACGCCGCCCGCAGCGCGCGTGATGCTTCCACACTGGTTCGCACCGCATGGACGAAATATCATTCGCCGATCGACTATGGGATCGTGCCGCTCGATCTGCCAAAAGTCGCGGCGCTGATTCAGGCGAAAATGCCGTCGCGGCTGTATTACACGTCGTATCGCAATAACGCGTTCGATACGCATGTCTTTCAGGGCGATCTGCACAAACGACTGTTGACCTACGCGTCGGATTCCGTCGCCGCCTTCATGAAGGACATGGAGCGCATTGGCCGCGCCGACGATGTGGTGGTGATGATCTTCTCCGAATTCGGCCGCCGGGTACCGGAGAACGTCAATTTGGGCACCGATCACGGCACCGCGAATCTGATGTTCGTCGTAGGCAAGCAGGTGAAGGGCGGCCATTATGGGACGCCTTCCAGCCTCACGAAACTCGACGCCGGCGACAACCTGATTTACGGAACCGATTTCCGCCGCGTCTACGCGACCATGATCTCGGGCTGGCTTGGCCTCAAAGACACGAAGGGCGTGCTCAAAGGCGACTTCGAGACCTTCCCGTTGTTCCGCGGCAATCAGGCGTAATCGGGAATCAGCTCGCGCAGTTGATCGCCCATGGGATGCCGAAGCGGTCCGTCACCACACCGAACCGTTCCGCCCAAAACGTCTTCTCGAGCGCCATCTGCACCGTGCCGCTCTCGCTGAGTTGCCGGAAAATCGTCTCTGCCTGGCTCAGATCGTTGAGGCTGTAGAGCAGCGAGAATCCCTGCGGCTTGCGGTAATCTTTGGCGGGCACGTCGTTGCCGGTCAGCAGACCCGAGTCCAGTTTGCCTGCGTTTAATCTGAGTGCCACGTGCATGATCTTCGGTCCCATCTCAGGCCCGAATTGCGATTCCATCGGCGAACCCGCATAAGTTCCCATGAACTCGATCGTCCCGTCGAAGCACTGCGCATAGAACTCGAACGCCTCGCGGCAGTCGCCGTTGAACGAGAGGTTCGCGCACAGGCTCATGGCTAGAAAATCAGCTTCATTCCAAACTGAATCTGCCGTGACGTGGTTGCGGTAGTCGTAATCAGACCCGCGGTCTGTCCGAGCGTCGCGTTCGGCGGCCCGAAGTTGGCGCGGTTGAGCGAGTTGAATGCTTCAGCGCGGACCTGCAGACTACTGCGATCGTTCAGCGAAATATTCTTGAAGAGCGAAAGATCCGCGTTCGCCAGACCAGGACCGGAGTAACCGCCGCGGCCCAGATTACCCCACGTACCGACGCCGGGCGACGTGAACGCATTCGGATCGAACCAGCGGTTCGGGCTCCCGAGAATCACCGGACCGGAGAACGCCGGATTCACGTTCGGTCTGTCCGGATTGCGGGTATCGCCGTCGCCGGAACGGTTGGAGCCGATCAGCGGCGTAAACGGGAAGCCGCTCAACAGCGTGACGATGCCGTTGACCTGCCATCCGCCAAAAACTTTCTCCGCCATCGGATTCATTCCGTTCAGCCACATCTGGTTATGCCCGAACGGCAATTGATAGCGGAACGAAGCTGTGAACTGTTGCGGCGCATTCAGAGCCGAGGGACCCCAGTCGCGGCTCGGATCGCGCGGATCCATCACCATCTGCGGCTGGTTGTTGGACTGCGCGATCGTGAGTCCCGAATTCATATCCAGATTCTTCGACCACGTGTAATTCGTGCGCAGTTCGAGCCCGTGCTTCAACCGGCGCGTGACATCCACCTGCAGAGCGTTATAGCGGTTATTGCCTTCCGTGTACCAGAAGAAACCCGCGCCCAGGTTCGGATTCGGACGTGACGCGACAGGAATATACTGCTGGCCTTGTGTCACGAGGCCTTTAGTCGTGCCCGGCGTACCGCCTGTCACACACGTCGCGTCCCCGCAGATCTGCGGAGCAATCGTATTCGGATCGACGCTGAGCAGCCCGTGCACCGCGAACGAACCGAGATAAGCCACGCGGAGCGAGGTGCCCTTGCCGATTTCCTGTTCGATCGCCAGGTTCCATTCATTGACCGCAAGCGCCTTCGCATCGGGCTGCAGACCCTGAGGCGCAAACACGCAGGCCGGCTTCGAACCGGGGCCACACGCCGGAGGAGCGCTCTGCACAATCGGCAGCAGCGGCAGCAGCGCCTGATTGTTGAATGAGAGGCTGCTGTTGGCGGGCGGCAGCGAGTTCATCAGGAAGTTCAGAGCATCGATCATCGAATAGTAGATGCCGTAACCCGCCCGCACCGCGGTCTTGCCATTACCGAAAACGTCCCACGCAAGCGAAGCGCGCGGCGAGAACAACTTCTTCATGTTGTTCTTCGTATAAATCGAGTTGCCGAGAAGCGGATCTGTGATCAGTGCGCCGTTCGCATCCGTGATGTAGTTCGCCGCGCGGCCCGAAACTTCATTCCAGCCGGATGAGAACTCATGGCGCAGCCCAAGCTGGACGGAAAGGCGCGGGAGAATGTGGATTTCATCCTGTGCGTACCAGGCGCCGTACCAGCTTCTCCACCCCAGTTCGTTCGCCTGCGGAATCACCTGGAACGACTGCACCGTGCCGGCCAGCATATTGGCGATTCCCGAAAATGTAGCGACGCCGAGTTGGCGCGATCCCGTATTTTCATTATCGCGCAGTCGCTGGAACCAGACGCCCGTGCTGAAGTGGTGCTTGCCTCTCGTGTGCTGGAAGTCATCCGCATAGGTGAAGAGGTTGCGGCGGTTCCACGACCCCGAAGCATTGTTCGGTCCCGCGGCCGCGATCACATTCGAACCCGTAGTCGTCACCGATCCAGTGACCGAAATGCCGCCCGGCGGCAGTCCCTTCACGAAGGAAAGCCCGTCGGAAAAGTTCGTGGTCATCGAGGAATCGTAGTTGAATGCGGCTCGCGTGAACCCGATGTTCAGAGTGTTGAGCGAATTACCCGAAAAGATATGCGTGTGCTGGATACTCGCCACCTGCGAGGTCAACAATTCAACGGCGCTGAACAGCGGATCCGTCTGCGGGAGCAAACTGTCGCCCTTATCCACCGTATAGAAAAGAGACGCGGAATCACGATCGGAGAGCGCATAATCCGCGCGCATCGTGCCGAAGTTCTCGTTGATGCGCTGTTTCGGATTGTTAAACGCGTAGGCAGTGCCGGTCGGTATCACCTGGCCCGCCGCGTTCGTTTGCGAGATTTCGGGACCGTTCGCTTCCGGCCACAGCGCCATGAACGGCAGCATCCCCGGATTCAGATTCGCCGGTTTCGCATAGACTCCCGTTGTCGCATTGGGCAGCAGTCCCTGACGCGCCTGATCGTCCGGCACAATGCTCACGCTCGTCAGCGCCAGCGACTGCCGGAAGCCTTCGTAATTGCCAAACAGGAAAAACTTGTTTTTCCGGATGGGGCCGCCGAGCGCGCCGCCGAACTGATTGCGGCGGAAGGGCGGCACTTCGTTCTGATCGAAGAAATTCCGCGCATCGAACGCGCTGTTCCGCAGAAACTCGAACACAGTTCCGTGAACCGTATTCGTTCCCGACTGCGTCACAAAGTGAACCTGCGCCCCTGCCCGCTTGCCGTACTGCGCTCCGTAAGTATCGGTCAGAACGTTGACTTCGCGAATGCCATCGATTCCCAGCAACTGGCCGCTGACGCCGCCAGGCGTCACCGCGAGCTGGCTCGACCCCGAATATTCCACGCCGTTCAGATTGAACTGATTGTCGCCAGGACGCCGGCCCGCTACCGAAAACGTATTGCCGTCGCTCGTGGTGGTCTGCTGACTTTTGTACGCGCTGTAATTCAGAGCGCCCGGGTTCGTCGTGATGAGAACGTCCAGGCTGCGGCCATTCAGCGGCAGATCTTTCACCTGCTGCTCGGTCACCAGGCCAGAGATGGGAGAGGTGGTGATGTTGACAGTCGGGATCGCCTCCACTACGGTGATCTCGTCGCTCCGCTGACCGACCTCGAGCTTCAGACTGATGCTCTGATCCTGACCTGCCACCAGGTCGACGCCACGCTGTTCGAGCGGCTTGAACCCATCCTTCTCCACCCGCAGGTCCGTGGGACCCAGCGGGAGCGAATCCACACGATAGTTGCCGAGGTTATTCGTCACCGCGCTTCGGGTGGCGCCCGTCTCCGTGCTCTTCACCGAGATAGCGGCGCCGCCAACGCCGGCGCCGGAAGCATCTGTGATCCGGCCCGTAATGGTCGCCGTCACCTGAGCGGACAGGGGAATTCCGATCCAAAGAACCGCGCTCAAACCGGTAATCGCCAGGAGCCGAAGTACCCGTCTGCTCCAGGTCTGATCCGTGCGTGAGTTCATAACCCTCCCAAGAAGCTGCTAACAACTGTAACGCCAAAAGTACAGTCGGTTATTGAGTGGGATCGACGAAGAAAGCGCCGGCCCAGCCCGTATCCAGAAATTCGCCCGGCCGCGAACTGAAAACAATCTGTGCGCGCCCGGCTCTAAATTGAGACTCCGTTCCTCGCCCGGAAGTTACTGCGATTAAAGGCTCAACTAACGCAAGATATTTCAGGATAGCGTAGAACTGTTCTTCCTCAAAAGCTGCCAGTGAGACTCCCTGGGCGCTGAAAAACAAGTTGCTGTCGCCCGCCCCCAAACTGGAAACCAGCCAGGCGCAACGTTCCACCGCGGTTTCGAACACCCGGCTGGCTCCGGCATCCGTGCGGCGGTCCAGAAAAATCTCCACAATTCCCTGCTCATCCCGCGTAAATTCACGAATATGCGGGGAACCGGTATGCGCCGAGCTCTTCCAGTCGATATGCCGCGCGTTATCGCCCGCTTCATAGGGCCGGATGCGGTAAAAATCGCGTCCGATGCCTCGCATGGCCATTTCCGTCTCGCCGGACGAACTGAGCTGGAGCAGGGTTTGGCCGCCAGGGAAAGGCTCCATGGCCGGATAGACGATCGTCTCGCGCTGGAGGGCCAGGGTTGTGCTTTTGCGCAGGAATCCGAACGGGAAACGCGTCGAAATCTGAAAGACGTTTTCCTTGTGCCGGCCGCGATGGGGGAATGACACGTCCACCATCGCTTCCACGGTGGCACGGCCCTGAATGATCGGAAAATAAACCGGATCCCGCAGAATGGGCGGCACATTGCCCATCCCACTGCGCTGCCCGGAAAGTTCGAGCGAAAACGACGGGGTAAACCGCTTCAGATTCTTCAGCCGGATGCGCGCCGGCGACGGTGTCCGTGCCCAGACATGTTCGGGAACCAGCAGTTCCAACTCCAGCCCGGAGAGCATTAGCCGGCTGACGAAGCCCGAAACCAGCAGAATCGCGAGCAGCGCCGAAAAAACCAGAAACAGGAGATTGTTGCCGGTCAGGAACGAGGTAAACCCCACAAGGAGCAGTGCGGCGAAAAAGAGCATTCCGCCGGACGTCACGCGGTATCGCGTTCCGCTTTGGAGCACCACCCGGAATCGTTGGAAGTTGATCTTCATTGGCGCCCCGCCGTGAACGGGCTACCAGTAGTTCTACAGGTTTGTGGTGACCTTACGCAAGCCCCTGGGCTGATCGGCATCCAGCCCTTTGGCGGGCGCCAGCGCCGCCGCGAATAACTGAGCGGGCACGATGTAGGGGATCGGCGTATATAACTCCCGCAGTTTTTGCGGCACGCGGATGACCGACGACGCGAACGGCGCCGCCTCCCGGTTGCTTTTATCCGTGATGATGACCGTTTTCGCCTTCATGGCGCGGATCTTCTCGAGGGTTTCGTGCAGGGAGGCCCATGCGGGACCCGATGGCCCGAAAAGGAAAATCGGTAGATTGTGATCTACCATCGCGATCGGCCCGTGCAGGAAGTCCGCCGCCGAAAAGCGCTCCGCCACCACGTACGACGTTTCCATCATCTTGAGCGCGAACTCGAAGGCGTTTGCGTAGTTGAGACCGCGCGACACCACGGCCGCCGAGCGCATCAGGCTGTAGTGCCCCGCAAGTTCCTCGATTTCCGCCTCCAGCTTCAGGGCGGACGAAACGGATTGCGGAATGGCGGCGAGATCGTCCAGCTGGATCTTCGCACCAAGCGCGTGCGCCAGCAGATAGAGCGAGAGGAGTTGTCCGGTGTATGTCTTGGTGGCGGCGACGCTCTTTTCCCTCCCCGCCCGCACCTGAAAGACGTAGTCGGCCATACTCGCGAGCGTGCTTTGTGGCTCGTTCGTGATCCCGACCGTCATCGCGCCCGACTTCCGCGCCTGCTCCATCACGGCGCTGATGTCCGTCGACTCGCCCGATTGCGAGATCCCGACAATCAGCGCATCGCGGTAGTCGAGCGAGGCTCCATAGATCGAATGAACAGACGGCGCCGCTAACGACACCGGGATACCGGTCATGATTTCAATCAGATACCGGCCGAATTGCGCGGCATTGTCGGAGGTTCCCCTCGCCACAATAACCACCAGCCGGGGTCGGCGCTTCTCCAGAAACTGACGGAATTTGGCGATTCCACGCGGTTGGTGTGAGAGCGTACGTTCGAGCGCCTCCGGCTGCTGCCGGATCTCTTCCAGCATTCGTGACATGCAAGGCCAGTTTAGCGCTCGCGCCCTGGACGACGTTCTTTTACGACACCCGTACGAAATCCAGACGCGAAAGACCTATAATTGAGATAGCGTAACCTGAGGCCAACCGTTTCTCCTCATCTTCGCGTCTTAAACATATGCATCACCGCGCCCGGTTTACTGTCGTTCTTTCTTCCACCGTCATGGTGGCGCTGCTTCTGTTTGGAGGCGTGGCGGGCAAGGGGGCGTCCGGCGAGGGCGGTTCCGATAGCGCCGATGTTCTCCGGCACCTCAAGGTTTACACGCAGGTTCTCTCCTACATCTCCACCGAATATGTAGAAGAACCGAATATTCCGAACGTGACCCTGGGTGCGCTGAACGGTTTGCTCGAATCGATCGATCCTTACGCGAGCTACCTCAACGCGACGCAGTACAAGGAGTATCTGAAGAACTCCGATGGTCATCCTGGCGATGTTGGTCTGGTGCTCGCGAAGAAGTATGGCTACATCGTGGTTGTTTCCGTGGTCCCCGGTTCGCCAGCCGATAAGGCCGGTCTCGCGAACGGCGACTACATCGAATCGATCAACGGCGTTGGCAGCCGCGATATGCCGCTCGCTTACGCGAAGATTCTGCTGCGCGGCGACGTCGGCTCCACGGTGAATCTCTCGGTTCTGCGTCGCAAGCCTGAGCCGACGAAGATGACGCTGACGCGCGCGATCGTGACCGCGCCACCCATTGAATCCCGCATGCTCGATGGCAACCTCGGCTACATCAAAGCAGCAACGCTCGGCACCGGCAAGATCAAAGAAGTAACGACTGCGGTGGAAGACCTGCAGAAGCAGGGCGCAAAGAAGCTGATCCTCGATCTGCGCGGCTGCGCAGTGGGCGATGCGGAAGACGGCGCCACGCTGGCCAACCTCTTCGTCTCGAAGGGCCTGCTCACCTACGATCAGGGCCAGAAAGTTCCGCGCAAGGACTACAACGCGGAAGCGAAGGATACGATTTCGACTCTGCCCCTCGTGGTGATGACGAATCGCGCTACGGCGGCCGCCTGCGAAGTTGGCGCTGGAGCCCTCCAGGGCACGAAGCGCGCCGCACTCGTCGGCGAGCGAACCTATGGCGATGCGTCAATCCTTCGTCCGATTACGATGGACGACGGAAGCGCAGTCATTCTCTCAGTCGCCAAGTTCTACACGCCCGACGGCAAGTCGATTCAGGACAACGGCGTGACCCCGGACACCGCGGTGCTCGACCCCGACCTTGGCTCGGTCGATCCGGAAGAGGACGATTCGACCACCGCAACCCCGACTCCCGCCACTCCGAAGAAGGCGACAGAAGACGTCATCCTGAAGAAGGCGATCGAAATCGCCGGCTCACGAAACTAGTTCAGGGTTTTAATTCTGCGAGAAAGGCTCCGGCAAAACCGGAGCCTTTTTTGTTATCCAGTTATTTGATGGCTGGAACTACCCGCCAGCCGCCGCCCACTGTTTGATCCACGAAGTAGCGAGTGACCTGACTCCCCGCCACAACCGCGAATCCGCATTCCGTGGCGGCCAGTATTTTTCCGCTCGCGTGATTCAGGCGGAACGCGATATCCGGCAGAGGAAACCGGCGTATGGAGCCGCTCTGGCGATCGTACCGAAGCAAGCCGCCGCTTGACCCGCCATACTCGCCGTTGTTCACCAGCGCCAGCCAGACAGCATCCGCTGTAACATCGAGCGCAGACACCGACCAATTCACAATCTCAGGGGGAGCGAACAACCGCAGCTTCTTTGCGGTCTGATCGAAATAGCCGAATCCCCCGACGCCGGTTTCGCCTTCGCCGTCATAAAAGGTCTTGCCGAACCAGATCCGTTCACCGTCACGCTGCCACGGACCGACGGATTCCAGGATCTGGGTGCCTTCACGTCTGTACCCGTTTTTCACGCGCTGCGGGCGCGCCGCGGCGAACTGATCGTATGTCGTACGGGAAAACGAGGAAACGCCGGCCGGCGGAAGCGTTTGATCGATTTCCATCTGATGTGGCGACGGGGCGTCTCGTAAGACCTGAAACGCCGGTTCACGGTTCGCTTCGTATTGGACCGCGACCAACCGTTGCCCGTCCGTCCCAATAAAAACGGCCCCGCCGCCGTGCGAAAGAATTTGCTTCATCGCGAACGGCTGATACGAAAATTGCCGGATCAGTTTTCTGGATCGAATGTCATAAATCCATTTCTGATTGGGATACGTTGCCGACTTCTCGCCGCGGCACGAGATCACAGTATCGGTCGCCGTCACGCGTTCGATACGCGCATAACAATCTGGAAGTCCGGCTTTCGTGGCGAGCAGATCGACGCGCTCTGGATGATTCTTCTCCTGCAAAAACAGCCCGATCTTGCGGTCTTCACTCCAGAAAGTCGCCGCTCCACCCGAAAGCGCATCCCGGCTTCCCATCGCGATGACGAGAGCGAGTTCCTGCGTTACGCCGGTGCGCTGCAATTCGACGAAATGCGCGAGATTGGCATCAGCCTTCCCGAAGACGTTGAAGACCGCTGCTGCCTCAGACGGCGAAGCCGCACGCAGCGCCGAAACGCACAGGGCAATCGCAAGAATCAGGCGCACACGCATCCACCTCCGGGAAACTTTCTTCGCCATTCACGAGTCTATACAAAACGTAATGAAGCGCGCCAGAATACTGATCCTCCTCGCCGCCATCGTTCCAGCCGCGGCCCCAAGCAACGCGGAAGACGCGAAAATCGAGCGCCACGGCGATACCGCCGTCCTCTCCGTCCACACCTTTCGGCCTCTGGACGCGATCGCTGAGGAGCTCGAATCGGAATTTGGCATTGCGGTAAGCGCCGAAGATCCTGTTTTTCAATTTCGAGGCGACATGATGGATATTTCTCCGGAGGATCCGCGCCTCCGCGCCGGCACGCTCGTTCCGGCGCGCTGGGGTTTTGAAGTCACCTTTTCGATCAATCCCGACGGCTCCCCCAAAAGCGCACAGGATATTCTGGCGAGCATCGTCGCCGAAGCGAATCGGCATTCCGACTTTGGCTGGCGGCTGGATAAAACGGACGGCGTCTACTTCTTTGTGCCGACGCGAACTCATGACGCGCAAGGCCGGGTAGTTGCCGCCACAGCCTTACTCGACCGGCCCCTGACCATACCGCCAGGTCTCAGGCGTATCAACGAAAGCGCCGAACTGCTGGTAGCCGATCTTTCCCGCCAAACCGGCCTGAATGTCAGTTGCTGCGAGGGGCCGATTGCAGGCATTCCGTGGGGAATGGAACAGATGAATTTTTCCGCCGATCACGAACCGGCGCGCTCCGTATTACTGCGTTTGGGACTTCGTCACTGGCACGCGCGCTGCGATATGGATTTCTGCGGGGTCTTCAAGTGGCTCTAGTCCGCGCTGGCCGCATCTAAGTGCCCCAGCTTATCCGGATTTCGCACCACGTATAGCGCCCGAACCACCCCATCCTCCATTTCGAACGCTGTCGTCTGCACCGGTCCTTCCGGCGCATCCACGATGACTCCCGGAAGACCATTGATACTCGCGAAGCGCAGCGTGAAGTTCTCGCGCCAGCCCTTGCGCGCCGTGCCCACCAGAAACCGCGCCGCATGATCGGCGCCATGAATCACGTTCAGCGCCGCGGAGGCTTTGCCGCCGCCATCGGTCATCACACGAACATCACTCGCCAGCATCTGCGTCAGCGCGCCGAGATCGCCGGATCGCGTCGCCGCCACAAACGTCGAGATGAACTGCTCGTGCTTCATATCGATCCCGCCCGATCGTAGCGGCGGAGCGACAGCCCCACGCGGCCGCGCTTCCCTCACGTGCTCACGTGCGCGCGAGGCAAGCTGCCTGCATGCAGCTTCGCTCCGCTCCAGCGTCGCGGCCACTTCGCCGAACGAAAAATCGAAGACATCGTGCAGCAGGAAGGCGGCGCGCTCGAGCGGTGACAGCCGGTCCAGCGTCAACAACAGAGCGATCGACAAATCCTCCGCCAGCTCCGTATGGCTGTCCGGAGCGAGCGCCGCCGTATCGACAACCGGCTCCGGCAGCCAGGGGCCCACGTACTCCTCGCGGCGCGCCCGCGCCGACGTCAGGATATCGAGACAAATCCGCGCCGTTGTAGTCATGAGAAACGCCCTCGCGTCCAACACTTTGTCGCGATCCGTCCCGTGCCACCGCAGGTACGCTTCCTGCACCGCATCCTCGGCGTCAGCCATCGACCCGAGCATGCGGTACGCAAGACCGAGCAGCCGCCGCCGGTACGGCTCGAAGCTCTCGGCGGGATCTATGCTCATGAGACAGGCGCCGCCAGACTCGCAGGCGACGGAACGCGTCCGTGATCGAGCGCTACCGGAGTACCGGCGACCACGACGCGCATACACGCCTTCCCGTGGCCCAGCGCATACTTGACGGTCGGATAGATTCGCCCGGCGGTCATGGCGAAAGCCAGACTGACCAGTCCGACCCGGCCCCACCGTTTCACAATGACCTCTCGATATTCGTCGGCGGCCGGATCATGCGCCAGCGTGGCGCGCGCAAATCTCCACGCCAGCGCAACGTCCGGGGGCATCGCATCCGGATTGTCGGTGAGCACCGCCCGCAGAACCGCGGAACTCACACCGGCGCGCTCCGCCATCTGGACGCCGAGTTGCGTGCACGGGCCGCAATCCTCCTGCCGCACCGCGGTGATGCCCGCCGCGCACCACGGCTCAATCGGGACACCGCGCCGAAACTGCCCGAGCGCGGCCGCGCGCGAAAACATCCACGCAGCCCGCGGACTCACATCAATCAGGTCGCGCATATAACTGGCGTCGTATTTCCACTCACGTTCGAATTTGTCAATCGTTTTATGAAGCAGCCATCTGATCATGTCTTTTTTTCAGTCTCCAACAGTGAGACGGGACGGCCCTCCGGAGTGTGACATGAAAACGGGCGGCTAAGCTCCGGCGCTGCGGGCCATACACGGTAAGCCACTTGCTTTCCATGCATCGAACCCACCGGTCAGATTTGCGATATCGCGGAAACCCGCCCGGCGCAGAATACTGGTGGCGATGGAACTCCGATACCCGCCTTTGCAGTGCACAACCACAAGTTTGCCGGGATCCAGTTCGCCCAGCCGCGCCCCCAGCGTTCCGAGCGGGATGCAAATCGAATTGTCGATCGCCCCGGTGTCCGCTTCCGCCGTTTCGCGAACGTCCAGCACCGTGACGCGGTCCGGTTCCTGACTCCGCAATTCCACGAAATCCTGAACCGCGATTTGGGGGATATAATCCAGTTCGAAGCCGCCCTCTATCCAGCCCGCGACTCCATCCGCCAGATATCCGGCGATATTTTCCACGCCCACGCGGGCCAGGCGGACCTGCGACTCCCGCACGTGTTCGGCATCCTCTCCAACAATGATCAACCTCGTGTCCAGCCCCAGAATCCGCGCTGCCCAGGAAGCATATTGCCCCGTCAGCGCGATATGAATCGACGCGGGGACGTGCGCCACTGCGAACTCCATCGCCGGACGCGTGTCCACCACAACTGCGCCCTCGCGCTGCAGGCGCAGGACCGCGGGCGCTGTCAGCGCCGCGAGCGCCGGCAGTTCCGACAGCGGCGCGGCGCCGCGCCGGTTCAAATCCACTTCCTGCGCGAAATACTCCGGCCGCGCGGGAAGATTGTCGGTCAACAGATGCACAAATTCCTCGCTGGTTCGCGCGAGCAGAGCGTAATTGGAGCGCCGCTGTTTTCCGATCGTCGAGGAACTTTCCGAACTCATCTGACGTCCGCACAGCGAACCGGCGCCATGAGCGGGGAATATTTCTGTGTCGTCTGGCAGCGTGAGCAGCTTTTCATGAATACTCTGAAACATAATGGCGGCGAGCTGCTGCGACGTATGAGTGGCCGAGAGATCCGGCCGCCCCACATCGCCGACGAAGAGTGTGTCACCCGAAAATAGTGAGGCGGGACGGTCAGGCTGCCCGTGATCGGTCATCAGAACGCAAATGCTGTCGAGCGTATGCCCGGGAGTCTGCAGGAACCCGAGGCTGCACTGTCCGAACTCGATCCCGTCGCCATCCGTCACGGCGGTGTGAGGGAACTCTGCTCCGGAACCGGCGCCAAGATAGATACGCGCTCCGGTTCGCTGCGCGAGTTCGAGATGCCCGGACACGAAGTCGGCGTGAAGGTGAGTCTCGATGATGTACTCGATCCGCCACCCCTTACTGGCGGCCGCGTCGAGATAGATATCGACATCGCGCTGCGGATCGATCACCGCCGCGACGCCCTCCGAGCCGATCATGTAGGAGGCATGAGCCAGACACCCCAGATAGAATCGCTCGACTTGTACCGTTCCCGCGCTTGTCATGAGCCAATACTACCGCCAAAAGCGAGGGACTTACCAAAGCATACGCTTGTCTCCGGTGACGACCGATACTCGCCGAATAGCGGAATCCGCCCGTAGCCGAGCCCCTCATACATCCGGATCGCCCGCGCAAGACGCGCTCCGGTTTCGAGCACAACTCTTGTTACACCCAATGCCAGCGCCTCGCGCTCCAGCGATTCCACTAACGCCCGGCCAACACCTTGTCCCCGCACACGAGGATCGACATACATCCGCTTCAGTTCTGCCGTGCTTTCGTCCAGCCGCCGCATCGCCCCACATCCGACAGCAACGTCATCGAGATAAGCGATTAAAAACGCGCCCTGACCATCAGTGACCTGGTCACCGCTCAGCGAAAAATGCGTCGAGCCCGGCTCTGGATACGTAGCTCTCAGTTCCGCATTCAGGGCCGTGATCAATCGCGCCGCATCAGGCGACGCCAACCTGCTCTTTCGAATTTCAACGACCGGCATCTTTCGAATCTAATACAGAGCGGAAACGCAAAAAGGGCTCCGGCGATGCCGGAGCCCTTCCTCATCCAACTCAAACTTTCTCTTACAGCGTTTTCAGATACGCCAGTACATTCGCGCGATCCGCGTCCGACAGAATATCCTTCGTGAACGGCGGCATACCATTTCCACCTGTCTGGATCTTTTCCGTTACATTCGCGTCAGTCGTCGGCTTGCCAGTCGTGGCCAGTTTCGGATGCTTGTAGAGACCCTTCAGCCCCGGACCCATCTTCTTATCTGTGGAGGTCGCTTCATGGCAAAGGCCGCACTTCTCATCGAACACCGACTTGCCCTTCGCCGCGTTCCCCGCCGCACCTTTGGCCGCGCCCTGCCCCCAGGCCGCCATCGAGCCCGCCAGCAGGCAGATCAAACCTAAATATTGACTTTTCTTCATGATGGATCTCCGAGTCTCCTCTACCAGTCTACAAAATGATGAACGCCGCCCGACCCGCCGGGGTTCCTCCTCGCAAGAGGAAACGGGCGAGGATAATGGAATTTTAATTGTTCCTCCGTGTGGAAACTACGCGCACTTCTACTGACGGCGCCCGCCGTCATCTTCGCCACCCTCGTTATGGGAATCATCTCGATGCTGACGTCCCTGTGGGACCGCACCGGTTTCACCCAGCATCGCCTCGCCCGCCGGTGGTCGCGCGTGCTTCTGACTGCCGGCTTCGTACGCTGCCGCGTCTCCGGCATCGAAAAACTGGACCCCAGCCGCGGCTACGTCTTCGTCGCCAACCACGCCAGCTATTTCGACACGCCGGCCATCATCTCCTGCCTCCCGCTGCAGTTCCGCTTCTACGCCAAACACGGCCTGTTCTCCATCCCACTGCTCGGCGGACACCTGAAGCGCGCCGGCCACCTTCCCGTCATCCGCGAGGACCCGCGCAGTTCTCTCAAAACCATGAGCGAAGGAGCGCGCATCGTTCGTGACCGCCGCGTGTCCGTCCTCCTCTTCCCCGAAGGCGGACGAACTCCCGTCCAGATGCGCCCGTTCAAGGAAGGCGCGGCTTATATCGCGATCAAAGCCGGCGTTCCCATCGTTCCCATAGGACTTGTGGGCACTCGCCGCGTCCTCCCCATGGGCTCCATGATGGTGCGCGGCGGTGATATTGAAATCGTCGTCGGTGACCCCATTGAGACCGACGGCCTCACCATTCGCGACCGCGGGGAACTCACTCAGCGCCTGCAGGACCAGGTGGTTGCAATGGCTCAGGAAACGATGGGGCCTGCCGTCAACGGAACCGCCGTAAACGCGTAATACACTGGCAGAAACAATGAATACGATTCCGGAAGTACTGCGTCAAACGGCGGGCCGCTATCACGACCGCCTCGCCCTCCGGCAGCCCGGCAAGTCAGGCGTCCAGACGTGGAACTGGAAGCAGTATCTCGAAGCCGCGGAAGAAATCGCCGCCGGACTCCGTCATCTCGGCATGCAGAGCGGCGACCACGTCGCCATCTGTTCGGAAACGCGCGCCGAGTTTTACCTCGTCGATCAGGGCATTCTGATGAATGGCTCGGTCGCAGCGGCGCTCTACCCCAGCTATCCGCCGGCGGAACTGCTCCGCACCATCGAACTCGCCGAGGCCAAAGCGCTGTTCGTGGAAGATCCCAAGATGCTTGCGGCCCTGCGCAGCGCGCCGGTCCAGCACTTCATTCTGATGACCGGCGAAGCCGAAGGCGCGACCTCGCTCGCCGAGTTGCGCAGCCACGGACGTCACACTCCTGAAATTTCGCCCGAAGACAACGCGATCCTCTACCTCACTTCCGGCGCGACGGGAGATCCGAAACGCGTGCTTGTCACCCATGGCGCTGTCGTCGCCAACATCCAGATGGGTCCGCACGTCATCCCGCTCACGCCGGAGGACATCACCGTCGCCTTCCTTCCCTCGGCTCACATTGCGCAGCGCGTCGTCGTCGAAATGCTCCCGTTGCTGACGGGAACGCCTGTATCATTCGCCGAAAGCCTCTCCAGGCTTCCGGGCGAATTGAAAGCCGTGAAGCCGACCTTTTTCCTCGCTCCTCCGCGCGTTTGGGAGCGCATGTATACGAGTATCCGGACCGAAGTCGCGAAGAAACCGCCGTTCGCGCAGAAAGCATTCAACGCCGCCGTCAATCTGGGCCGCACCGTCGCACAGATCAAGCGGGAAGGTAAGCCCGTGCCGTTCTACCTGAACCTGATGCTGGGTCTGGCGGATCGCAAGATCTTTGCACAGATCCGCGAACGCCTTGGAGGCCGCATCAAGGGCGCGCTCTCCGGCGCAGCGCCGTTATCCGCCGACCTTGCCGAGTTCTTCGAGGCCATCGGCCTGCCGCTGACCGAAGGCTATGGACTCACCGAAGGCGGCATTGCCGCGCTGAATCCCATGAACGCGCCGCGCCCTGGCAGCATCGGCAAAGCCCTCCCCGGTGTGGAATTTCGCCTGAGCGAGGAAGGGGAGCTTCTCCTCCGTAGCCCCGGGCTGTCAAAGGGCTACCACAACGATCCCGCCGCCACCGCGGAGCTGATCGAAAACGGCTGGCTGCACACGGGTGATATCGGAACCATCGATCGCGAAGGCTACATCCGGATCACTGGCCGTAAAAAGGAACTGATCGTTGCTTCCAACGGGAAAAAGATTTTTCCCGGCCGCGTAGAGACCTTCTTCAAATTCGAGCCGCTCATCAGTCAGTTGCTCCTCGCCGGCGACAACCTCCCGCACCTGGTGGCGCTGTTCACTATCCAGCCCTCGGTGGCGGAGACCCTCCCCGGCGCAACTGCCCCGCTCCACGAATCCCGCGCAGTCATCGAAGAACTGGACCGCATCGTGAAGCGCATCAACAAACAGCTCGCGCCCTTCGAGCAAATCAAGCGTTTCCGCATTCTGCCGCGCGATTTTTCCATCGAGCATGGCGAAGTGACCGCCACCATGAAAGTCCGCCGCAAACAGGTCATGGAGAACTTCCGTGCGGAATTAGAAGATCTTTATCAGCGCAGCGCCTCCGGCCGTGGCGGTGAATAGAATTCAGCAAACCTTCAGAATGGTCGGCTACCTTCGATCCATGAAATCACTGTTGCTGATTCCCGCCTTCGCCCTCTCCGCGTCGGCCGCCCCGCCCACTTACAAAGTCGTCGCGAACATCAAAATCGGCGGCGTCAACCGCACCGATTACACTTACTGCGACAGCGTCAATCATCGTCTCTATGTTTCGCACGGCACGCAAACCGAGGTGATCGATACCAACACCGATAAACTCGTCGGCACAATTCCCGACACGCAGGGCGTTCATGGGATCGCAATCGCCAACGACCTCGGCAAGGGGTTCACGAGCAACGGTACCACCAACAACGTGACCGTATTCAACATTTCGGACCTCAAAGTCACCGGCAAAATCAACACCGGCCAGAATCCGGATTCCATCATCTACGAGCCGACGACCCACCGCGTCTTCACCTTCAACGGACGCAGCAACGATTTCACCATCATCGACGCGAAAGCCGGCAGCGCGATCACGGCATCCGTGCCGCTGAACGGCAAGCCGGAGTTTTCTCAGGTGGATGGCAAAGGCCATGTCTTCGTCAATCTCGAAGACAAGAGCGAAGTCGTGGAAATTACCGCGCAGGACGGCAACATCATGAAGCGCTACTCAATCGCCCCCTGCGAAGGCCCGAGCGGTCTCGCGATCGATCTTTCGAAGATGCGCCTCTTCTCCGTCTGCGACAAAGTCATGGCGATCAGCGATCCCGCCGCCGGTAAAGTCATCGCCACCGCGCCCGTTGGGGCTGACCCGGATGGCGTGGCCTTCGACGATGGCTATGCCTTCAGCGCCAACCGCGACGGCGCGGCCACGATGGTCGGCGAAACCTCGCCCGGCAAGTACGCCGTAATCGCCACGATCCCCACGAAAGTGGGCGCCAAGACCATCAGCGCCGATCAGAAAGCCCACAAACTCTATCTCCCTGCCTGGGACACAAAGCCTGCGACCGGCGGAGGCCGCCCCACGCCGGTACCCGATACATTCGGAATTGTCGTTCTGGGCCGTTAACTTCTCTGCTCCCGGAACGTATCATTGTTTTCCGGGATATGTTCGGCAGATTCGCATTTGTGTTTCTCGCGGCCGCGCTCATGGTGCGGCCGCAGTCCTTCGATCTCGCCACCATCAAGCCGACACCGGAATCCAGCCCTCCCGCATCGATTCGAAGCCTTCCCGGCGGCCGTCTCGAAACGCAGAACGTCACCCTCCGCATGCTCATCAAATGGGCGTGGGACCTTGATGATGACGGTCTCTCCGGCGGTCCAAAGTGGCTCGACGATGTCCACTACGATGTTGTCGGGCAGGCCCCGGCTGGCGAGTTACCGCGCGGGGCGTTGTATCGCATGATGCAATCGCTGCTCCGCGACCGCTTCCATCTCACGACCCACAATGAAACGCGCGAATTGACGGCTTACGAAATGGTCATCGACAAAACCGGAGCCAAAGTTAAGACAGTAGACGCCTCCGGAGGCTTTGCCTCCAGCCCGTTTCAGATGAATGACCGCGGTCGCATTACGGGCACAAAGGTCACCGCCACAATGCTGGCGAAAGTCCTCTCCGAACAGGTGCATCACCCCGTAGAAGACGCCACCGGCTTCAAAGACGCCTTCGACTTCACCCTCGAATGGGCTCCGGATTCCGACCCTTCATCGAACCGTCCCTCTATCTTCACCGCGATCCGCGAGCAACTCGGCTTTCGCCTCGACGCAAAGAAAAAAGCAGTAGACGTCCTCGTGATCGATAACATCGATCGCACGCCAACCGGCAATTAATCGCGTTTGCGGAGCTGCCCCGGCGCCGGCTCCACATGCACCAGCACGTCCGCCACCCATGGCAGCAGTTCACACACCCGCTCCCGCACCCGTTGCGCAATATCGTGCGATGCCCGGACCGTGATATCCGGATCCACCTCCAGATGCAGATCCACGTGATATTTCAGCCCCGTCTTGCGAGCAAAGCATTTCTCCACGCCCGCCACATCCGGTACCGTTGCAGCGGCTCTTCGGATATCTTCCATCGCGATATCGTCCGGCATCGTATCCATCAGATGCATCGCCGCCTCATACGCCACACGCACTGCTGTCGCCATCACAATGGTGGCCACAATGAACGCGCCATACTGATCCGCTCGTGAGAACCTGCTCGGATATTCCAGCGTGAGCATCAGGGCCGTCAGCGCCACCACGCCGGAAACAATATCGACCGCATCGTTCGCCGCATCCGCCCGCAACGCCGAACTGGATAACTGCCTCGCAGCGCGGCGCTTATACGTCACCATCGCGAATTTCACGCCGATCGAAATCACGACCGGCCAGATCGCATAAGCCGCAGGCGCCGCCGCCACGCTGCCGGCGTTTGCCCACGCATGTAGCGCAATGATAAGCCCCGCGCCGAACAGCAGAAACCCGAGCAGGAGACCGGTCAGAATCTCCACACGCCCATGGCCGTAGGGATGGTTCTCATCCGGCGGCCGCGCCGCGATCTTCATCCCCACCAGGACCATGCCAGAGGTGAAAACGTCCGCCGCGGATTCGAAACCATCAGCCGTCACCGCCGCCGAATGCCCGACCAAACCCACGCCGATCTTCAACGCCCCCAACAATCCGCTGACAACCATTCCCGTGCGGGCGATCTGTGTGGCCTTCTGCATGGAATAGCGGCGACAGCTTCACTCTAACGCACGGGCATACACTAAGAAATTGCTACAGCAATCCCCTTATAAAGCCGAACGCGCGCAGGATCACGGCGTGGAAATCGTCCGCCTTACGGACGCGGCGCACAACGTCGAAGTCCGCATTGCGCCCTCGGTCGGCAACCGCGCCTACGAGATGAACGTGAACGGCGCGAACATCCTCCACATGCCCGCCGCCAGCATCGCGGAACTGCGCGAAATGAGCGGCATTCCGTTCCTCGCCCCCTGGGCCAATCGCATCCCGCACGGCTTCCATGCCAACGGTAAATGGTTCCCCTGGAACGAATCGCTCGGCAATCTGCGGATGCTTCAGCCGCAGATTGCCATCCACGGCATGCTCCCCGCATCCAGCCTCTGGCAGGTAACGGAAGTCAATGCCGACGCCAATGCCGCTTGGGTCACCAGCCGCCTCGAATTCTGGCGCTACCCGGCACTCATGGCGAACTGGCCTTTCGCGCACGAATATGAAATGACGTACCGGCTGGCGAACGGCGAACTGGAGACCTCCATCGCTGTCCGTAACCTCAGCGCCGAGCCTATGCCCGTCGCGATCGGCTTCCATCCCTACTTCCGGCTTCCCGGCGTGCCCCGCGATACCTGCACCGCCCACATCCCGGCCCGAACTGCGGTCGTGACCGACTCCGGCCTCTGCGCCACAGGCGAGTTTCTTCCGAACACGCTGCCCGATCCCCTGCCCCTCGCTAATCGTACGCTCGATGACGGCTTCACCGATCTCATCCGCGACTCCCATAGCAACGCTGTCTTCGTTCTGGAAGGCGGCGACGCCCGAATCGAAGTCGAATTTGGTCTGAAATGGCAGGTTGCAGTGGTTTATTGTCCGTCAGGACACGAATTTATATGCTTCGAGCCAATGGCGGCGATCACAAATGGCATAAATCTCGCAGCCGACGGCAGATATCCGGCTCTCCAGACGCTCGAACCCGGCGCCACGTGGCGCGAGAGCTTCCGGGTGCGCGCCTTCGGAGTACATTAAATTTGACCCGGATGTTGCAATTTCGCGCGTATTCAGGCACGATGGTAGGTTTTCACCCCACAGATTCCTGAATGCGAACGCGGGTAAGAGTTCTCTATCACGACCATTGTTTTGACGGCGCGGCCTCGGCTGCTTTTTTCAGCCGCTTCTATCGGGGAGCGATTGACGACAGCGCCGAATTCCTCTATACGGGGATGGCTCATCGGGCCTCGCAAATCTTCGAGGACGGCCTTTTCGACGGCGACGAAAACGCGATAGTCGATTTCAAGTATTCGTCCAATCCTCGCCTGACGTGGTGGTTCGATCACCACCAGAGCGCGTTCCTCACGCCCGAAGATCAAAAACACTTCGAAGCCACGCGCACGCCGCAAAAGATGTTCGACACATCCTACAAGTCGTGCACGAGCTACATCCACGACCGCGCGCGCGACCAATGGGGTTTCACCGCCCCGGATCTGGACAATTTGGTGCACTGGGCGACCATCATCGATGGCGCCATGTATGCGGACGCAAAATCCGCCGTCGAACTCGGCGCGCCAGCCATGAAGCTGACGCTGGTGATCGAAGGCTCGAAGGGTTCGGAGACCGTGCAGCGCATCATCGAGTTGATGCAGACCATGCCGCTTCCGGGCATCATCGAGTTACCCGAAATTCAGAGCGTCTACCAGCCCCTCTACAAGCGGCACGTCGAGTCCATTGAAATTATCCGCAAGCACTCTTCCGAAAACGGCGGCGTGATCACGTTCGATCTCACGGGTTACGATCTCGAAGGTTACAACAAATTCATCCCGTACTACCTGCATCCGAACGGGACGTATGTGGTCGCGGTGAGCCCGTCCAGCTTCCGAACGAAGATCTCAGTCGGCTCCAGCCCCTGGGCCAAAGTGGAGCCGAAGCACAACCTCGCTACGATCTGCGAACGCTACGGCGGCGGTGGACATCCCCGCGTCGGAGCCATCAGCCTTGAACCCGGCCAGGTGGACGAAGCCCGACGCATCGCGGCCGAAGTCGCCGCTGAGCTCCGAACGTAGTCAATTTTCAGTCGGCGTCCGATCGGCGTGATCGAGGATCATCACGTCGATCTGCACATCCGCCACTTTCGTCAATTTCAGCCCGAGCTGCTGCTGAACCGCCGTAAAAATGTTCGGACCCACGTCCGCCGGATCGGGAGCCGCCGCGGCGTTTCCAGCCTCGGACGGAAACGGTTGCCCCGCAAATTCAAGCCGGATATCGTAGGTTCCGGCGAGACCCGTTCTGTCAGCGATACGAGGCAGAGGAACACCGGCCGCAAGCATCACGCCATTGGACTGATTGATGTCCGCCGCGATGCTGCGCGCGAACAGGCTCATGGTGTTTCGAAAACTAACCTTCCAGAGGCCTGTACGACTCACGGACATCGACATCGCGGTAAGTTGCCCCGGCGGCATCACCGGGAAGCCCTGCTCGTCGACACGGTATGATCGATCGCCAGGGCTGGCCGGACCCGGAACATACTTTTTGAATTTCGGGCCGCCCGCCGATACCGTCAAGTCATATCCTGGACGCGATTGCTTTTCAAGGTGGTAAGTGAAGTGAAAACGGTCGTGGAGCAGATTGCGTAACATACCGCAGAATTGCTCCCGAGTTGTGGAAACGGGCATCGTCGCAGCGATTGCGAATCCATTGTTTACGGTGTCTGAAACCCATGCAGGCCCTTTCCACTGGTCCAGATCGAGACCGTAAGCCCGCAGGATGAGAGTGGAAAGCGATGCGCGCGATACCGTGAATCGCCCGGGGTCGTCAGATCCGGGGCCACCGCGCATCTGGAATGGGTTGGTTCCGGGTTTGTTGGGCTCCGCCGGTTTCAGCGAAACGGCCTCAAACTGCGATTTCGCGGCCTCCGGCGAGATCGACAAACACGGCTGCACCGTCTGCGCCATGACGGGCGCTGAGACCAGGAGAATCAGAGAGCAAAGTTTCAACATCGACGCCTCCGGCACTACCCAGCATACGCACGATTGCTGGCATTCGCGAACTGCCGGGGATCGGGTCGCACGACTTTCGCTTGCAGGGCGCCGCCCGCGCGGGGCCGCGTCAGGCTGCGGAGAGGGAGCGCTTTTTCACGCCAAGGGCAAGAAGAACGGCTCCGGCGAATAGTTCCAGGCTGGCCGGTTCCGGCGTCTCACTCGTGCTGCTGTGACTGTAATCAAAGCCGGCGTACGATGTGAGTCCCGAATTAGTCACCGGATTGCCCTGTGCGTCGAAAACCGAAATACCGGTGAACGAAAGCGTATTCCCCGCATCCATGGTGGCGGTGGGAAGACCGCCAAGGTACTGCAATGTGGCGTCTGAACTGGCGACCACGGTTGTGCTCAGCACAAGGTTCCAGTTGACCAAAGAATTGGCGGCGACCGTGATGAGAGCAGTCGTGTAGTCATGATCGACGAAATCGTAGGTGCCCGCGCCGCCATTGTCCTGCTCCATATGCAACAGCGACGTGTTGTTAAATTTGAGATCCAGCAAGGCAGTTGCGCTTGAGCGCGCGTAAACTGATCCGTCGAGATGAAAAGTGAGTTGAAACGTCTCCGCGGTATTCGTGTGATTGTAAACCGTATCGTAGATTTGGGCGTACCCGGTTACAGTGGCGTCGGCCGTGCCTGACGTGCCCGCTTCGGCGTAAAGATGAACCCCGCTCGCATCGGTCGAGGCGCTAACCGTGCCGCTGGCCGTCCCATCGGGCTGGTGAAGAAAATTAGGCGGTTGATTGGAGGCAATACTCTCTGTGCAGGTATTGGCTGTTGATGCGGTCACGTTGCAGCTGAATGGCCCGCTGTAGTTATTAACCTCATCGAACACTGTGCCGCTGCCAGACCCCCACTCGATGGTTGGAATGATAAAGCCCGCATACATCGGCAGCGCGAACGCCGACAGGAGAGCGAACTTCAAAACGATACGGTTGACTACCTTTAGCTGAAGGTTCACGGTGAAATAAGGTGCTACTCGGTAGAGGAGAGTTACACTCTCGTCGATTACTAAATGCTGTCAGGTACCGGTACTACGCTCGCACCATGGGCGCCACTTAGAACACGCACGATTGCTGGCTCTGACGGACTGCCTGGGCTCCGGCGGTATCGCCTTTGGCGCGCAGGGCGATTTGGAGATTCGAACCCGCCTGATCGAGACATGGATTGCGCCGGAGGGCGTCTCGCCAGAGCGTGATGGCGCGATCGAGGTCGCCGGCCGACCCGAGGAGACGGCCGAGGTTCACCAGCGCTACTATTTGGTCCGGCTTCTGGCGCAGCGAGGCTTCGTAGAGCGTGATGGCGCGTTTCGGATCGGTGGCTTCCAGAAGAAACGCCAATTGGGTCTGGGCGTCGGGGTCAGGCAATGCCGCGGTGAGGAGGCGGATTGCTTCGGTCCGCTGACGGCGGTCGCCTGTTCTCGGCGCGACTTCGGCGTAGGCAAGGCCCAGTTCGCGGTTCTGGGTTTCGGCGGTGAAGAACCCGCGCAGGCGCCATGAGGGAACCGTGGATAGCTTTCGCGGGACGCGGGGAATGCTGTGATCCGTGAAGACGCCGTGCGCGTCGGCTGCGGTGGATTTCGGCATATGACACGACGTGCAATCGAAACCGCGATTGCACTGCGATGTTTGGTGACAGCTCAGGCATCGTGCGCGGAAGTAAGCTGCACGTTCCGAGGGCGCCGGAACCTCATGCGGGTCGTGACAGGAGCCGCACCAGAGCTTGTCGCCTGATGCCCGCTTGCATTCGCTGAGAGCTAGTTTCTCGACGTGCGAGTTCACGTTCAGCGGCGCCGGCTCATCGCGGACGAAATAAGCGGCGAAGGTCGAGAGTACGTCTCCTGGACGAAAGTCGTCGAGCCGCTTTTCGGCGCGCAGAATCCGGGCCTCGCCCGAGAGATGACACTGGGCGCAGATGGAGTCCCGCTGGTTCGGCTCCAGCTTCGCCGGGTTCACCATCTTCGCTTTCCCCTCGACGTGCAGGGAACCCGGGCCGTGGCACCGCTCGCACGCTACGCCGTTTTCGGCGAATGGCGGATCGCGATACTGATTCTGCGTGCCCTCGCGCCACTGCGTTTCGCTCGCGTGGCAGAAGAGGCAGGAGGGCTCAACCGCGCGGTTCCAGCGCGATTGCCGGTCCGCCTCGTAGCCCGGCGATGCAGCCCACGTTTTCGTGCGGGCGTACCAGGTGAGTGGGGACTCAAACAGGAAGCCGTCGCGCTGCCAGAGGTAACTTCGTCCCTCCGCGCCCGAACCGATGAAGAATTGGAGCAAGCGCTCGCCAACGCTTGCTCCGCGCGAGAGACGCACCGTGCCCGAACTTTCTACCTGATATTGCGTTCCCGAAGGAGCGTGCTGGAATGTTCCCGGAGTGACCTCAGTTACATGGCCGCTCGTCTGCGCCATCGGCGTCTGCCGGTACTTCGTAGCGATATCGGCGTGGCAGGCGGCGCATACCTGATTCCCGACAAATACCGCGAGAGCGAGGAGCACGCTGTTATTTTCCTTCTGCCTCGCGAATAGCGGCGGCGTGCTGAGATGCCTCGGTATCCTTGCCGGCCAGCCGATACGCCTGCACCAGCAGGAAATGAATCTGGCGGTCGGCTGTTTCTCCGGTCAGCCGGAGGGCCTTTTCGCCTGCTGCGATTGCCTCAGGTGCGTTGCCTTTTTTCAGCGCCAGACGCGCGAATTCGAACTGCGCGTCACGAGAGTTGGGTTCAATTCGCATCGCGTCCGCCAGTAGTTTCCCGGCGCGATCCAGGTTTCCTTCGACCATCAGGAGCCGCGCGCAGTCGATCCACGCTTCGGCATTCGGGTGACCGGTGGCTTCTTCGAGGCGCATCGCGCGCTCATACTGCGCCATAGCTTCCGGGGCACGGCCCAGCGTTTCCTCGGTCAGGCCGAGATATAACGCGGACCGCGGATCGGACGGATTCAGTTTCTGCGCCTTTTGCAGCTCGCGTTCGGCATCCGGCATTTTGTCCTGGCGGTAGAACAAGAAACCGAGCAGAAACTGCGGATACGAGCCGCTGGGATCGGCCGCCAGCGCGGTATCCAGACACTCGCGCGCCACGTCGTAGCGATTGATCATCATTGCGAGTTTGGCTTTCAGGGTCAAGGCCGGTACGAGTTTCGGATTCGCCTGGAGCGCGTTGTCGAGTTCTTTCAGGGAGGCGTCGAACTGTTGCTTTTCAAAGAGCGCGTTCGCTCTCTCGTAAGCCGCGTTTTGCGCGTACGCCGCGGTGATGCAGAGCAGAAGCGCCAGACAGGTCTTCACGGCGCCTCCTCAATGTCGATCACGCGGTCGGCGGCGACTTGCTTCAACTCCTGCGTCTTGCCTCCCGGCCAGCGAACCTCCACCGATTGCGCGGCGCTCAGTGAGCCGAGTCCGAAGCGCACCAGCGGTTCGCTGGAGGAGGCGTAGCCGACGGCGGTGGTCGCCTCGCCATAGAGTTGCCTGCCATCGGCCAGCGTCACCCGAATGGTGGCGCCGAGACCCTGGCGGTTTGCTTTGCGCCCGCGGAGCCGGATCGCCAGCCAGTGGCCGATCGGTTCCGTCACATTGCGGAAGAGCCGCGGGGCGCCATCGAGCGTGGTCACCACTGCATCGATCCGTCCATCGCCGTCGAAGTCCGCGAACGCGGCGCCGTGATACATGCCGGGGTGCTGGAAATCCGGCCCAGCCTGCGCCGAAACATCCTCAAACTTGCGGCCATCGATATTGCGAAAGACACGATTCGGCAGTTCCGGGGCGCGGCCGAGATAGCGATCGAGCGCCGGGAAGTGAGAGGCCGTAAAGAACAGGTCCCGCCAGCCGTCGTTATCGAAGTCGAACATGCCCAGACTCCAGCCGGTCATCTGCCGCGTGCCGGCGAGCAATCCGGTACGTTGGCCGGCGTTCTCGAACAGCTTGCGCTGCCCCAGATTCCGGAAAAGCAGGAAGCCGTCGTTGATCATACCGGAAACTACCAGGTCTGGCTTTCCGTCATTGTCGAAATCGCGGAAGTCGGTCCCCATTCCCGCGATCGGGTCGCCGTCATCCCGATAGGCTACGCCTGCCTCGATGCCGATCTCTTCGAACGTGCCGTTGCCGAGATTGCGAAACAGAAAGTTGCGGACGGAATCGTTGGCTACGAAGACATCCGTGAAGCCGTCGCCATCGAAGTCCGCGAATGCCAGGCCCATTCCCTTCCCGATATGGCTTGCGATTCCCGATGGGATCGAGACATCGGTAAAAGTCCCGTCGTGATTGTTGTGATAGAGCCGGTTCGGCAGGCCGCGATATTTATTCGGATGGCAATAGAAGCGCGCGGCTGGTTCGCCGCATGCGGGTTCGGACGCTGCGTCCCAATCGACGTAGTTGACGACGAAAAGATCGAGCCATCCGTCGTTATCGTAATCAAACCAGCCGGCGGATACCGACCACGGATCGGCGACAATTCCCGCTTTGGCGGTCACATCTTCAAACGCGCCATTGCCGAGATTGCGGTAGAGCGTATTGCCGTGAACGCCGGCGACGAAGAGATCCGCGTGCCCGTCGTTATCGTAGTCGGCTGTGGCCGCCGCGATGGAATATCCGTGCCCCGCGACGCCGGCCTTCGCGGTTACGTCGACGAACGTTCCGTCACATTGATTGCGGTAGAGCCGATTCCAGAACTCCGGACCGGATTTGTGCAGGGAGGGAATGGGCGCGCCATTCGCGAAGAACAGATCGGTGCATCCGTCGCCGTCATAATCGAACGCGGCGACGCCGCCCGCCATTAACTCAATCTGGTGAAATTTGCCTTCGGCGCCGTTGTGCAGACGGAAGGAAAGTCCCGCCTTCGCGGAGACGTCCTCAAAACGAATTCCGGCCTGGGCCGCGAACAGACAAGCTGTCGCGGCCCAGACCAGGGCAGTTCGAAATGCCATCCACCTTCCAGTGTAGTGTCGGCGATCAGAACTCGATGCGCGCGACGATCTGGCCCGTACGCGGGGACGGAAACGATCCGGTTACCGCGTTCGAGGTGATCGCCGTGTAGTTCACGTAACCAAAGCCGCCGGTCAGCAAGCCGTTGGATCGCGTATTCGGATTCGACGGACTGCCTGTACTGGGATCCGAGAGGACTTCCAGTCGGTTGAACGGGTTGAAGAATTCCCCGCGAATCGAGAAGACAATCCGCTCGCGGATGGGGAATCGCTTGCCGAGGCTGATCGATTCCACTGGTCGCCGCTGGCCGCGGAAGTCGCTGTAGTAGTGAGTGCTCGTACCCCAGACACCGGCGCTTTGATCTGCCCATGCCAGCGGGTTCAGCACCGTCTGCTGCGTCGGATCGATGCAGCCGCAGTTCAGGTCCTTCAGATACAGCGGCTGACCGGCCACCCGGAATTCCCGTGTGTTCTGACCGGGAAGGTAGGTGCTCAGACTATTATTCGACTGGGGCGCCTCCAGCAGCTGGCCGCTCTGGTATTGCAGAATCGCTCCGATCGTCCAACCGGCAAGCGCGGTGCGCGCGAACTTGTTGGTCTTCAGGAATCCCACAGAGGGCGTCGTGTAATCGGCGCTGATGCTCAGGATGTTGGGCCGATCGTTCGGAGAAAGGCTCTTGAAGCTGCTCCGGTCAAACAGGCTGCCAGTACCGTCGAAGTTGTCCAAAGTCTTCGAGTGCGCGTAGGAAACGAGCGCCGTCAGGCCGTGCGAGAAACGTTTAGTGACCTTCAACTGGAGCGCGTCGTACCAGGAGGCCCCCAGCGGCGCCCAGAGAGAACCGATGCCGTTGTACTGCGGGAACGGCTTCAGGCTCTGCAGCACCGTTCCGCTATCTGGGAAGTTCGCGTACGGCTTGGTAAAGCCGGCCTCCACTGCCAACGGCGACGTGATGCTGGAAGTCAGCAGCGTGCGCGTCTGGCTGTTGGTGATATCGAGACCCATACTTTGCAGTTGGGCCGGGTTGATCGTGTTGTAGTTGATCAGATTGCCGCCGGACTGCAGCCATACGCCGTGGTTGCCGATATAGGCCGCTTCAACCGAGAGGTCCTTGTTGATTTCGCGTTGCACCGTGATGTTCCACTGATTGATGCGGGGCGGACGGCCGCCGTTGGGATCGACCACCGCCGGAGCGTTCTGGACCGCGGCGCCTGGGTTCACGAGAAGTCCGGGATTATAGCTCGCGCCGTAGAGAGCGGCATTGTCATATGCCAGGGGCGACGAGATGCTGCCCGCCGCGACGCCGTTGCCTGGCGAAGGTATCGTAACCGTGTTAAAGCCCATGCCCTGGCTGTTGCCGCCGCCGATGTAGTTGAAGAAGGCCGACTGGCCATAGCTGAGGCCCCATCCGGCGCGCAGGACAGTCTTCGTATCGAGGCGATAGGCGACGCCGATCCGGGGAGCAATGGCATACGGATAGGTATTGACGAGGCTGCAGTTGCAGCGGCCCGCGCCGTAGCCATCGTAAATCACGCCGCCGAGGCGGCCATTTGCGTTCGGGTTGGCGACGGTCGGGCCAAAGCCGCTGGTGCGGCGCCACTCCTCGTGCATCGGGAGTTGTAAGTCGTAGCGAAGACCGTAGTCGAGGGTCAGCTTGCGAGTGATCTTCCATGTATCCTGCACGAAGAATCCGTAGGATGTGTGACGATACTGCGGATTGACCGAGTCGCCGACGGACGCACTGTCGTAGAGGCCAAGCAGGAAGCTGGCATAGTTATAGCCGATGGCGGTGCCACTCGGCAAGGTCTGCCCGTATAGCGGTTGTGCGGTTTCCGCGGCGTTGAAATTATACTGAGGACTCAGACCGATGTCGCTGAGGTTGATGAAGCTGTCAATCTTCCATTCGCCACCCACTTTATAGGTGTGGTTTCCGTGAACCCAGGCAAGCTGCGCCACTCCGGTCGGCTTCAGATCGTAGTACCGTCCGCGATTTCCAGGTCCCACCGGCAGCGCCATTCCACCGTAAGTGTTGCTTCCAAGTCCGGTACCGCCGTTTACGGGAAACCTCGGGAAACCTGTTCCCGGCGCATTCGGAATTCCCAGCTGGCGGCTATCGTAATTGAAGCTCTCCGCCGGAACCGAATCGAGGTTGTTGTACCGCTGGACGCCTGCGCCGAGGTGCAGGAGCAGGGTCGGCGTCAGTGACTGATCGTAGTTCAACCGGAACGTTTTGCTTCTGATGTCCTGGATACGAACCTGAGACACGGGTTCCGGTAGACCGTCGACGCCGTTCGACTTGGTTGTGTTCTCCCAGGAATAGTAGCCCGAGATTTTGGTCGAAGTGCCGAAGTTGTGATCAATTTTGATGGACGGGATGGTCTGAAGCTTGTAGAACGGACCGCCTGCCGAATAGTTGTTCACCAGCGTGTCGCCGAGGTTCGGAGCCGGGAACTGCTGCAGGATCTTTATAGATGTCGGATCCAGACGCGACATCGGAATGATGTTGCCCTGGAAGGGCTGAAGAACGCGGCGGCCGCTCGAATCGGTGATTGCCGTGTTGGGATCGTAGATCTGATTCTGCTGAATCGGGCGGCCCGCGAAGTCGTTCATACCGAGATCACGGCCGAGGATCGCACTCAGATCGCCATTGCGCAGAGCGCTGTCTGGGACGGTTGTGATGCCGTTGTAGAGAGCTTCGCGGTCACGGTAATGCTCCCAGTTGAAGAAGAAAAACGTTTTGTTCTTGCCGTTATATTTCGGAAGAATCACGGGGCCGCCGATGGAAAAGCCGCCGTCCGCGAGGTGCTTCACGATCGGAATGTGGCCGCCATGACCGTTATCGGTGAACGGCATTGCCGCGTTGAACGCGGTGTTCTGAATATAGGTATAACCGCTGCCGTGGAACTCATTGCTTCCGCTGCGCGAGGTGAAGTTGTAAAGTCCGCCGGTCACCGCGCCGAACTCAGCGGCGAAGTTCGAGGTCTGCAGAGTGAATTCCTGAACCGCTTCGACCGAGGGCTGAGACTCATCCGAAACGCGCGGATCGAGAGAGCTGTTCGATTCCTGGCCCTCAAAGAGAATTTTGAAGCCGCCGTTGGTGCCGTTCACGGTGAT
>DASYCD010000417.1:0-3046 GCA_036500405.1 Bryobacteraceae bacterium
CGAGCAGGACGGTGGCGAGGAACAGCAGAATCGAATTGCGGACCAGATTCAGGTCTGTGCGGAGCAGCGCGCGCTTCCACCAGAGCACGGCGATCAGCACCAGGATCAGAACGAAATCCACTTCCAGCGTGCAGAACCCCAAGCCCGCGAGCACAGTGGCGGCGTAGAAACCGCGCCTGCTGCCATTGAGCGCGACCCGCGCCAGCAACAGCAAGGCGCAGATATACCAGAAAACGAACATCAGATGAGGCGCGATTTCGCTCGATTCCAGATCGATGGGACTCCAGAGAAACATGGCGGAAGCGAGGATTGCGGCGATCTGTCCGTGAAAGCCTTCAAACAGCCGCAGAGTGCCGAAGTAGATGGCGAAGACGGTCAGGAGAGGGAATATCAGGAACGACGCGCGAGTATCGTGCTCGTTCAGGCCGAGTTTATCGACCGCGGTCAGCCAGAAAAAGTAGAGCGGGCCGTGCCAATGGCGATAAACAACGGGATCCGTTCCGCCGCGCGCCAGGGCGGAGAGTCCCGCCTGCTGGCCGGAATCGGAGCCGCGCTTCCGGCCGACCGAGACGAAATCCCGGATCGACATGGAGCCGGAATCGAGCCAGTTATCGGCGATTCCGAGTTCGGCGGCGAACATATAATCCGCCTCGTCATAGCCGTAGGGGACGTGGTTCACCTTGCCACGCGACAGTCCGAACGCGACGGCGATGAGAATGATCAGCACTGCCGCGTGTTTCATCGAGGTGACCGCAATCGCCTATTATCCGATACTGGACCGTTGATTTCGCCTTGATGCGGACTAGTACTACAAGGCCTATTTCCAGGGCGGAACCGGTACTAATTCGCGTTAAACTGGACCCACACGGGTTGTCGAGCTGATCGCGGATCTCCGGATGCGTTGCCATCCTCAGACACGGGAGGATTCCCAAAAGCCAGAGCCTCCACATACCGAGCAGAACTATGCGTTCGCGTCCACAAGCAGCGGTATTGGTTTTCGGTCTGAATCCGCGCCGTATCGGTGGAATTGAAGTGCATACTCGCGAAGTGGTAGCGCAACTGGCTGAGCGCGGTTGTCTGGCGGTGCTTTGTTTTCCCGATGCGCCTTCACCGGCGGTGCGCCACTACCTCTCTTTGCCAAACGTCCGGTGGGAGAAAATGTCGCATCCGGGCGAGAATACGTGGCAGTCGAGCTGGCATCTGATGCGGATCATCCGGAAATACCGGCCGGGCCTTCTCCATCTGCAGTTCACGCCCATGCTGAGTTTTGCCGGATGGGTCGCCCGGCTGAATGGCGTGAGAAGGGTTGTGTTCACGGACCACCACTCGCGCCCGGAGGGCTTCATTGCAGCGCCGCAGGCGGCGTGGAAACAGGCGATAGCGCGCGTCCTGCAGTTTCCCGTATCGGCGGCGGTGGCGGTGAGCGACCACAACCGCCGGATCATCGCCGGCAACGGCACATACCGGACTGCGCGCGTGCGGCGGATTTACAACGGAGTGGATCTGCTGCGGCCGACCGATAGCGCGGGAGCGGCGTTTCGCAAACGTTATGGTATTCCCGCCGACCGGATTCTGATCACGCAGGTGGCGCAGATAAAACGCGAAAAGGGCGTGGACGATATTCTGGAGGCCGCCCCGCCTGCTCTCGCCGAGCAGCCGAACCTGCACTTCGCATTCGTAGGAGATGGGCAGTCCGCCAGGACGTACGCCGAACGCACGCGCGAACTGGGAATCGAAGATCATGTGACGTGGACGGGTTTGTCCGTCGACCCTATCGCGGAGGGCGTCTTTGCGGCGAGCGATATTTTCTGCCATCCTTCCCGATGGCAGGAGGCGTTCGGGTTGGTGCTGGCGGAGGCGATGTCCTGCGGGAAACCGATCGTCGCGACGACGGTGGGAGGAATTCCGGAAGTAGTGGAGGACGGCGAGACCGGGTTCCTGGTACCGCCTGGCGATCCGGCCGCATTGGCCGCGAAGCTGGTGTGGCTGGCGCGCGATGCCGGGCTGCGGGAGCGTATGGGCCGTGCGGGACGCGAACGAGCGGCAGCTCGCTTCGACGTGCGCGCGGTGACCCGCGAGCTGATGGAGGTGTACGGTGATTTTTGAGCAGACGCGGACATCGGAAGTTCTGGATCGGCTCGAGCGGGATGGGCTTGCGGTGCTGCCGGATTTCGTGCAGGGCGAAACACTCGGCGCCATGCAGCGAGCGTTCAACTCCCGGCTGGAGCGCATGCGCTGGAACAATTTCGATGGCTATGAGCGCACGGAGCGGTACCGCCTTAACGTGCAGGACATCCTCACGCTCGAACAGGGCTTTGTCTCGACGGCGATTCATCCAGTGGTGAAGGACGTGTTGCGGGCGTACCTGGGAGATTCGTATCAGCTGGTGGAGGCGAAGGGCTGGCGATCGGTCGCGACCCGGCGGGTTTTTCACGGGTGGCACGGCGATTCCTGGTATGACAAGACGAAAGTTTCCGGGATTCCACGCGAGGTGAAGCTGGGGCTTTATCTGACCGATGTGAAGACGGGCGCGTTTCGTTATCTGCGTGGCAGTCACCGGCAGCACCAGACGCGCGACTGGAAGAATCATGAGATTGAGAAATTCAATCAGGATGATATTTCGGTTGTGACCGGGACGGCGGGGACGGCTTTTTTATTTGATACGTCCGGGATTCACGGGCAGTCCTGGCCGATTCTGGAGCCGCGTCATGCGGTTTTTTACAACTATCACGATCCTTCGATCCCGCTGCAGGAGGAAGATATCAGCGGGGGGCGGTATCATCCGCTGATGCTGAATGCGGCGTTTCTCGGCGGGCTGACAGCCGAGGATCAGTTCATTCTGGGGTTCGGGAATCAGACGCACTTTCATCCGGAGTTTCGGAAGAAACCGCGGCATGAGGGGTTTCAGTGGTGGCAGGACTCCCTGCTGAAGAAGAAGATTGTCGCGGATGAAACCGCGCAGCGGATTGCCGCGCGGCTTCGCCGGATGATTCGTTAGCTACTTGATCGGATAGCCGGCCCAGACGTATTCGAGGGCTTCGGGCAG
>DASYCD010000418.1:0-5772 GCA_036500405.1 Bryobacteraceae bacterium
AATTGCGGGGGGATTGTGAGCTGCTTCGGTTACGCCGGAACGCCGACGTTCGGCCGCGCGGGGCGCGTGTTGGGGACGACGTATGGCGGAGTACTTTCGGTTTCGACGACATCGCTGCAGCCGGCGTATGCGGCGGGATCCACGTGGAATTTCGCGGCGGGGCTGGGGAGCGTGGATGTGAATAATCTGGTGAATGCCTGGCCGAAGTAGGGCGGGCGTCTCAGGGACGTGTGCGAAAGCGGGTTGCGGCGGTTTCGCAGCGATGACGAATGAGATCGGCAACGTCTTGCGAAACGCCGTTTGGAGTCGGGATACCGGGGATCTCTGCCATGACAAGCGCCGTCATCTCGCGTAGGTGAGCGCGGATAAGCGGCTTGGCGAGTTTGGCATCCTCTGCCATTTTTTCGAAATCCGTGAGGCTAACCTTTGCGGATGAATATTCATCCCCGATGCGCATCGCCATATTGGCGTTCAGTTCAGGATAGTAGGTTGTGCTCACCACATCATAAAGAGGTGAGAGTCTAATTTGACGATTTTCGCCACTGCCCTGATACAAGAGAGAAAAGTTCTTGCCGTGTGCGTCATTGTTACCGACGAGGTAATTGAACAAGACTGCAACGAGCAGATGATCGAGATCGAGAACTGGTGCGGACGAGATGTCACGTAACAACGAGAAGCACTGTTTCAGGGATGGTCCGCCCTCCTGCTGGTATTTGTGCTCCGAAACGATGTTAAGCGCCTGACAGAAATCCTCCTGATGGAGTCGCTGGACTTCTCCGTCTACGCTCGTACGATGACGATCATATCTTTCGACCAGAAGGAAGTCGACGCCTTTGGTTTTTCGAATCTCTACGGATGCGGTGGGCAAGCCAATGGCGGCCGCGAGACGCATGCAAAAAGCTTCATTGAAAACAACTCCGTCGAACCGCTCTACGTTCGGCTTGAGAATGTGCGTGCTGGGGGCTCCGCCGAGGGGCAGGGAGATCGTGTTGCCCTGGACGCAAACGGCGAGCTTATCCTGTGCGCCCGCGAGTGAGAGACGAATTCCTTTCTCACCAGCCAACAGCGGCCGTGTTGGAAGTTCTTTTAAGATCGCCGCGAGTTCATCGTCGGACAGTTCGCGATAGCCGTACTGCTGCTCGGGCATTGGTTCGCCCTGCGGCAGAAAAGTGACGGCGCCCGCGCATTCTCCGCCGATTTTTTCCAGCATGGCGTAGTCATTTCGCGCGCTGATGCCGAGGTTCCGCGCGATCATTTCACGCTGGGTTTGTTCGGGCAGGATGCCGCCGAAAAAGCCGCGGCATTCTTTACGCCGGAAGGGCTCGGCGCGGAGCGGCAGCGAATGGGAGAGGGGGACGGCGCCCGGATTCGAAAGCCAGCTCCTGGCATATTGAAAACTCATGTCGCCGCCGTCATTTTGCCTTAGATGGCCGGTCAAGGCGGTGTGCAAATAGACATCAAGCATGCGGGTCATTTGCAGATCCTTCTGTTGCGACTTTGGGCGGCGTCAGCGTTATCCTGATGCCGAGGGTATTCAGGACTGTCAGCACCTTGCCTAGCTCGCAGGTCTCCTTGCCTTTTTCGAGCTCGATAATAAACCGCAGGCCGGTTCCGGAGGTGAGCGCGAGGTCCCTTTGAGTAGCGCCCAGCTGCTTACGGGTGTTCCGGATCAGTTTTCCTATGGCTTCAGGGGATTGGGCCACGACCATATTCCCGTACGGGAATATTCTATCAGTTTTTTGATCGCAAATACATAAAAAGTTCCCGCACGGGAATATTTCCAGCAAGATGAGGCTGTTTTACGCTAAATATTCCCGCACGGGAACTTTTCCTGCGGTCTGACAATTAGAATCCGAAGCATCGGACCGCAATGCTCCGAAGAGAATTGGTTGCGCAGGCCCGACTTGAACCTTCGCGGACTTGAGGTACGCGAAGGTAATAAATAAATTGAACCTCTACAGGTAGCGATAAGCCGCGAGCGTCAGGAACTCAGTCAATTCTTCGCTGAGCGCGAGCTTTTCGAACAGTTCGGCGGCCTGTTTGTACTTGCCGCCATCCCAGCCGGGGCGCTGGAGCATGGTGGCCACTATTTCCCGTACCATTTCGGGAGTGATCTTGCGGCCGTCGTTCAGTTTTGCGCCGTGGCGGAGCCACTGCCAGACCTGGGTGCGGGAAATTTCCGCGGTCGCGGCGTCTTCCATCAGGTTGTAGATCGGGACGCAGCCGTTGCCGCGCAGCCAGGATTCGATGTACTGGATTCCGACGTCAACGTTCAGCCGCACGCCCTGTTCGGTGATCTGGCCTTCGTGAACCTTCAGCAAATCGGCGCCGGTGATGTGGACGTCGTCGCGCTTCACCGAAATTTGGTTCGGCGTTTTCATGTATTCGTCGAAAACGGCTTTCGCGATGGAGATCAGGCCGGGGTGCGCGAGCCACGTGCCATCGTGACCGGCTTTTACTTCGCGGAGCTTATCCTGGCGCACGCGTTCGAGCGCGGATTCGTTGGCCGCCGCATCGTTGCGGATCGGAATCTGCGCGGCCATACCACCCATGGCGTGAATGCCGCGGCGATGACAGGTCTGGATCAGAAGATCCACGTAGTTCTTGAGGAACGCGCGATCCATGGTGACCTGGGAGCGGTCCGGCAGCATCATGTCCGCGTGGTTGCGGAAGACTTTGATGAAGCTGAAGATGTAATCCCAGCGGCCGCAGTTGAGGCCGGCGGAGTGCTCGCGCAATTCGTAGAGGATCTCATCCATTTCGAACGCGGCGAGGATCGTTTCGATCAGAACCGTGGCGCGAATGGTCCCGCGCGGGATGCCAATGTGCTCCTGCGCAAAGATAAACACGTCGTTCCAGAGCCGCGCTTCGAGATGGCTCTGCATCTTCGGCAGATAAAAATAGGGGCCGGTCCCTTTCGCAATCAGCGCCTTCGCGTTGTGGAAGAAGTAGAGGCCGAAATCGAAGAACGATCCGGAGACCTGTTCGCCGTCGATCAGGAAATGGCGTTCGGGCAGATGCCAGCCGCGCGGACGAACCAGCAGCACGGCGGGTTTTTCCACCAGTTTGTAGCTCTTGCCTTCGGGGCTCGAGAAAGTGATATCGCCGCGGATGGCGTCGCGCAGGTTGATCTGGCCGTTGACGAGGTTTTCCCAGGTCGGCGAATTCGAGTCTTCGAGATCCGCCATGAACACGCTGGCTCCGGAGTTCAGCGCGTTGATGATCATCTTGCGGTCCACGGGGCCGGTGATTTCGGTGCGGCGATCGGTGAGGTCGGCCGGAATCGGCGCGACTTTCCAGTCACCCGCGCGGACGGAGGCTGTTTCGGGCAGGAAATCGGGGCGCTCGCCCTGATCGATCCGCTTCTGGCGCGTTTCGCGGGCGGCCAGCAGTTCTTTGCGGCGGCCGTTGAATTTGTGATGCAGCGCTACAACCAGCGCCAGGGCTTCCGGCGTGAGAATCTCGCGCTGTGCGTCCGTCACCGGCGCGTCAATAGTGTATTCCTGCTTCGAAGCACTGCTCATGTGTGAAACCCTCTCCTATTTCTTTTTCAATTCCGCGCGCAACTGGCGGTAGGCGGAATCTTCGAAAAGCGTTTTGATCCGTTCACGTCCGTCGGTCCGGGGATCGCCCGGCTTCCAGGGATCGTTTCGCAGGCATCGTCCGAGAAAGCTGGTGGCCTCGGTGTCGCCAGGCGAGCGCTGCAGGACCGCCCGGAACTGCTCGGCGGCCTTTGCGTATTGTCCCAGCTTCCACAGCGCGTAGCCGTAATTGAACCAATAGTCCGGATCGCCTTCGTCGCCCTGGAGCGCTTTATGGAAGCCTTCAGCGGCGGATGCGTCGTTGCGGCGCGAAAGCGCGGCAGCCAGATTGTTGAAGACTTCGTTCAGCGGAACTTCGTCCGCGACCATCTTAAACAGGCGGATGGCGGTATCGAAATCGCCCTCGTAATAGCGGCAAATGCCGAGCAGGAATGAAGCTTCCATGTAGTGGGAATCGGGGCGGGCGACTTTGCTGAGCCAGCCAGCGGCGGCGTGGTAATCCTTGCGGGCGAACAGAATGTGGCCCAGTTCGTAGTTGGGCTGCGAGAAACGATCGTCCAGTTTGGCGGCCTGGGTGAAGAATTTGATGCGGAGATCGGCGTTCGATGCGGGCGTCATCAGGCCACGAACGTAGCTCTCCATCGCGCCGACGCCGATGGCGGGGCGCTCACGGCGGAACATGTCTTCGGACGGAGCGGAATCCGGCGAAACCTGGTGGAGCACCTGCCAGGCGAGCGACATTTCGAGCTGGCTCAGATTTTCGAGAATGCCATCCTGCTCGAACGATTGCGCTTCTTTGAACTTGCGGAGGTCGATCACGTGGGCCACGATGCGGATGGGCGCTTTGATGCCTTGGGACGAGAAGGCGGAGGGGTCGATCGTGTAGTCGCCGAAAACGACCTGGCCGGCGTCGAGCGTCTGCCCGATTTTCATCACGGTGGCGCGGGTCAGCAGGACTTCGGGCCGAACGCCTATGCGGTGGTAAACCTCGACGCGGTCGTCGCGCGAGAGCGTGAGCATGCCGTAAGCGCTCAGGGTTTCGTGGACGGTCTCGGCCACGCTTTCGCCGATCCAGTTGAGATCGGGGGCGATCGAGCCGTTGATGTTGAACAGGGGCAGAATCGCGAGCGTATCGGCGCACCAGGCTGGCGAGACCGCCGCGAACAGAGCTAGCGCCGCAATTTTGGCAAGAGTGCTGGCAAATCGGAGGGCCAAACGTTCAGGGTAACAGGGGCGCTGCCTGGTCATAATGCGCACGCACGCGGCGCGCGGCCGCTTTGCCGATTTTTTTCGCCAGTTCCTGCTCGCTCGATTGGCGCACCATGGTGGAACTGCCGAATTCGCGCAGTAGCTTACGGACCGTGATGGCTCCGACGCCTGGAATGTCTTCGAGCTCGGATGTCAGGGTTCGGGCGTTGCGGCGCGTGCGGTGGAAGGTGACGGCGAAGCGGTGGGCTTCGTCGCGAATCGTTTGGATCAGGTGGAGGATCGGGGAGAAGCGGTCGAGCACCACGGGCTCGTCCTCCTGGCCGAGGACGTAGATGATTTCCTCGCGCTTGGCGATGGAAGCGACCTGGGCGTCGGCGATACCGATGGAATCGAGCGCGTCAGCCGCGGCGTGCAACTGGCCGAGACCGCCATCGATCAGTACCAGGCCGGGCAGGGGCACGCCTTCCGATTGCAGACGCGAATAGCGGCGTGTTACGACTTCGCGCATGCTGGCGAAATCGTCATTGCCTTCCACGGTGCGGATGATGAATTTGCGGTAGTCGGATTTTTTCATCCGGCCGTCTTCCCAGACCACCATGCTGGCGACTTTGTCTGTGCCCTGAACGTGGGAGATGTCGAAGCATTCGATGCGGTTAGGGGCTTCGGAGAGATTGAGGGCTTCCTGCAGGGCTTCTTTGATGGCGGCCGAGGACGGCTTCATCACGCGGAACCGGGCTTCGAAACTGTGCTTCGCGTTGGTTTCGGCGAGCGACAGCATGGCTTTCTTCTGGCCGCGCTGCGGCGTCACGATTTCAACTTTGCGGTTCTTCTTTTCCGAAAGCAGCTCTTCCATCACGGCGCAGTCTTCGAATTCGACGGGCACGTGGATGGCGGAGGGCACGAATTGCTGATCGAGATAGATCTGGAGCAGAAGCGACGAGAAAAATTCGGGCGCGTTGAATTCGCGCTGGTCTTCCCAGAAGAGCTCGCGGCGATCGACGATCTGGCCATTGCGCATGTG
>DASYCD010000419.1:0-8379 GCA_036500405.1 Bryobacteraceae bacterium
CAGTGAATCGCTGGGGCGCCATGAACGCCCAGTACAAAGACGGGGATTGCCCCGGCCGCCGGACCGAGTACTTCCTCTATCAGACGCTGGTTGGCGCCTGGCCCATTTCCAGCGAGCGCCTCAATCGCTATATGGAGAAAGTGGTGCGAGAAGCCAAGGATCGCACTTCCTGGCTGAACCCCGACGAGGGATTCGAAGCGGCGCTCCACCGTTTCTGCGATTCGATCCTGACGGACAAAGCGTTCGTCGCCGATCTCGAATCGTTTCTCGCGCGCCTGCTCGAACCGGCACAGACAGCATCGCTGGCGCTGAGTCTCCTGAAACTCACCGCGCCCGGCATTCCCGACATCTACCAGGGAACTGAAATCTGGAATCTCAGCCTGGTCGACCCCGATAATCGAAGCCCCGTCGATTTTGAAATCCGCGCGCGCCTGTTGGCGGAACTGGATAAACTGGCGCCCGAGCAGATACTGGCGCGCTCTGCCGAAGGCTTGCCCAAGCTTTGGATGATTCGCCAGACATTGCGCGCGCGCCACGCCAACGAGGATTCGTTCGGCGCAAACGGAGCGTACACACCGCTCTGGCCGGCGGGCCCGAAGGCCGGCGCGATCGTCGCGTATCAGCGTGCTGAGAACGTCCTTGTCGCCGTCCCCCGCCTCAGCGTCGCTGCCGCGGACTGGGACGCGACGGTGCTCGAAATTCCCGCCGGAAAATGGAAAAATCAATTCACGGGTGAGACGCTCGATGGAGGCAAAGTCGAAATGTCCTCGCTCCTGGCACGCTTCCCGGTGGCGTTGCTGATCAGGGAGTCCGCCGGATGAGCGACTTTCGCGTTTGGGCGCCGAACGCCAGGTCGGCGGACGTGGTTCTCGGCGAGCGGCGCCTACCCCTGACTCGCAATGCGGCCGGATGGTGGTCAGCAAATGTGGAGGAAGCCGATCCGGGAACGGATTACGCGTTTTCGCTGGACGGCGGCAAGCCTCTCCCCGATCCGCGCTCGCCCTGGCAGCCGTATGGCGTTCACGGAGCCTCGCGCACGGTCGATCATTCGGCATTTCAATGGACCGCGCGCTCGTGGCAGCCACCACCGCTCTCCTCCGCCATCATCTACGAATTACACATTGGCGCTTTCACCCCTGGCGGCACTTTCGAGAGCGCGATCGATCGCCTTCGGTATCTGAAAGATCTCGGTATCACGCACGTGGAAATCATGCCCGTCGCCGAATTTCCCGGCGAACGCGGCTGGGGCTATGATGGCGTCGATCTTTTCGCACCGCATCACGCCTACGGCGGCCCGGACGGTCTGAAGAAATTCGTCGACGCAGCACATCGCGAAGGTCTCGCGGTCATTCTCGACGTCGTCTACAATCATCTCGGCCCGGACGGCAACTATCTCGGCCACTTCGGTCCGTACTTCACGCAGTTGCACCACACCCCCTGGGGCGAGGCCGTGAATCTCGACGGCGCCGGCAGCACAGAAGTGCGCCGCTTCCTTTGCGACAACGCGCTCATGTGGCTGCGCGATTACCATTTCGACGGCCTGCGCCTCGATGCGATTCACGCCATCTTCGACTCCTCCGCTATCCACTTTTTGGCGCAACTCTCGCGAGAAGTGGAGGACCTCGAAGCAACGACCGGCCGTCACTTTTTTCTGATCGCCGAAAGCGATCTCAACGATCCACGCGTCGTCACGCCGCGCGAAGCGGGCGGCCTCGGATTTAACGCACAATGGAGCGACGATTTCCATCACGCCGTCCACACGCTTCTCACCGGCGAGAACGCAGGCTATTATGCTGACTTCGGCCGCATGGAAGATCTCGCCGCCGCCCTCAAAGACATGTTCGTCTATGCGGGCCGTGAATCTGCCTTTCGTGGACGCGTGCACGGCAAGCCGGTCCGCGGACTCTCCGCCCATCACTTCATCGCCTGCATCCAGAATCACGATCAGGTCGGCAATCGCGCAAAGGGCGATCGCATCGGCGCGCTTTCCGGCGCCGCGAGGCAGAAGATCGGAGCCGCGCTCCTGCTCTGCGGCCCGTCCATCCCCATGCTCTTTCAGGGGGAAGAATTCGGCGCCGCCACTCCATTCCAATACTTCACGAACCATTCCGATCCCGAACTCGGCGCCGCCGTCTCAAAAGGCCGCCGCGAGGAATTCGCTTCGTTCGGCTGGCAGCCCGAAGACGTCCCCGATCCCCAGGACGTCTCCACCTTCAACGCCTCGCGCCTTAGCTGGAGCGAGATCGAACAACCGGCCCATCGCGATCTCCTCGCGTGGTATCGCAGCCTGATCGCTCTCCGCCGTTCGACTCCCGCTCTCAACAACGGCAACCTCGACGCCATCCAGATCGACTTCAGCGAACCCGATCGATGGCTTATCCTCTACCGGGGCCACATCGCCATCGCCTGCAATTTTTCGAAAACTTCTCTCAGCCTCGCGCTCCACTTTCCGGCGCGCGCGCTGCTGACCTCAGGACCTGATATCAACGTGACCGAATCCAAAATCGACCTCGCTCCCGAATCCGTGGCGATTCTCCAGGAGCTCCGCCCATGATGCCCCGCGCCATTCTTCCCGGCAAGCCGTACCCGCAAGGCGCAACCTGGGACGGCATCGGCTGCAACTTCTCCATCTATTCCGAAAGCGCTACCGCCGTCGAACTCTGCCTCTTCGACGAAACCGGCGAGAACACCCTGTTGACCGTTCCCATCCGCGAATACAGCGGCCACGTCTGGCACTGCTACATTCCGGGAATTAAGCTCGGCCAGCTCTACGGCTATCGCATCAATGGCCCCTATGAGCCGGAAAAGGGACTTCGCCACAACGCGTCGAAACTCCTCATCGATCCCTATGCGAAAGCCCTCACCAGGCAGATCGACTGGAGCGGTCCGCTCTTCGGTTACACCCCGGGCAGCCCTGACGAGGACCTCACGCCCAACACGGAAGACGACGCGCACTGGATGCCCAAATGCGTCGTCACATCCAATACCTTCGATTGGGAGAATGATCGCCCGCCGCTCCGCCCTCTTCACAACACCGTGATTTACGAGGTCCACGTGAAGGGTATGACAGCGCTCGCCCCCAGCGTTCCCGAAGAGATTCGCGGCACCTATGCGGGCCTCGCATACCCCACAACAATCGAGTATCTGAAGAACCTCGGCATCACTGCCGTGGAGCTCATGCCGGTTCACGCGTTCGTGGACGACAAACACCTGACCGAAAAAGGTCTCCACAATTACTGGGGCTACAACAGCATCAACTTCTTCGCGGCCGCCGCCCGCTATTCCAGCTCAGGCGATCGCGGCGAGCAGATCAGCGAATTCAAAGGCATGGTGAAGGCCTTCCATCGCGCCGGTATCGAAGTCATTCTCGACGTCGTCTACAACCACACGGCCGAGGGCAACCAACTCGGCCCCACGCTCAGCTTCAGGGGAATCGATAACGCCACTTACTACCGCCTCGTGCAGGATCAGCCGCGTTATTACATGGACTACACCGGCACCGGCAACACGCTGAACGTCCGCCACCCGCAGGTTCTGAAGATGATCATGGATAGCCTCCGCTACTGGATCACCGAAATGCACGTGGATGGCTTCCGTTTCGATCTCGCGTCCGCACTCGCGCGTGAGCTCCATCAGGTTGATCGCCTCTCATCGTTCTTCGATGTCATCAATCAGGACCCGCTGATTTCCCAGGTCAAGCTCATCGCCGAACCCTGGGACGTCGGCGATGGCGGTTATCAGGTGGGCCAGTTCCCCGCCCTCTGGGCCGAATGGAACGGACGTTATCGCGACGCGGTCCGCCGCTACTGGAAAGGCGACGAAGGCCAGCTCGCAGAATTCGGCTATCGCCTGACCGGCAGCAGCGATCTCTATCAGCACGACATGCGGCACCCAACCGCCAGCGTCAATTTCATCACCGCGCACGACGGCTTTACGCTGCGCGATCTGGTCAGCTACAACGACAAACACAACGAGGCCAATGGCGAAGAAAATCGCGACGGCTCCAACGACAATCATTCCTGGAACCACGGCGCCGAGGGTGAAACCGATAACGCCGATATTCTCCAGCTTCGTCTGCGCCAGGAATGTAATCTCCTCGCAACGCTGATGCTGTCGCAGGGAATGCCCATGCTCTGCGGCGGCGATGAAATTGGCCGTACGCAGCGCGGTAACAACAACGGCTACGCGCAGGACAACGAAATCAGTTGGTTTAACTGGAACCTGGATGAGCGCGGCCGCGCGCTGCTCGAATTCACGAAACGCCTGATACGGCTGCGCTCGGCGCATCCCAATTTTCACCGCCGCCGTTTCTTTCAGGACCGCCGTATCGATCCCGACGCGCCAGACCGCGAAACCAAACGCGGCGCCGTTCCCGATATCCTTTGGCTGCGTCCCGATGGCAAGGAAATGACGCAGGACGAATGGCATGCCGGCTGGATTCGTTCCTTCGGCATGTGCCTCAACGGCGCCACGCTCGATGAAGTCAACATCATTGGCGAGCCGATTACCGATGATTCATTCCTGCTGCTTTTCAATCCGCATCACGAGCCGGTACGCTTTCACCTGCCGAAACCCGGCGAAGGAATGATCTGGGAAGTCTGCATCGATACGAAGAACATTGCCGCCAGAAAGCAGACTGCAGCCCGAAAGTTTTACAATCTGATCGATCGTTCGATGGCAGTGCTGCAGGAAGTTCCGGCCGACCCTAACGCTTTGCCGACGGATCGCCCGTAGGCGGAGGCGCGTGATCGGTCGCGGTTGGCGGCCCCAGGATCCCGGTGAAGATCGGCTTTAGCGCATCCGCCCACACCTGATAGCCCTTGAGCTGCGGATGCAGCTTGTCGCGGTCATTCAGCATGCCCTCGTACAGCTTGCCATCCGCATCGGCCAGCTTGTTGTTGATATCGAGATAACGGATCGTCTTCCCGTCCGCCATCTTCGCCAGTCCCGCGTTGATCTTCGCGATCTCCGGCAGCACCGCCATATTGTCATTGCGTGGAAAAATCGCGGTGAGGATGATGACGGTATTCGGCGCCTTCTCGCGCATCACGTTCACCACAGCCTGTAAGCCGCGAATCACGCTGTCCGCAGCTGCATCGATATCCGGCGGAATGTGGCTCCCCACGTTGTTCGTTCCCGCGAGCAGTACAATCACTTTCGGATTGACGCCGTCGAGCTCGCCATTCTGCAGCCGCCAGAGAATGTTCTCCACACGATCCGCGCCCCATCCAAAGTCACCCGCATTCCAGCCGAAGAAATTCTGCTTCCAGTTCTCCAGAAATTGCGGATAATCGGTCGCGCCCCAGCGCCGCGTGATCGAATCGCCTTCGAAATAAATATCGACGCCGCCGGCTTTCGCTTTCTCGAGAAGCTGCTCGTGGGCAATCTGTGAATTCTTGTCGGTGCGGGGCGCCGGTTGGTCGGCCGGCGCCGGCTGCCCGCAAAGAACGGACGCGAACGCTAAGCCCACCAGGAAAGCCTTCACGAACGGCCCGCTGAGTGATGCAGAAACTTGTCCGCCCAGGGAATGAAATATTTCCAGTTCGGCGCGTCCGTGTGCCCGCCGTCATGCTGCCGCCACGCGAGCTGCCCATCCAGCAGCCCCACATTCACCCCCGGCATCTTCGCCGTATGGTAATCCTCTTTCACTCCAAGGTCTTTCTCGCCCAGCAGACGGAATACCGGCTCCGCGGCCACGGCCGCCATGAAGCTGCCCTGATGATCCAGCCACTTCGCGTCACCCTTCTCCGGCACTCCATAACTGACGAACGTCAGGCGCGGCGCACACAGCGCGATCAGCTCATTCGAATCCACCGGAATATCCCCGGCGTTCTTGCTGCCGAAGGTTGCTTCCGAGGCGCCATACTTCAGGAAATTGCCGGCCATCCAGTGGTATTCGCCAGTCGCGGTCAGGTTCTCCACCGCTTCGCCCCAGTTGCGGCGATGCGGCTTCGCGCCGCCTTCACCCGACGATCCAATCAGCACCACCGCCAACCGCGTGTCATACGCCATTGTGATCAGCGCAGCCTTGCCGTAGCGCGAAACGCCTTCGATACCCACCTGCTTCGCATTCACGGCCCTGTCCGTTTCCAGATAATCGAGCCCGCGCGAAGCGCCCCAGGCCCACGCGCGCAACGCGCCCCAGTCATCCGGATGCCGCGGCTGGCCTTTATTCACCAGCCCGATAATTCCCTTCGTCAGCCCCGCGCCATTGTCGGCCTGGACGCTGCCTGGATTGATCGACGCAAAGCCCCATCCATCGGCGATCAACTGCTCCGTCGACGGAGCATCGGCGTTTGCGGGCGGAACTGGCGGTCCGCCCGCGCGGCCAATGAACCCGGATCCGCCCCTGCCACCGCGGCCAGAGCCGCCGAATCCGGGAAAGGCAGGCGCAGGAAACGCAATCTCTGGAATCGTGCGCCCGCCGAACATCATCATCACCGGCACCGGACCTCTTGCATCCGCGGGGGTGACGACTGTCATCTGAATATCAACCTTAATATCGGGATCGCCCGAATTATCCACGTGCCCAAGGAGCTGCTTCCCGATCACGGGATGTCCGCCGACCGTCGCCTGCGCCGTCTTCGTGACTTCCCACGTCACGTGAGGCACGACCTTCGGGACACGGCCCAGCACTTCGCGATCGAAATCTTCCACAATCTCGGCGCGGCGCGTCGCCCACTCTGCGGCCGTCGTGAGCTTCTTGCCGTTCTTCATCGTAAGAGCATCGGGAAAGTTCGGGAAAGGATTCGCCGTCGCCTCGTCATAGTTCGCATGATTGGGCGCGCTCTCGTTGCCGCTCGGCCCGGGACGAAGCGCCTTGATGCCAAGCTGATCCATCATGTTCTGATGGTCCTCCGCCGCCGTCCACTTCGAAGTGTCAACCGGACCCGAAGCGGCGAACGCGAAAGTCGCAAGACAGACAAGGGCGTAGCGAAATTTCATGCAAATATCAAATCACATTTCGTTCGATACTGCAACAAATATGTCCGCAAGGCCCCGGTTAGAATAGATTGAATCGCATGGACGCCACCACGCTTCACGTCGTTGCTGTCCTCCTGCTCGCAACGCTGATTCGTTCCTCTTTCGGTTTTGGCGAAGCATTGATTGCCGTTCCCCTGCTGGCGCTGCGCATTCCCGTGAGCATCGCGGCGCCAGTCGCAGTGCTCCTTTCCATCACCATCGCCGCCATCGTCGTAGCGCAGGACTGGCGCAAGATCCACGTGCGCAGCGCCGGCTGGCTGATCGCGCCAACGTTCCTCGGCATCCCGCTCGGAATCTTTCTGCTGACGAGCTCACATCAAAGCGCCGTCAAGATCGTGCTGGCTTCGGTGATCATCGGCTTCTCCGCGTGGTCATTGATCGGAAAGAACCCGCCGCAGCTCGCTGAAGACAGCCGCCCCTGGCTTCTCAGTTGCGGATTCGTTGCCGGCATTCTGGGAGGAGCCTACGGGATGAATGCGCCGCCGCTCGTCGTCTACGGCGCAATGCGGCGCTGGTCGCCCCAGCATTTTCGCGCCACGCTGCAGGGCTATTTCCTGCCGGCGAGCGCTGTCGCAATGGCAGGCTACTGGCTCGCCGGGCTCTGGAAGCCGGAAGTCACCCACTACTATCTGATCTCCCTGCCCACCGCGATTCCCGCCGTCTTCGTCGGACGCTGGATCAACCACCGCCTGCACGGCGATTCATTCCTCAAATACGTGCACGTGGGGCTGATCGCAGTGGGCGCGGTCCTGCTGGTGCAGACAGTCTTCTAATTAGACGACGGAAGGTCGTCATAGCTGTCCACAACAACGACCTCCATCGGCTCTTCCCGCTTCTCCATCTGCAGCCCTAACTGATGCACCGAATCGAGAATCGAAATATCGGTCGGCTCTGTGCCGTTGGTCATCCTGAAATTCGGGGTAAAAAAGATGGAGACGTCATACCGTCCCTTCAGGTCCGTCTTGTCGATTACAGGACGATCGGCGTCGCCCAGCATCTGTATCAACGTTTCCATCGGACAGTTCTCCTGAAAGATCCGATAATTTCTATCTGTCGGATGCACGGGCCCTGAGACCTGACGGCATGGCTCCTCTCCGGCGCCCGGCTTCAATCGCGACCCGCCCTTGCTCACTACCAGCTCGTAAACGGGAACGTTCCGCATTTCCCGATGAGTCCTGAGATGGAATCGCTCCGCCAGCATGTTCTGAAGCATGGCCTGCAGCGCTTTCGGATCGGCGGCGGAATCACCCGGCCCTCGAGCGTCCACATTGAAGTACGCAAAATGCTTCGAAGGCGAAATCGCGACCTCATACCGCTTCTTGCCATACGCTTCCCCGGCGAGCATAGAAACGGTATATCCCTCCAGCGTGACAAGACTCCCGGAAACCGTCTTCT
>DASYCD010000420.1:0-7150 GCA_036500405.1 Bryobacteraceae bacterium
GTGGCGCAACCGGTTCACCGGCCCGGACCACGACCGCAAAACGGCCCGCACAACTTTGCCGAACTGTCTCCAGAAGCCGGGTCCGAAACCACGAAACCACTCCAGAAACGGCGCGCCCGAAATCGACGGCGGATCGAACGCCGAAACCATTGCTATGGGCTGCAGCACTACCGAGATCCACTGCTTGCCCAGCTCCTCGGCCAAAATCGGCGTGGCAAACGCGATGGGGTGGCCCACCAGCAGATCTGCCTCTCCCGCCAGATCTTTCAGATCCTGGTACGACTGCTCGATCCACGCCATCATCAGGTTCCGGATGATGTATTCCGTCGCCTTACGGGGATGGAGAACCCTGGTCATGAATTCCGGGTCCTTCTGGAGTTCGGCCAGATCCGGACGAACCGGATGGAAACCGAGCCCCTCGCCCTCCACCTTCGACCGGTAAAGTTCAGAAGTTGCGAGGGTAACCCGGTGCCCGCGATCACGCAGGCCAATCCCCACCGCGATATAGGGATGGAGATCGCCCAGGGAACCGAACGTCGTGAGAGCAAAGTGCGCCATTCACCACATGTTAATATCAGATGTAGTTCATTCCGAGGTATCCGTGTCCACGCATCTGAGCCGTAAAGAGTTAAAGCAGGATAATGTTGCGGTTAAGGTCGAAGAAACCCGACATTTTTTAGTCGAGCACCGCGAGCTGATCATTAAAGCCGGTATTGCCGTCGTGGCTGCGCTGGTGATCGGTTTCGGTTCCTGGTTTTTCGTTAGTTCCCGCAGACAGGCACGGGAGCAGGCGCTCGCTTCGGCTCTCGCGCTCCAGAATGCACCGGTTGGCGCTGCCAACCCCAGTGGCGGTGTGAGTTTTCCGAATGCAGCGGCGAAGGACGCCGCGGTCACCAAGGCTCTGAATTCCGTGATGGCGGATGGGTCCGACGAAGGTTATGCGGCGGAGTATTATCTGGCTGGCCTCAATGGCGCCAACGGCAAAACGGATGAGGCTCTGAAGCATTACGATCATGTGGCTGCCAATGCCGGCGCGGAATATGCGTCGCTGGCGAAACTGGCCAAAGCGGAGTTGCTGTTCTCAGTCAACAAGTCGTCCGACGCGCAGGCGGTCCTCAAAGATCTGATGGCGAACCCGACTGCCATGGTTTCCAAAGATCAGGCGGCCATGACTCTGGCGGAAGGCATTGCTCCCACTCAGCCCGAAGAGGCCCGCAGGCTTCTCACCCCGATCGCCAGCGCGCATTCCGATATCAGCCAGACCGCTGTGACGGCTTTGGCGGATCTTCCCGCCGCGAAGTAAGACGGCTTCCGCGGTGATGCTGAGCCATCTGCGGTTTCCGGCCGAGCAATCCCGCGGGCGTCGGTATCCCGAACCCGAGCACGGTTACCGTAACCCGTTTCAGCGCGATCGCGATCGCATCATCTACTCACGGCTGTTTCGGCGGCTCGAAAACAAGACGCAGGTCTTCGCGCCGGATATTTCGGACCATTTCCGCAATCGTCTTACCCACACAATCGAAGTCGCCGAGATTGCCCGCACGGTTGCCGGTGTTCTGGGGCTCCATGAAGATTTCACGGAAGCGCTCGCGCTGGTGCATGACGTTGGTCATCCGCCCTTCGCGCATTCGGGCGAAGAAGCGCTCGATGCCGAGATGCGGCGCTACGGAGACAGCTTCAATCACAACATCCACGCGCTTCGCCTCGTGGAGACGCTCGAAAGCCGCTATCCGCGCTTTCCCGGGCTGAACCTGACGTTCGAGGTGCGTGAAGGCATCGTGAAGCATTCGCGCGATCTGACGCCGGGGGAATCGCCGATTCTGGATGAGTATCTGCCGGAAATGCGCCCGCCGGTCGAAGCGCAGCTCATCGATCTCGCCGACGAAGTGGCTTATAACGCCGCCGATCTCGATGACGCGTACGACGCAGGCATGCTGAAGGCGGAGCAGGTGGCGGCCGCTGTGCCCGCTTATGCCGAAATTCTGGATAGCGTGGAGACCAGCTATCCCGGCGCGACGGAGCGGGAACAGTTTCAGGAGACGCTGCGGCACCTGATTGATGGCCTGGTGTCCGGACTGATTGAGGGCACGGTGGCGTCGGCAAAAGCGGCGGGCGTGACGGATGTCGATTCGGTCCGGCGCTATCCGGAACGCATTGTGCGGTTCACCGGGGAATCCGGCGCGACGAGCCGCGAGCTCAAGCGCTTTTTACACAAACACGTTTATCACTCACGCGACCTGGCGGACGATCGAACGCGATCGATGGAGCAACTGTCTCAGTTGTTCGCGCATCTGATGGAGCATCCGGAACTGCTGCCGGGTGGGGATGCGGCGGAACGTGCGAGTGGCGAACCGCTGCATCGTATCGTCTGCGATTACATCGCGGGTATGACGGACGGTTATTTCGAGCGCGTTTATACCGCTGTGCTCATTTGACCTGATTCCGAAGTCCCGCCTCGGCTTCGGCGAGCGTTGCCCCTACCGCTCCCAATTCGACCGCGATCTGCGCAATGCGCTCGCAGCGGTCAACGAACTTCCGCACGTCGTCTTCGGTGGGCAGAGGCTTACAGGGCGCAATTTCGGAGGAGTGAATCATGAAAACCCAGACGGGGACGGCTGCCGCTTTCAGGGATTTCATCACCGCGGTCATATCTTCCACACTGGAGTGAGTGGGACGAAGCCAGCGATGTCCGGCGCGCAGGGGCAAACGTGCGCCGATCCGGGCGAGATTCTTCCTGGCGCCGTCGCTGGCTCCCTCACCCCATGCCGGAAACCATGCTGCGCCGACTGGAATTTCGAGCGGGCCCTGCGGGTCGTCTCCTCCTCCCATCGCGCGGGAAACGGAAGAAGGGAATCGCGACGAACGCGAGAAGTCGGATCCGTCGACAAGGGTATGTTTCTGGTCGCGCCAATTGATGCCGGGCGTCACCGTGGAATCGACGGTGATGCCGCAGTTTTTGAAGGAAGTGATCGAATCCCGCGACAGGGACCACCTGCCGCCCCGGTAGCTGACCGGCTGGATGCCGTAAGCGGAGGCGAGCTCGCGGCAGGTGTAATCGAGCATTGCTTCTTCGACAGGCTGCCCCAATTGATGAGCCATGGCGTGCAATCTGGAGCCTTGCCAGTTGATGTCAGGAACGGGAAAGGGCCACGAACGCGTCCAGGAGTGAAAGTGAGCGCCGATCTCACATCCGCCTTCGTCCAGGCACTTACGCAGAACCGCGCGCGCTTTCGGGTCCTGAACGACTTCGCTGGTCGTTAAGTAGACGGGCCTGGAACCCGCGGCGCGCATTCGACGATGAAATTCGAAAAGCCGGTCGAAATGCTCGAAAGTCAGCTCGGGCCGATTGGCCCAAAGGTTGTCCGGTTCCGTGTCCAGAGTAAAAGAAAATTGGAACGGCGGTCGCAATTTTTCATCATACTTCGCAACTCACCGCTGGACTCGCCATCGGGCCTTCTTCCGCGGGCAATACGTACCAACCCAGGAATGCCGACGCGATCAGCGCGGCGGCGGCCATGACGAAGGTGGCGGAATATCCGAAGTGCGTCGCCACGCTGCCGGCTGCGAACGATCCTGTGCCGACGAAGAAGTCGTAGAAAGCGCTGAGCGTGCCAACCGCGACGCCGCGCTCGTGGTTCGCGGAACGCCGCATGACCACCGATGCAATTGATGAAAACGGGAACGAGAACCCGAGACCCAGCAGCCCCGCGGCGGCGACGGCAACGGCGGGGCGCGGTCCGGACGCAATCGCGAGCAGCGCCACCGCCATCGCGGTGATTCCGAAATAAAAAGTGACGCGGGGATGGACGCGATCCGGCAGGCTGCCGAGGAAAAATCGTGAGCAGAGCATCGCGCCCGCGTAGGCGGTGAATGCGGCGAGGCCGGAATTTCCATAGTGCGCCAGATGCAGCACCAGAAATCCGGTGATCACGGGATAGTGGACGTTCACGAAACCCACCGCCAGGCCCGGCATGAGCAGCGAACGCGATGGCCATCGAAAGCCGCGATTTTCATGGTGCGGCGTGAAGTGCTCCGGGACGCGCATGAGAATCAGGAAGCCGGCCGCGCCTGCCAGCGCCTGGCAAACTGCGGCGCGCTGAAATGTGCCGAGCCAACTGCCGACCACCGGCCCCGCGGAGAGGCCACCCCAGATCCCGCTGCTCAAATAGCCGAGCGCCTGCGCACTGCGTTCGGTGCCTGCGAGTTCCACCGCCCATGCCGCCGCGCCGGTGTAGAGGCAGGCTTCGCCCAGTCCCTGAAAACAGCGCGCTACCCATATGCCAGTGATGCCAAACGGCAGCAGATAAATCGCGCCCGCCAGAGTGCAACTGGCGAGGCCGGTCAGGAACGCGATCTTTCGGCCCTTATTGTCCGCGACGGGACCGGAGACGAGACGGCCCGCCAGCGCCACCACGGAAAAGATGCCGATGACGAAGCCGATGGTTCTATCCGAACCGCCCAGATCGTTGCCCACATGCGGCGCGAGTTCCGGCAGCACGGTTCCCATTCCCACGAACCCCAGGAACGTAGCGCCGATTAATGCCCAGAAACGTGGGCTGAATCCCCTCGGTGAACCCACTTTTTTTACTTTAACTGGAAGTGCGAATTGCGGCCGGCGTCAGTTGAGCTTTTCGCCGCGCTTGCGAACGTCGATGCTCAGACGCTTGATTTTCTGATTCAGCGTGGAGAGCGGTACGCGCAACGCTTCGGCGGCATCTGTCTGGCTGCCGTTGCAGCGGTCGAGAAAATCGACGATGGTGCGCCGCTCGAACTCGGCCACAATTTCGAACAGCGACGCATCCGCCGGAAGGGCGCCGTTCTCGCTGGGGCGCGTGCGAATGCCGGCCGCCTGCACCAGATAATCCGGCAGCACATCCACAGAGATGATTGGCGTGGAAGCGAGCACCACTGCGCGCTCCACCACGTTTTCGAGCTCGCGTACATTCCCCGGCCAGCTATGATCCAGCAGCAACTGCATCGCTTCCGTATCGAAGCGCAGCCCGGCCCGGCCCTGGTCGTCCAGAAACTTTTCGTTTTCCTTCGAGAACCGTTCGAGGAAGTGGTGAATCAGCGCCGGAATATCCTCGCGCCGTTCGCGCAGCGGCGGCAGATTGATGTTGATGACGTTGAGCCGGTAGTAAAGATCCTCGCGGAACTTTTTCTCGTCCACCATCTTCCGCAGGTCCGCGTTGGTGGCGGCGAGTATGCGGACATCCACCTTGATGACTTCGTTCGAACCGAGCGGCGTGAACTCCTTCTCCTGAATCACTCGCAGCAGTTTGGCCTGCGTTTCCGGGCCGATTGTTCCTACTTCATCGAAGAAAATCGTGCCCTTGTTCGCTACTTCAAATGCGCCCTTTTTGTTATGCATCGCGCTCGTGAACGCGCCGCGCACGTGCCCGAACAGAGTGGATTCCAGAAGATCGGACGGCAGCGAACCGCTGTTCACCGCAACGAACGTATGATCCACGCGCGGCGAATTGGAATGAATGGCCTTCGCGATTAATTCCTTGCCGGTCCCCGTGTCACCAGTGATCAGGATTGTGGAACGGCTCGGCGCAACCTGCGTTACCAGATCCAGCACCTTGAGCATGCGGTCGCTCTTGCCCACGATGTTGGGAAAGCTGTAACGCTGCTTCAGGATGCGCTTGAGTTGCGTGTTCTCATCGATCAGCCGCTGGCCCGAGATGGCGCGCTCGATTTCGATGATGAGCTTGTCATTGTCCCAGGGCTTCGAAACGTAATCGTTCGCGCCCAGCTTGACGGCCTGCACCGCGGCTTCCACGCCGCCCCACGCGGTAATCATGAAGATCGGCGTGTGGCGGTCACGCTCACGTACGTCGCGCAGCACTTCCATGCCGGATTTGTCCGGCATCATGAGGTCGAGCAGCACCAGATCCCACGCGCGCGATTCCAGCTTGCGCTCGCCCTCAGCCGCGCTCGCCGCAAGATCCACCTCATAGCCTTCCATGGTGAGAAGCGCTTCGAGGCTCTCGCGAATTTCGACTTCGTCGTCAACGATCAGGATCCGGGCCTTGCCGGTTCCCGGGCCGCCAGCCACCGGCGCCGCCATGGTCACGCCGTCACCGCTTTCCGCGCGGGGGGAAATTCCAGATGGAAGCACGTGCCCTCGCCCGGCTTCGAAACCGCTTCAATGGCGCCGCCATGTTCCTGAATGATGCCGTAGGTCACGGAGAGGCCGAGGCCGGTACCTTTTTTGACGCCCTTCGTCGTGAAGAACGGATCGTAGATGCGTCCCATATGCTCGGGTGCGATTCCACATCCCGTATCGATCACGTCCACTTCCACTCCTTTGGGGCCGCGGCGCGTCACGACCTGGAGAACACCCTTCGGCTCCATGGCGTCGCGCGCGTTGAGGAAGAGATTGAGAAAAACCTGCTGGAGCTTGCCCTGATTGCCTCGAACCGGTTCGAGATCGGCGGCCAGCTCGGTTTTCACCTGCACGCCGGCCTTGCGAAGCTGATGTTCCAGCAGCGCGAGCGTTTCTTCTATTACGCCGTTGATCCGCACGTCAGCCAGATCGGACGTCCAGGTGCGCGAGAAGTTCAGCAGTGAATTGACAATCTCGCTTGCGCGGAAAGTCTGGCCCGAAATTTTCTCCAGCATGCGCGATTTCTGTTCGTCGCCGGACACCTGCTTAGCCAGCATCTGCGCGTAATTCGAAATCACCGCGAGTGGCGTGTTGACTTCGTGCGCCACGCCCGCGGCCAGAAGTCCGATACTCGAAAGTTTGTCGGCCTGCACGAGGCGGCGTTCGAGTTCGGCGCGCGCCGTGATGTCGTCAAAGATCACCAGCCGGCCGATCTGCTCCATCTCGCGCGAAACCAGCGGCGCAATCGCGATATTGACTGTCGCTTCGCCATGAGTGGAATCCAGCTGGAACTTATCCAGGTGCTGGATGCGCATTTCGCCCTGGGCGCGGTCGAATTGCTCCACCAGGGAAGCCGGGAAAAGCTCGGAGAGCCGGCATCCGAGCGCGTCTTCACGCCCAATGCCGCTCAGGCGCTCCATCTGGGTATTCCAGCTTTCCACGCGATCTTCCAGATCCGCCGCCAGAACTCCGACATTGATGGACTCGACGATGTTTTCGCTGAATTCCTTCAGGCGTTCGTATTCGTCCGCCTTCTCG
>DASYCD010000421.1:0-19017 GCA_036500405.1 Bryobacteraceae bacterium
GCCGCGGACATCGCGCACCATGGGACCGCGCTGCACCGTACCAGGCCAGAGAGTTGCAGCCTCCACCGACGGCGCGGCGGGCTTCATCTGATTGATACGCCACGCGGCGACGCCCGCGACCGCCAGCGACAGCGTGAGATAAACGACGCGCCGGATGATTTTCTTTTTGGCGACGCCGCTTCGTTTGATATCCATAGCTACCTTCTCGGCTCTCTCAGCTTTCTCTCGTCTGCGGGTTCAGAACGCCCGCAATGGCCGTTACCAGTTGCTCCCACTTCGATTGCTCCGCGACTACCTGCTTCCGCCCCGCGGCGGTCAGCCGGTAAAAACGGGCGCGCTGATTCGATTCGGTCTGCTTCCATTCCGAGCTCACCAGACCCTGGCGTTCCAGGCGATGCAAAGCGGGATAAAGCGAACCGGTTTCCACCAGCAGGTGGTCTCCGGAATTGGCGCGGATCGCAAGACTGATTGCATAACCGTGCTGAGGTCCCCATTGAAGCGTCGTCAGGACCAAAAGGTCGAGCGTGCCCTGCAGGATTTCAGCGCGGCTGGGTTTGGATTTTCTGGGCGGCATAAGAGGCTGTAGATATCCTACATGGCAGGGATGTAGCTTGTCTACTCCCCCGCTTCGCATAAGGCTCCCCACATCCTTCCAAACTGTTGAACGCCCCGAAGGTTACATCGTTAGCTGGAAATTTGAGATTTCACGCCTGCCGCAGGACGGTGGCCGGGGTCAGGCGGACAACGCGGAACGCGGCGAACAGGCTAGCTGCTCCGCTGACGGCGATTAAGATCAGCGCCATCAGGAGAAATGTGCGGGTGTCGAGCGGCTGCACCCCCCACAGCAGACTCTTCAGTACACCTGCTGTTCCCGCGGCGAGCGTTCCGCCAATGAGGACTCCGGCGGTGGTGAGCAACATCCCCGGAGCGACGGCGTCCCACATCAATCCGGCGAGCGAACTGCCGAGAGCCATGCGGATTCCGAACTCGCGTGTTCGTTCTGTCACGGTCTGGGCCGCGATGCCGTAGACTCCGATCAGGGCGAGTACGAGCGCCAGCCCAGCGAGAATTCCCAGCAGTCCGGCATTGACTCTTTGGGACTGGAGCGCCAGGTTGCGTTCGTCGGCCATCGAATGGACTGTAGCGACCGGAAGCTGTGGATCCACGCGCGAGATGGCGCTTTCGATGCTTCGCGCGATCGCGGCCTGGCCGCCTCGGGCCCGCACCACCCAACTCGGCGAATACCAGGTGTGCGCCATCTGGAAGCCCGCGCTCCCGAACTGGGTCGCCGGGTGGTAGACTTCCGGTTCCCGCACGATCGGGCCGGTGAAGGCGAGGCCGGGCTGTTGCTGCAGATCAGCAACCACACCCACGACGTGGACTTTCCCATCCAGAATGCTGCCCAGGGGATCCTGCCCCTTCAGGAATTTGCGCATGAAAGCCGAGTTCACGATCGCCACGGGAATCGAAGCGGAACTATCGCTTTCATCGAAGACGCGACCGGCTTTGACCGGAATGCGCAGCGCGTCGAAGTAACCGGGCGTGACGTAGTTGATCGAAGTTCCAACTACCTGGCCCTCTACCCGGACTCCATCATTCAGCCATCGCTGATAAGGTACGTGGAGACCCACGCCAGCCGCTTCGACTCCGGGCGTCTTCCGGATGGCGTCGAGCGTTTCCCGATAGAGCCGGTTCACGCTGTCGCTCGCGCCGTATCGCGCATCCTGCAGGGAAGCGCTCACCGTCACCACTCCCGTTCCATCGAAACCCGGATCGAGGTGTTGCAGGTAGAGGAGCGTCCGGACCAGAAGTCCGGCGCCGATGAGCAGTACGAGGCTCAGCGAAACTTCGGCGAGGACCAGAGCACGACGCAGCCAATGCGATTGCTTCCCGGCAACGGCGCCGCCTTCGAGCAGAGCGTCCCGGATATCGACGTCCGCGGCTTGCGAGGCAGGAGCCAGGCCAAACAGGATGCTGACCACGACCGACAGCAGCAGCGTGGCCAGAAGAACGCGCGTATCGAGCCTCAACTCCTGCCAGATACCGTAGCGAAGCACCACCTCCCGCAAGGCGGCGATCGCTCCATAGCCGAGCGCGAGGCCGGCGGCGCAACCGGCCACGCCCAGGACCAGCGATTCGGTGAGGAGCTGTCGCAGGAGGGACGCGGCGCCACCGCCGAGGGCGATTCGCGTTCCCATTTCGCGGCGGCGCGCCGCGCCATGCGCCAGCTTGAGCGACGCGATGTTGACACAGCCGATCAAGAGCACCATCACGACTGCGGCGGAGAGGAGAAGCAGCCGAGTACGCCAGGCTGTCTGATTGTCGCGGTCGAACGGCGCGAGACTCATGACCGCGCCGACGCGCGCGGGAATTTTACGAGCCACAAACACGGGCGCGCCCAGCGTCTGAGCTTCGGCGCCCGCCTGAGCGCCGGTGACTCCAGGATGCAGCCGGGCGATCAGTTCGTAGTTCAGGCCTCCGCCTTCGCCGTGCGCGGAGGGCATGACCGGCGTCCAGACATCGACGACCTCGCGCGTACGGAAACCTTCGGAGGCAATGCCGGTGACCGTGTATGTCTCGCCCCGCAGCAGGACAGTGCCGCCGACGAGCGACGGATCGCCGTGGAAAAGCCGTTGCCAGATCGGGTAGCTGAGGATGACGGCGCGCGGTCCGCCTGTGCGGTCTTCGCTTGCATCGAACTCACGGCCACGCGCCATCGGGAGGCCGAGAACGTGGAAGTATCCCGCGGAGACGCGCTGTTGCTTCACGTACGATGCGCCGGCGCGCGAGCTGAGATTCACTCCGCTGATACCTCCGCTCGCGGCGAGGTCAAAGCTGCTCGCCCCTTTCAACGCCTCCCACGCGTTTCCGTCCTGCCCGGTCTGAGCGGCGCCGTGGATCACTCCAACGAGGCTGAAAAGACGATCAGGCTCGGGATACGGGACCGGCCGCAGCAGCGCGGCGTCGATCACGCTGAACACCGCGGTGTTGGCTCCGATGCAGAGGCCGAGAGTAGCGATGGCTGCGATGGTGAAGCCCGGAGACCTTCGCAGCTGGCGCAGGGCGTAAATCACGTTGCGGGCGAATTCATCGAAGAGCGAGAAGCCGCCAGCGTCGCGGCAGTCTTCTTTCATACGCGCGAGATTGCCGAACTCGCGACGGGCGCGGCGTTCGGCTTCGGCGGGAGACAGGCCGCCGCGAACGAGATCGTCCTGATACTGCAGGATGTGGAAGGACATCTCATCGTCCATCTCTGTCGGGAGTTGTTTGCGCCGCAGGAAGAGGCGAAAGATTCCGTTCAGTTGGTCGGACATCAGATTTCCTCCGGCGTGGTCTGGAGCGCGTAGCTCATCGCGGTGGTGAAGAGATTCCACTGCTCGGTTTCCTTGCGCAGGCGGGCCTGACCGGAGCGGGTCAGTGAATAGAACTTCGCCTTGCGGTTGTTGTCCGAGACGCCCCATTCGAACGTGATGAGACCAGCGCGCTCCAATCTGTAGAGCGCGGGATAGAGCGAGCCCTGTTCGATCTGGAGCATCTGCTTCGAAATCTGCTGAATACGCAGGAGAATGCCGTAGCCGTGGATGGGTCCGAGCGAGGCTGCTTTCAGGACAAGCAAGTCCAGCGTGCCCGGCAACAGATCGGCGAGGTTGTTCATTTCGTCTCTCTCCTAGTTCAGCTAGGATTATGCGCTCGCTCTCCTCGACTGTCAAGGAGAGATTTTTTCTCCCCTTGATAATCGACAAGAACCAGGCTACACTGCTCTTGTCGATTATCAAGGGGAGACTGATGAAGCCAACCGATCTTGTTCAGGGAACGCTGGATTTGCTGATCCTGCGTACCGTTGCGCTCGAACCGATGCACGGCTGGGCGATTGCGCAGCGCATCCAGCAGATTTCGAAAGGCGTGCTGCAGGTGCAACAGGGGTCGCTCTACCCTGCCCTTTACCGGCTGGAGGAGCAAGGCTTTATCAAGTCTGAGTGGGGGGAATCGGAGAACAAGCGCAAGGCGAAGTTCTATACGCTCACCCGCGCTGGCAAGCAGACGCTGGAGAAGCAGATCGAACAGTGGGACCGGCTCTCGGCGGCGGTTTCGCTGGTGATTCGCGAGGCGTAAATGCGCACGCTTGACCGAATCCGTTTTCGATTGCGGACGCTTTTTCATCGCGTCCGTGCGGAGTCTGAACTCGATGACGAGATGCGGTTCCATCTCGATCACCTCATCGAACAGAAGCGCGCGGCTGGGATGAGCGCCGCGGATGCGCGGCGCGCGGCGTCGCGCGAGATGGGCAGCATTGGCCTCTATAAAGAGGAATGCCGGGATTCGCTCGGTGTCCGGCTGCTCAGCGATCTCTGGCAGGACGTTGGATATGGACTGCGGATTCTGGGGCACAGTCCGGGATTCACGGCGGTTGCGATTCTCTCTCTCGCGCTCGGGATTGGGGCAAACACCGCGATCTTCACGCTGATCGACAGCGTAGTGCTGCGTCAGTTGCCGGTTAAGAATCCGGGCGAACTGATGCATTTCGTCGTGCAGACTCCGAAGGGTCCCCAACCGGTGTTTACTTATCCGCTCTACGAAGCACTGGCGCGTATTCCTGATCTTTTTGAATCGATCTTCATTCAACGCGATTCGGAGTTCAAAATCGGACCGGGTGGCGCGGCTGTTCCGATTCGCGGCTCGTACGTAACGGGCAATTACTTCGATGCCCTTGACATCCATCCGTTTTTCGGCCGCACGCTCAGCGTGGCCGACGATGAAACAGCCACTCCCGCGGCGGTCCTCAGTTACCAGTACTGGACAGACGAGTTCGCATCGGACCGATCCATCACGAACCGAACGCTGACGATTAACGGTGCAGCGGTGCGAGTAGTGGGCGTGCTGCCAAAGAGCTTCACTGGCGTGAATGTGGGCGTTATGCCCGCGTTTTACCTCCCGCTGCGCATCGAGCCGCTGCTTGCAAAAGAACGCTCGATGCTCGCTAAGAAGAACGCGTGGTGGCTCTCCATTCTCGCCCGGCAGAAGCCGGGAGTGCCGCCAGCGAGGGCGCGCGCGATTCTGCGGACGGCATGGCCGCAACTGGTTGCGGAGGGATTCGTTCCACACAACCAGAAGGAGCTTCTCGGGGAGAGGCCGGATGTGCTGGACGCGAGCCGCGGCATCTCGGCGATGCGGGCAAGTTACTCGCGACCGCTGTATTACCTGATGGGGATTTCCGGGCTGGTGCTGCTGATCGCCTGCGCGAACATCGCGAACCTTCTTCTGGCGCGCACACAGGCGCGTCAGCATGAAATCGCGACACGGCTGGCGCTCGGAGCGGGCCGGTTTCGGGTCCTTCGGCAACTGATGACGGAGAGCCTTTTGCTTTCGGGCGCAGGCGCGGCGATCGGTCTGCTGATCGCGTCTCCGTGCAGCCGACTGCTGGTATCGCTGATTTCCGAGACAAACGTGACCATATGGCTGGATGTCGCTCCAGACCTGCGGATACTCGGGTTCGCTACCGCGCTGGCACTGACGACGGGGCTGCTGTTTGGCGCGGCTCCAGCTCTGCGCGCCACTTCGGACGCCGTCAAGGACACTCCGCGCACCGCGACGAGGGGCACGCTCTTTGGAAAAGCCCTTGTCGTTTCGCAGGTCTCGCTTTCGCTTCTGCTCCTGATCGCGGCCGGGTTGTTTGCCCGCACTTTCTGGAATCTGACAAACCAGGATCTCGGCTTCGATGCGCGGCGCGTGTATACGGGACTGGTGGATCCGCGCGACGTGGGCATCGAGGATGAAGCGCTTACACGGATGTACGGGGAACTCTATGCCGGGCTCAATCGCGAACCTGGCGTGCAGGCTGCAAGTCTCGCAGAGATGTCGCCGGTCGCTTATTGTTGCTGGAGCGAAGACCTGCTGTCCGCGGAAAGCGTGCGTCCCGAGGAAAAGACGCATTCGATGATGAACCTGGTGTCGCCGGGTTATTTCGCCACGTTTGGCACACCGCTCTTTCTGGGACGTGATTTTGCGCCGGGCGATGACACGCATCAGCCTCTTATGGCGATCGTGGGCAACGGGCTTGCGAAACATCTTTTCGGAGACGCCAGCCCGATTGGCCGGCATCTCAGCGTGGCGGGAATGAAGGAACTGCAGAATGCGGAGATCATTGGCGTCGCGAAGGATACCAATCAGCGAGAACTCCGCACAGGCGTGGAGTATACGGCGTACTTCAGTTTGTTGCAGTCTTCGAATCCGGGACAAATGCTGATCGCCGTCCGGACGAATGAGAGTGAGGCGGCCGTTCAGGCATCGGTGGCTCGCGTGGTGCATTCGCTGAGTCCGCGGACGCCGGTCAGTCTCAGCAGTTTCGAGTCTCAGATCGGCGACCATGCGATGCAGGACCGGCTGACGGCGGTTCTGTCGAATTTCTTTGGACTGCTGGCGGTGAGTCTGGTCTGCGTGGGGTTGTATGGATTGATGTCCTATACGGTCGCGCGGAGAACGGGCGAGATCGGCATTCGGATGGCGCTCGGGGCGGAGGGCGGGCGCGTACGCTGGATGATGCTCCGCGAGGCGCTGATCATGGCGGGCGCGGGTATTGCGATTGGTATCCCCTGCGCGCTGGTTCTCGCGAAGGTGCTCTCGTCGCTGCAGGATATGTTGTTCGGGTTGAAGCCGAACGATCCGGCGACGGTTGCGGCTACGGCGGTTCTGTTGTTGGGTGTGGCGGCGGTCGCAGGTTTCCTGCCGGCTCAGCGGGCTACGCGGATTGAGCCGATCAGTGCGTTGCGGCATGAGTAGCTACTCGGTGCGGAGGGCCTCCATGGGATTCACCTGGGCGGCGCGGCGGGCCGGGATGTAGCTGGCTATGAGGGCCGCGGCGGTGAGGACCGCGGCGACGGCGACGAGTGTGGGAATGTCCCAGGTTTGTACGCCGTACAGGAGATCGCGGAGAAGCTTTGCGGCGGCGATGGCGCAGGCGAGACCGATCGCGATTCCGAGTCCAGTGAGAACAGTCGCCTCCTTCAGCACCATGCGGTTCACCGCTTGTGCGCGCGCGCCGAGCGCCATCCGGATGCCGATTTCCCTGGTGCGCTGGCTGACCGAGTAGGCGATTACGCCATAGAGCCCGATCACGCTGAGAACGAGCGCCGTGAAGGCGAAGCCTCCCACCATCCACGCGGAGGAGCGGTGAATCCAGGCCGACTGCGACTGATCGATGCGCGAGTCCATGGTTTGTTCCTGAACGGTGACGATGCCGGGATCGAGATCGTGAACGGTGGAACGGAGAGCCGCGATCAGTGACGCGTCGGAACGCGTGGTCCTCAGGAGGACGTAGAAACTGCTGTCCGGGTTCTGATCGAAGGGGTAGTAGATGACTGGACGATTGGGTGTATCGAGCGCGCCTTCCTTGATATCGGCGACTACGCCGACGATCGTCATGGGCTTCGAATCTGAACCGAGTCCCGAGACTTGCTGTCCGAGCGGGTCCTGACCGGGGTAATGCATTTTCGCGAATGACTCGTTTACGACGAGCACCAGGGGTTTATCCGCAGTGTCATCCGTCGTGAAGTTGCGGCCGCGGATCAGCGTTGCTCCGATGGTTTTGAAATAATCCGTGTTTACATCGCGGAATGGAGTGTCGTTGTGTTCGCCGCGCCAGGGACGGCCGACGAATTTAAACCAGGTCGTGTAGCCCCAGCCGCTCACCGGAATGCTGGAGGTGAGACCGACGGATTGCACATCAGGCAGTGCCTGCGCGCGATCCAGCAGGCGGCGCTCCAGCGGGACAAGCTGCGCGGTGTGAGGGTAGGTTTTATCGGGCGCGATGAGAAACAGCGTAGCGAGATGGCTGGGCTCAAAGCCAACATCGACTCGCATCAGCAGCGCGAGGCTTCTGCCAAGCAGGCCGGCGCCCACGAGCAGCACGACGGCCGTGGCGAGTTCGAGAACGATGAGTTTGGAGCCCATGTTCCGCCAGGTGAGGCCTGTGCTGGCGCGCCCGCTCTCCGGCGTCAGTGGAATGCGCACGGCGGGAGCGAGGGAGAAGAGCAATGCGGATACAGCAGAGACGCCCACGGCAAAGAGAATGGCTGTCCCGCTCAGATGGATGTTGGCGAACATCGGCATGTGACCGAGGAGGTCGGCGGGTATGAGGGCTGTGAGGAGGTGAATCACCTGCGAGGCGCCCGCGAGACCGAGCGCGGCGCCAATGCCGACGAGTACCAGCCCTTCTGCCAGGAACTGCCGCATGAGACGCGAACGGCCCGCGCCGAGGGCGGCGCGAACCGAGATCTCGCGGCGGCGGGCTTCGGAGCGCACGAGGAGGAGACTGGCGACGTTGATGGTCGCGATGCACAACAGCAAGGTGGCTCCGCCGAGCAGCACCAGCAGAATGGGGCGGATATTGCCAACGATCGCATCGTTGAGCGGCGCTACGGTGGCCCCCTGGTCGCGGTTGGAATCCGGATACTGCTGTTCGAGCTGTTTCGCAACTAATTTCAGATCCGCCATCGCGGTAGCCATGGAAACGTTGTCTTTCAGGCGTCCAACGCCGTCGAAAGAATGACAACTGCGGCGCACCAGACATTCATCCACAGCGTGCACAGCTACCCAATATTCGGACGGCTCCGCGGGGACGAACTGGAAATCTGACGGAAGCACGCCGATGACGATATAGGGGTCGCCATCCAGCACGATGGACTGGTTAAGGATGTCTTTGCGTGCGCCGTAGCGGTGCTGCCAGGTGGAATACGTAAGGATCACCGTACGCGGCGCGGCGGGCTGATCCTCGCCCGTTTGAAAGTCGCGTCCGAGAATAGGCGCAACGCCGAGAGTATGGAAGAAGCCGGCGCTCACGAGGGAACCTCTGGCTGGTATGGCGCCTTCCGGCGTCGTGACGGTGAAGCCGTTGTGGCGAAAGACATCGAGCGAGCTGAAAGTTTTATTGTCTTTCTTCCAGTCCTCGTAGTCCGGCCACGAGATGTTGCATTGCGGGCAGCCCGTGGCTACTTCATAGACGCCGAGCAACTTCGAAGGGTCTTTGTAGGGCAGCGGCTTCAGGAGCGCGGCATCGACAAACACGAAGATGGCGACGCTGGCGCAGATGCCGAGGGCGAGCATGAAGATGGCGGCGCCGCTGAAAAGAAGATTTTTCCGTAGCTGGCGGACGGAGAAAACCATATCGCGAATCAGATTGTCGAGCATGTTGAAGCCGCGCATATCGCGGCATTCCTCCTTCTTTTGCTGATAGCCGCCGAATTCGCGCAGGGCGGAGGCGCGGGCTTCGCGCGGGTTCATGCCGCGGGCGATGTCTTCATCGATCTGGCGTTCGATGTGGTAGCGGAGCTCTTCATCAAGATCGCTTTCGACGGCGCCGCGGGAAAATGCGGTGCGGAGGCGAAGCTGGAAGATGGTCCACTGGCGCATGACGATGGCTCTTTAGTTGGCGCGAACCACCTGGGTTATGGCTGCTGAGAGACGCTCCCAGTTGCCGGCTTCGGCTTCGAGGGCTTTGCGTCCGGCTTTGGTGAGTGAGTAATATTTGGCGCGGCGGTTGTTTTCGCTGACGGCCCATTCGGCGGCTATCCAGCCGTTTTGTTCGAGCTTGTGGAGGCTTGGGTAGAGCGCGCCCTGGCCGACCTGGAGGACGTCGCCGGACATCTGGCGGATGCGCTGGGCGATGGCCCATCCGTGCATGGGCTCTATGCCGATGACTTTGAGGATGAGGAGATCGAGGGTTCCCTGTACCAGGTCTGTGGGTTTGCTCATGCGGTGCGATCCGCTCCTCTCAGTTACTGAGAGGAGCGTAGCATTTCTTGTTTGGAGATTGCAAGGGCAATTCGAATTCGGCCGTAGATTAACGCAGATAGATGTTCAGGCAGTGGATGCGTTGGGGGACGTTTGGGTTTGTTTTGTAAATTGCGGTAGCACGCTCGGGAGCAAGTAACGGTCGAGGACGTTGTCTTCGCAGCGGCGCTCGGCTTTTGCGTCGCGGAGGGCGGCGTTCGATTTATCGATCAGACCTTTGTAGACGGCGCGCCAGTCGCAGAGGCCTGGGGCGTTTTTGGATAGCCTGTCATCGAAGTATTCGCGGCGGAGCTGGCGTTGGGTCTGGAGGGTGCGGAGTTCGGCGAGTGAGCGCTGGAGGAGACGGTTGAATTGGGCGCGGGCGCGGTCGATGGATTGCTGGGCGGCGTCGTCGGGCGCAAATTCGGATTCGGATTCGATCTCGCCACAGCGGCGGAGGCGCCAGAGGGCGGTGCGGATTTCGTTGACGATGGCTTCTTCGATGGGACCGGAGGGGCGGAGGTCGGCGCGCAGGGATTCGTCGAGGGCGGCCCAGATGGGTTGTTCGTGGGGGAGGACGAAATCGCGCGTGGAGAAGAGGCCGGATTTGGTGGCGTTTTGGGCGGTGGCTGCTTTGCCTTGTTCGGTGCGGGGGCCGGTGGAGTGCTGGGCATTGGCCTGGTTCGCGGCGAGTTTTGCGGGGGAGGCGGACATGGCGTGAGGATACAGGGTCTGTCAAGCGATTTGGAGGTTATTTAACGAGGTTTATTGAAAGCAGGGGAAATAGAGGTGCGATTTCTGTGTGACTGGGAGTATATTTATTGGCCGCAGATGAACACAGATGAACACAGATTCAGAACGCGTCGTTTCGTCGCCGGCGCTTTGGCGTTCTTCATTCTACGGATCGCAAATAGTGCTATAAATCAAAGGGTGTCTGACGAACTACACGTGATTTTTGGCGGCGGCCAGATTGGACAGCCTCTTGCCCGTCTTCTTGGGGAGCGCGGTCTTCGCGTCCGCATGGCGCGACGCTCGGCCGGGGCGCCCGAAGGCGTTGAAGTGGTGCAGGGCGATGCGACCGACCGTAATTTCTGCGAGGAAGCCGCGCGCGGCGCGACGACGGTTTACCACTGCATGAATCCTGCGTATTCCTCGCGAGTCTGGGCTGACGTGATTCCGAAATATATTGAAAACCTGATCGCCGCGGCGGGGAAGGCCGGAGCGCGTCTGGTGGTGCTTGAAAACGTTTACATGCTGGGGCGCAGCGGCGGACGCCCGATGAATGAAGATACGCCCATGAATCCGTGCAGCCGGAAAGGCGAAATACGCGCCCGCGAGGCGGAACGTTTGTTCGAGGCGCATCGACGCGGCGAAGTGCGGGCTACGGCCGGACGGGCATCCGACTTCTACGGTCCGGGCGCCACCACCAGCCATGTGGGCGATCAGTTCTGGAAGCCGGTGATTGCCGGCGGCCGGGGTCAGGTACTGGTGAATCCCGATGCGATCCACACGTATCATTACGCGCCGGATGTCGCCGCGGGTCTGGCGATGCTGGGGACGGCCGGCGATGAGGCGTACGGCAAAGCCTGGATGCTGCCGTGCACTCCGGCCGAATCGATGCGCGCGCTGGTGGCGAGATTTTCGCGCTATCTGGGGCGCGATATCGGGCTTCGGGCAATGCCGCGGTGGGCTGTGAAAGCGCTTGGTCTGGTAATACCGATGATTCGGGAAATCGACGAGATGTTGTACCAGTGGGATGAGCCGTTCGTCATCGATGACCGGCGTTTTCGCGCTGCTTTTCATGTGGAGCCTGTGGAACGCGAGCGAGCGGCGGCCGATACGGTCGCGTGGGCGAAGTCACACTACCGAAAGACTACCTGAGGAGCCAGCGATCGAGCATCATGCCGATTGCGAGGCCGAGGACGAGTGCTCCGCCGGCGAGCGCTGCCATGGAGAAACGCCAAGCGGCGGAGAGCTTCTCGTTGAGTTCTTTGGTGAGGCGCTCGGAGGCCGCGGCTGCCTGCGAGATTTCGGACTTCATGCCTGCAACGGCTTTGCGGTTGTTTCCGGCGGGTCATGACCCAGGATAAATCGGCGTCAGCACAAGATCAATAGTCTATATTCCCGCACTCATTCTGCTCGGATCTGTCCGCCCGCTTGTTTCATTCGCCGCTATTGTGCGACGGAAAGTAGTTAAGCGGACCGGTCCAGTTTACGGTAAGACTGTCTATCGGCCACGATCCCACAGGCTGCGGGTTGGTGTCGGTAAACGCTGTGCGATCAGGCGGGAGTTGCCCCTCGAACCCTTTTCTCGGGAGGCTTCGGAGTAACATGCCGATTTGCTGCACAATGGATCAGGAGGTGTCTCCGGAATGCGGTTCCGCCCCGAGGCCATTATTTGCGGGTTTTTACTTCTGTGCCTCACTGTGAACGCGCAGGAAAAGCCGCAGTTCGAAGTTGCGTCGATTAAGCCGGCACCTCCCGGCATCTCTGATGTCGTGGGCATGACGACCCACAAAGGCAGCCTCAAAGGCGATAACGTAACGCTTCTGCGTTGCATTATGAGCGCTTGGGAGGTGGGACCAAATCAGGTCCAGGGTGGGCGATTGGCTTCGAACCGATCGGTTCGAAATTCTGGCTAAAGCTTCTGATCCGGTCGACAATCCCTTGTTGATGAAGATGCTGCAAAGTCTCCTGGCAGAGCGATTTCACCTTGCTCTGCATAGCGAAGTCCGCCCAATTCCGGTGTACCTGCTAAGCGTGAGTCCAAAGGGAGCCAAGCTGCAGGAGTCACATGCTGAGGAAGCCGTTACAAATTCCACCGGCAACAACAGTGAGCTTCGCATGGATGCTCGCAAGATCACGATGGCGCATCTCGCCGAGGTACTCGCTCGATATATGGATCGGCCGGTCGTCGACCGAACCGGTATCGCAGGGGCATACGACCTGAAGCTGGAATGGGCGCGGGGGGATAGCTCCGAGACCCTTCCGTCTATCTTCACGGCGGTGCAGGAACAACTTGGTTTACGTATGACTGCCGATCGTGCGCCAGCGGACGTTCTGGTCATCGATCAGGTTGAAAAGCCGAGCGGGAACTGATACAAGAGCTGTTCAGAAGTGTAGGTCCTTCCTGACGGCGCAGTGTTTACGAACACCTGCAGGGACGAGTCAATGGCAGTTTCCTCGTAGGGGCCTATCGGGAAGTACTGGGGCACTGGTCATCGCGCCAGAGGGATCGCTGGCGGATTTGAGTAAAGTGACAGCCGACGAAAAAAAGCGCGAATGGGATGGGGATCAGATAGGTGAGAATCAGGATGGGCTGGCGGGAAGAACCGAGACCCAGCACAATACGGACAAGTTCGTTCTCCTGAAACAGGCGGAGACCGTAGAGGGTCGCGAAGATGCCGAGAAATAAAAGCAGGCGCTCGCGCGGGCGTTTGACGGCCAGGATCAGCGCGGCGAGACCGGCTGCCAGGGAGAGGGTGTCAACTCCGAACCAGGGGAGCCAGAGTTCCAGGTGATCCGAGGGCAGTAGAGATGTCATCGCGAATCGCGCCGGGAACCTGTTATTTCAACTCGCGGTCGATTTGGGGGAGCAGTTTGTCGTACATGGTGAGCAGTTCGGGCTCCACGTCCGTAATATCGTCGAAGTAAATATCAAGAGATGCGAAGAACGGCTTCGCATTTTCCGGCAGGTTCGGAGGACGCAGGTACATGGCCTGAACCAGCCCTTGTGTCAGTTGTTCATACGAATTTTGCCTGTTGTAGGCATGAGAGAGTGAATAGGCGAGCTGCTGGTTCAGGTTTGCCAGTGAGCCATTGGCGACTGCGAGGTCCCACGCGGAGTGTTCGAAATGTACGGGCTCGATACCGTGCATTTCCGGGCCTTTTTTTAAGCCAGCTGCGAGAAGCGCATCCAGGCTGTTCTTCAAAGCGAGGTGATAATCCTTGTGGTCGATTATCGCCTTCCGGTTGGTGGCCAGTTCAGCGCGGAAACCGTGCAGCGCCGACTCGACCAGTTCGTGTCGGTGGGCGCTTTCGCGCCATTGTTCACCCGCCAGGCCCAGAAAGACGCCTGCGCTGATCAGAAGTACTTCGAGCAGAAGCTTCGGAATTCTGAACCGGTGCGAGGTGGAAGCAGGCGCTTTTTCCTCGTCTTCGAGGTCAGGTAAATGGACTTCCGGCATCTACCAAATATAGCCGAAAGTCCAGAGCGCTAGTTCAGGACGAACATGAAGAGGCCGCCTGAGACATAGGCGACGACGTGCTGCTTGCCGTCCATCATGAAGGTCTCCGGGGGCGCGGTGAGATTGCCGACCTGCGAGTGCCACAGGGGCTTGCCTGTGGTCGCTTCGAGGGCTTCGATGCCGCCGCCGTTGTTCATGAAGAGGACGCCGCCCGCGGTCGAAAGCAGCCCGACGTTGTTGCCGGTCATTTTGTGGCGCCAGACGACTTTGCCTGTTTTGTAATCGATCGCGTCGATGAAGTTGCCGAGACTCAGCGCTCCGCCAGTTGTGATGCCGCCGAGGCCCATCGATCCGCGGGGATCGGGTTCGGCCAGATAGTTGATGTGCAGGCTGTTGTCTTCGTTGATGTAGAACAAGCCGGACTGCAGCGAGAACGAGCCGGGCGGATAGTTGAGAATGTCAGAGTTCACGAGCGAGCCTGGAATAGTCGCATCCTTATCCGGGTTGCGTTTGACCTGACCGCGCGCATCGAGCTGCGGCTTGTCTTCGGGGTGGATTCCGGACGCATAGTTATTCGCGAGGCCGAGTTTCGCGGTGATCAGGTGTTCGCCGGTGACGCGATCGAGCACGTAGAAATAACCGTTGCGCGTCGCCATCATGAGCAGCTTGCGGGTGCGGCCGTTGAAGGGGAGATCAGCGATGGCGGGCGTTTCGGTGGAATCCCAGTCGTGCGTATCGTGCGGGGAGGTTGCGAAATACCAGACCATTTTTCCGGTATCGACATTGACGGCAAGCAGACAGCCGGTGTAGAGGTTGTCGCCGTCGCCGCGGCCCTGGGTGTAAGCAGGCGTGGGGTTGCCGGTGCCGTAGTAATAGAGATGCAGCTCCGGATCGTAAGCGCCTGGAATCCAGGCTGTGCCGCCGCCGTGTTTGGCTTCGTCGAGGGTGACCCAGGTATCGGCGCCGGGATCGCCGGGCTTCTGGGCCGTCGCGAAAAGCTCCCACTGCTTCGCGCCGGTTTCGGGATCGAAGGACTGGAGAGAGGCGGGCATGTCCAGGTTATTGCTCGCACCGATGAGCACGTGATTGCCGACGATCATGGGCGCGCTCGAAACCCAGTAGTTCTGGTCGAGCGAGGCAACTTCCTTCTTCCAGATTTCCTTGCCGGTGGCGGCGTCGAGGCAAAGGAGCCAGTCATCCTGCTCGCCGAAGTAGAGGCGGTTGTTCCACATGGCGAGGCCACGATTGCCGAGGCCGTGGCCGGGGCGAATCTTCCAGTAGTTGTGCCAGAGAACCGTGCCGTCGCGCGCGTCGATCGCGTAGACATTGCCCGGCTGTGAGGCGTAGATAACGCCGTTCACGATCAGAACGCCGCCCTGAAATCGCGCGGGAGCACAGTTGTTGGGACTGCCGCCATCGCCGAAGCCGCCGACGATGAGCGGGCCTGGACTACCGGCGCCGCCACGGCCGCCGGACGCGGAGCCGGCGCCTTCCGGACCGCAGGCGCTGGCGATACCGGTGTTGTACCACTCCATGCTCAGACCCTTGACGTTCGCGGCGGTCACCTGCTTCAGGAGGCTGTAACGCCGGCCGGTGTAGTCGCCCGAGTAGCTGGTCCAGTTATCGGTGAGGGGCTTGACGAGATCCGCGGGATCGAGCGGTCCGCCCTGCGCGAAAAGCAACGATCCGGCGCTGAGGCACGTGAGAAATAGCAGTTTCTTCATGGGGCTTCTCTCCGAGTTTCCTTATTTGAGCGTCGCCAGGTACGCAGTGACATCGTGCATGTTCTTGTTATGCGGATCGTCGAGTTCCATGACCATTTTTTTGTGCGCGGCCTGCGGATCTTCGACTTCGACTTTGGGAACGCCGTTATTGATCGCGATACTGCGGCGCGCGCCATCGGGGAGAGTCAGGACGACGAGGAAATCGTTCTCGCTCACGAGCGTGCCTTCGATCTTCTGGCCGTTCTGCATGGTAACGGTCGCTTTACGTCCGCCACCTCCGCCGCCGCGTCCGCCACGTCCACCGCGTCCGAAACCGGCGGAACCGGAGACCCAGGTGTTTTGCAGAGTGGCGGGGTCACCTTCATACTTCGCGCCGATGCCTTTGAGATCGCCGGTGATGGAATGGCAACTCGCGCAGTGGGCGTCGAAATAAGTTTTGCCTGCCTGCGCGTCACCGACGAGCAAGTTCAGATTGAGACCAACTGGATTTCTTCCGGGAGGGCTGCCCTGCGCGCCCATGGTGGCAAGGACGCCGTGGAGATACTCCGCTACTGCGACGCCATCAGCCTGGACGAGGTTCACGGGCGGGTCGTGTTTAGCGAGGCGGGCGTTGATGAGTTCGCCGTGCTGGTCATCCATTGCAATGGGCGAGCGCAGGAGGTTATTGCCTTTGCCTGCGACGCCGCGCATGTCTGCAGCGTGGCAACTCACGCAATGAGCGTCATAGAGTTCTTTGCCGCGAAGCAGAACGTCCTGCGAGGCGAGGGCGCGGGTGAACTGATTGAATTTGTCCGGGCTGCGTCCGGCAATTGTGCCGCGACCAGGCCCGCTTGCGCCACGTCCACCTCTCCCTGCGCGACCGCCGGCCGCGGGGGGCGGAGGTTCCTGTGCAAACAACAGCAGGCCAGTGGCGACAAGGGCGAGACTGGCGGCCACCAATGGAAATTTGGGCCTGTAAATCATTTCTAAACCTCCGTGTAATCTCCCAGAAGTTATCAGTCTACACGCGATTGGCGTTTCTGTTTCAACACTGAATTGTTCCTGGTTCGAACTAAATTTGGTGTTGCGCGGGTGGTTGCGGTTGACGGCGCGGATATTATGTTTTACGTTTCCGTTTCTCGCGTGGGGCGCCGGCGCCGGAACGCTGCTCGGGTTTGTGGCGGTGTCCATTATGCAGTGGCCCCGGCACACCAGACGCATTGCGGCATTCGCCTCGGCAGGTTTTGTCGTTGCTTTCGGGGCATCGTTCCTGATTCACAATCGCTACACATCGACGGCGATCCTGCGGGTCGAGCCGGCAGAGATTACGGAAAATCCTTTCGCGGACCTGCCCGCTGCGATCCCTTCCGCCGAGTACCTTCGGGCCGTGGAACCAGAACTTCTGAGTTCTCTGGGACTCGGGAAAATCATTGAGGATCGGAGACTCGAACTGTATCCGGATGAGCGCGCGGTGAAATCCATGGACGAGGCAGCAGCGCAAATGCGCGCGAATCTGGATATTTCGCCGGTGAACTCAGGATCGGCATTTCGCATCGCCTTCACGTATCCCGATCGGTTCAAGGCTCAGCAGACTGTGGCGGCGATTATCAGTCAGCTTGAATACCTGAACCAGAAACGGGGGGCGATTACGCTGCGTTTCCGGAGACCGGGTACGCCGGCAATCGCGCGGACTGAGTCGCTGTACGTTTCGGACAGCGCGTCGAAAATCCGCGCCGGACGGAAGCCCGGCGTGCAAAGCCGAAGCTCTGCCCGAGGATCACCGCTCAGGATTCCAGCTTGAGCTCAATGAGTTCGTCGCTGGCGAAATCTTCGTAGAGGATTTCGTCGGATGGCGAGGCGAGTTTTCGAATGATTACGATAGCTGCGGTCATCACGGCGACTGTGGCGATATAAATCAGCCATTTTGATGCTGCACGTTGCTCCAGCTCAACGACCTGGATCAGGGCCAGCGGAAGGATCTGTACGGTTCCCGCGAATGCAAGGTGGAATTTCGATTTTCCTGGAAGATAGGAGCAGGCGAACGGGATTTTACGGAATGTGATCAGCCAGGCTTCGATCTGGAGCATGCCGAAGAGAGCCAGGAGCAGCAAATGTTTCGCCGTGTCAGCCGCGGACCACGTGCGCAGGAGCCAGACAGCCGCGCCAATCGTCACCGGCAGCACGGAAAGAACCAGCAAAGCGCGCCGTGCGGTGGTGCGCGCCATCGCGGCGCCCTGGATCGGCAATATTCGGAATAGCCAATTCGCGCGTAAGTCGTAAGGGCGCGCATAGGCGACGCGCGTTCCGACAATCGCCAAACACAGCATCAGCAAAATGGATGGCAGCGGCGCTTTTGTCACGGCGATCATGGCGAAGCCGACGCCGAGATAGAACGCCAGATTCATCCGGTGTTGGCGACTGCGCCCCAGAGTGCGCAGGGTGAAGTGCACGAGCGCCGTTTGCGGGCTGGTTCCGAAACGCGGGAGCCAGAGGCCGCCGCGAGTGCTCGGGAGGATGTCTGGTTCTTCGGCAATCTTTCGCATGGTGCGGAGCCAGGAGAGAACGAATGCGACGAGGGCGATCAGGACGACGACAGCCAGGCCGATGACAGCGCGGCCGGCGAGCCGTGACAGGGCGGGATCGGGATGCGTTCCGCTGATCGCATTGAAGAGGCCCATGAACCAGTAGTCCGGCAGCCAGGCGAGGGCGCGCTGATTTTCCGGGGCGGCGAGCGCCTTCGCGGTCATAAACGACGGCTGCAGAAAGATGACGCCGAGAAACAGCGCGAAGGCTCCGATCTGAAGGAACGATGAGATTCGCAGGAACCAGGCGCGCGGCAAGAGACCCACGATGCCCTGGAGCCCGAGCATCGCGCAATAGAGAAATGCGCCGGCGGCGGGGAGCGTGATCCAATACGCCGCCACGAAACGGAGCCAGGCCAGGAAGCCGGCGCCCTTTGGCATGAGGGCTCCAGGCCACGTGAGGCCGGCGAGACAGTGGAGGGCAAGAACGGTGAGTCCAAGAGAGGAAGCAGCGGCGGCGACTTTCGCCGTGAAGATTGCCTTGCCGCGTATGGGGAGCGGCGAGAGGACGTATACATCGCGGCGGTCGGGAAACGTGCTCTCCCAGCTCAGCAGCGCGAATATACCGACGACCAGCATGGTCGCTTCGATGAAAATCCGTTCCATCAGCCATGTCATTTCAGGGCTGACAGGCTGGCTGCCGAAGGCCAAACCGGCGTAAGCGCCTCCAAAACTGATGAAAACCAGCATGGATGCGAACTGGCCGAAGAGCTGGCTGGCGTCGCCGCGCGCGGAGGCGGCGAGGAATTCCACGTCCATGATGCGGAAGAGGAACTGGCG
>DASYCD010000422.1:0-2760 GCA_036500405.1 Bryobacteraceae bacterium
TTCCCTGGTATTTCGCCACCAGTGGATATTGACATAGCGGTCGCGTCCGCACGGGCTTCCCCGTCTGATCGCGCTTCGTCGCGGTCAGCGTCTCCGGCGCCTGCTTGTCCTCCACCCAATGCGCCAGCGCATCCAGCTGACCGCCCGGTTGCGGACCCACCCCGCCCGCGCAATGCGCCACTCCCGGCGCCAGAAACAGCCGCGCAAAATCGCGAACATCTCCCGCCCCGCCCATCTGCTGCTCCACGCGCTTGTAATAGTCAATCGTCCCCTGCGGATAAATCAGCTGGTCCGCCAGCCCATGCCACAGAATCAGCTTGCCGCCGCGCGCCCGGAACGCCGAAAGATCCGGATTGTCCGTCGCAATCACCGCACTGAACTCTTCCAAAGATTGCGCCCAGTAATTCTCATAAGAATCCCGAGTGAGCGAGTGCCAGTCCCATTGCGGATTCTGATTCAGGAAAAATCTCCACCATTCGAGCGTAATCGGATTCGGCATTCCCCCGAGCGGCGTTCCGCCTGTCCCGCTCAGTCCCGCGAACGACGCCCCGCGCGTCAGCCCATACCACAGAAACGCTCCATCTTTCCGCCGCGGACCTTCCCAGATCGTCCGGATAATCGCCGCATCCGCCTCCGTGATCGTCCCGCACGCGCCCGCCGTCGTGCCCACCAGCGCCTTCGGATCGAAATCGCATCGCATCGGGTCTTCAATCACGCCGTCCTCCACGCCATCGATCCTGTCGCACGCCGCGATTGCCGCCGCCGTCGCCGCCTCGAACTTACACTGCGGTACATAGTTATTCGCGAGCATCATGTTGAGATTCCCCCACATCTGCTCGATATGCAGCTTCGTCCAGTTCGTCGCCGGCGCGCCCGCCACAATCCCGTCGTAGTCGTCCGGATAACGCTGCGCTTCGGAAAGCCCCTGCCGGCCGCCAGTCGAACAGCCCATGAAATAGGATTGCTTCGGCGCCGCGTGATAAAGCGCCTGCGTCAGCGCCTTGCCGGTGACAGTCATCTCGTGAATTCCGAGATACGCGTTATCGCGCAACAGTTGCCAGTTCAGATGCCCGGTCGAATCCAGCACGAAACTGCCGCTCGCTCCCGGGTGCCCGGTATCGGTCGCGCCCGCCGCATAACCCAGCGTCAGCGGTTGCCGCACACCCATCCCATTGCCGCCCGAGAAACCGCCGCCACCCGTTCCTTCGAAGCGCCCATTCCAGTCCTTCATCGGAATGCCGATAAACACCTTCACCGCGTCGCCCGCTGGCGGATGCGTCACCGTCGCCGTAATCCGGCACGATCCGTCCTGCGCATCGATCGCAGCCGAATCGATCGTCGTATTCGGCAGCGCGACGCTCTTCAGGCTCTCGCACGTCCGCGCCGGCGCAGCGTCCGCGATCAGGTTCTTCGGACGAGTCTCCGGTGCCGGCCCCTGCGCGTAGAGGACCGGCATCAGAAACAGAAGGGCAGAGCAGGCGTTCCGCATATTGCTAGTCAGAATACCGCTTGACGAGGACCTCGCGCGCTGCTAGTGTACTAGCAGGTGCTAATACACTAGCATCTGAACGAAGCGACCAATGACCGAAGACACTCGTATCCAACTCGGCCGCCGCGAGCGCCAGATCATGGACGCTCTCTACCGCCTCAACAAAGCCAGCGTCGCCGAAGTCCTCGCCGCGCTGCCTGATCCCCCCAGCTACTCCGCCGTTCGCGCAATGCTCGCCATTCTTGAAGAAAAAGGCCACGTCACGCACCAGCGCGATGGCATGCGGTATCTCTACTCTCCCGCCGTCGCTCCCGTAAAAGCGCGCCATTCCGCCCTTCGCCATCTCGTCTCCACGTTTTTCGAAGACTCCCCGCTCGCCGCCGCCGCCGCTCTTCTGGAAATGCCGGACGCCAAACTCTCTGCTGCGGAACGAAAGCAACTCGCGGCCCTGATCGCAAAACGCGAAGGAGAAGGACGATGACGCTCTTACTCGAAGTCTTTTGGAAATCGGGCGCCATCCTCGGCCTGAGCCTCTGCGTGACCCTGCTGCTTCGGAAAAGGTCCGCTGATGCGCGCCGTTTGGTTCTTTCCTCGACGATCGTGGCCACGCTCCTCGCCGCAATCGCCGCCCCCATTTTGCCGCGCCTCAATGTCCCGGAACCAGGCTGGGTGATGCCCTCAGTTCAAAATCTCTCGCCCCAGCCGCCAGTACCCGCTCTTCAAATGACAGCCCAAATTCCGATGCCCACTCCGGCGCCGGCCACGAAATTCCCGGAGGTGATCCCCTGTATCTGGCTCATCGGAGCGACGCTCCTGCTGACGCGCCTGTCTCTCGGCCTGTACGCTCTCCGCCGCATGCGCCGATCCGCACATCCAATGTCGGGCGACGTTCTCCAAAGCAACTCTCTTGCCGCTCCCGTGACGTGGGGAATTCTTCATCCAGTCATTCTCGTCCCCGCCGGTTTTGAGCACTTAACAGAAGAATCCCGCGAAGCCGTCCTGTGCCATGAGCGCGCCCACATCCGGTCATACGACTTCCTGTTCCGCCTCCTCGCCGAAATGACCCGCGCCCTGATCTGGTTCCAGCCGCTGATCTGGATCGTCTCGCGCCGCCTGCGCGAAGAGCAGGAACTCGCCTGCGATGATCGCGTCCTCGCGTCCGGCGTAAAGCCATCCGCCTACGCAAAGCTCCTTCTCGATTGGGACCTGACGCCCGCCACTCCGGCAATCGGTATGGCAAGCCGCGGCTCCCTGAAGCGCCGTCTCTATTC
>DASYCD010000423.1:0-22669 GCA_036500405.1 Bryobacteraceae bacterium
CGGTTGGCCCGGTCGACCACAATGGCCGGAAACATCGCCTGCCCCATTTTCAGTTGCAGACCAAGTTGCTTATCGATGGCGTCGAAGAGAGTCAGGCTATCCGGGCCGGCCTTCGCTCTCAGACCGGAGCTTGTCCACTTCAGGGTGAAGTCCCAGGCGCCCTTCAACCCGGTTTGATCGACAACTTCGTTGCCCGCTACATACCCCAGCGCAGACGGCAGCCTGCTGGTTTGCAGCGTTTCCGCGAATGCGCTCATCGTGACCTGTTTACATTCAAAAACAGCATCCACGGTATCCGTGTGCGCGGAACGCTGTTCTTCACAGCGGCCCTCGCTTTGTGCATCAGACTGCGTCATCTTCGGGTGTGGTCCAGCCGTGAGAACGAATGCCGGCCGGAGTACCTGATCCTCGTGGACAGCCAGGCCGAACCGCTCGGAGAGGAGACTCCGCAGCATCGGCTTCAATGATTCGGCAGTCGCGTTATCCGGAATCTTCGCGATGACATCGAACCGGTCCGACTCCAGCCAGCTCGGCCCGCCGCTCACTTCGTCAAGCGCCACGCCGTACGCGGTACTGACCAGATCCACCATGGTCGCGCCGAGCAGCTCATACCTGCCGTCGCGGCGAAAAACGCGAAGCGAGGGGTTATCGCTGTGCGGGCTCACATGCACGTCCGCCAGCTCGAACGATTCCGCGCCAGACAAAGCTCCGGCAGCAGCCAATGTCGCGGCCATGAAAACAATACCCCTCATTTTTGTCATCAAGTCCAAATCGTATGCCAACTTAGGGCGCCCGATCAATTCTGTCTTTGGGAAGTAGCGTCAGTACCCACATGACATAATTCGGCTGGAGGCGCGATGGAAATCACGTGGCTTGGTCACGGCTCAGTGCAGTTGGTTCTGCCCGGCGGCGAAACGCTTATTTTCGACCCCTGGATTGACGGCAATCCGGCCTACCCGGCAGGTTATTCCATCCAGCGCTGCGACACAATTTTCGTCTCGCACGGCCACTTCGATCACGTCCACGACGTGATTCCGCTCGCGAAGCAGTTCAATCCCAAAGTCGTCGGCATCTATGAGACCTGTCAGTGGCTCGGCAAGAAGGGCGTCCAGCAGATCGCTGCAATGAATAAGGGTGGTTCGCAGCGGGTCGGCTCCGTCACGGTCACGATGGTGCATGCGGTCCACAGCTGCGGTATCACAGACGACGATGGCAGCATCATTTACGGTGGAGAAGCCGCGGGCTATGTCGTCACATTTGACGACGGCCGCGCCATTTACTTCGCCGGGGACACCAACGTGTTCACGGATATGAGCCTGATTGCCGAACTCTACAAACCCGAGCTGGCATTCCTGCCTATCGGCGATCTGTTCACCATGGGCCCGCGCGAGGCCGCCGTTGCGTGCCGTTTACTAAAAGTAAAGACTGTAATCCCCATGCATTTCGGCACGTTCCCGCCGCTGACCGGACGTCCCGACGCGCTGCAGAAGCTGGCTCCGGAAACCGAAATACGGGAACTCAAGCCCGGCTCGCCGATCACCTGGTAATCGCTCCGGATTTTTCTGCACGCTCGGCCGCTCGTGTCGTCATAAACAGCAAGTGCGGGACCACGTCATACGCCTGTTCGCGGTCATCCTGCTATTCGCGGTTTGCGCTCACGCGGCCGTGGTGGAAGGCGTCATCCTGGATGACGAAACCGGCAATCCGCTTGCCCGCACGAACGTCACTCTGACGCCGTTGCCCGGGACCCTCGTTCAGTCAGTCACGGTACGCACCGGCGCCCGCGGAGCATTCGTGATTCTCAGCGTGCGGCCTGGCTGGTACGTGCTGCGCGCGACGCGCCGCGGTTACGCGCCTGGCGAAGATGGCCAATCGAAGCCAGGACGGCCGGGACACGCGTTTGAAGTAGCCGATGATCGCGCGGGCGGTTTCCACGAAATCCATATGGCCCACCTCGCCGCAATCAGCGGCACCGTGTTCGACGAAAACGGCATCGGAATTCCGAACTGGCAGGTGCACCTCTACACCACGAAAAAGCCGATGCGGCGCGTCGCCTCCACCATGACGGATGATCGAGGTGATTTTCGCCTGGGGGAACTCAACACCGGCAACTATGTGGTTCGCTCCGGCCCCGGCCCGCTCGAAGACAAGACGACCGTGTTGGCAACTTATTCGCAGAACGCCGTCGAACTGAAGAACGCTTACCCGGTTTATGTCGTCGTCGGGGAGACAAAGAAGAATGTCGCGATCCGGCCGGTAAAGGGAAAGCTGCTGAATCTGAGTGGAACACTTCAGGCTCCCGGCTATCCGGGTCGCGCAAAGCTGACTCTGATTACCGATACAGGCCGCCGCGACGTAGCGTCGGGCAGCGGAACGGTCCCTTTCACGGCTTCCGCTATTCAGCCTGGCCCGATCGAACTCGTGGTTTCCGGGAGTGACCCGATTGGCACTCCCTGCGGTTTCTTCACCGAGATCAGGATCGACAAGGACGAATTCAACCAGAGTTTCCCGTGCAGGTTTATCAGCCCGGACCGCATTCAATTTACCAGCGTCCAGAAAGCGCCAATTATTCTCCGGCGCGTGGATCTGGATGGCACATCCGATGTGCACACTCTGGCGCGCGATGAGATGCCGATTCCCGGCCACTGGGAACTGACGGTCCCGCGCGGCGATTTCTATGTGCAGAGCGTTCGTTGCTATAACCAGCCCTGCTCGCAGGCTGGCGATTGGTATGCCTTCCAGTCGGACAGTTACCGGGATGTGCGAATTCAACTCTCCAGCAACTATGCGACGATCTCCGGCGTCGTCAAGCTGAAAGACAACCTTGTTCTGGGGGCGCCTGTATTCGTGAACAATGTGGATACCGGGCAGAGCTGGGAAGTGCGCGCCGATCCGCAAGGCCACTATGCTGCGATTGGCCTAGGCCCAGGAACCTATACGGTTTTGAGCAGCTTCGATATCGATGAGGTCGAAAACCTGCCGCTCAAGCCCGTCACTGTCCGTGTGTACTCTCCCGGCCAGTCAATCACGCAGGATCTGGAGCTGTACCGGCCATGAAATCGCTCGCGGCTCTTCTCACCCTCGCCGCGTGCATGAACGCAGCCACCATTCAGGGCGTGATCTTCGATGAAGAAACGTCGAATCCCATTGCGCGCAGCCAGGTCTCGCTGGTCCCGCTGCCCGGCACGCAGGCGAAAATCGTTACGCTCCTCGCGGACGATCACGGCCGCTACGTCTTTCCCTCCGTGCAGCCGGGCTGGTACCTCGTTCGAGTTTCGCGCATCGGTTTTGAAACCGGCGAATTCGGGCAGTTACGGCCTGGCTTGCCGGGGAAGCCCTTCGAGGTGAAGGATGACTCGGATAACGATCAGCTGCGCCAGATTCTGATGCGTCGCCAGGCCGCGATTTCCGGAACCGTTGTGGACGACAACAATATCGGTATTCCGGACTGGCCTGTCAGCCTGTATACCGCCAAGCCCCCTATCAAACGCATCGCGGGCGCAAAGACAAATGACCGCGGCGACTTCCGCATCGGCGAACTGGAGCGCGGGACTTACATTGTTCGCGCTGGCGGAGGTGAATTAGAGGATCAGAGCGAACTGGTTCCTGCGTATTACAAATACGGCACGGCACTCTCGGGCGCGGAGCCGATCTTCGTCCGCCTGGGAGAAACGGCGGCGTTCACGGTCGTTCACACCGTCGCCGGCCAGTTGTTCGATCTGGGCGGCCAGGTCTACGCGCCGGACAAGGGCCCCATTAGTATCGCGCTGATCAGCGACAGCGGACGTCGGACGATCTCGGCGAAAGCCGGACCGTTGCTGGTGAGTGGCCTCGCGCCGGGGACATGGGAAGTTCTGGCGCAGGGCGCGGGATGCGGCAGCGATCAGACGCTGCTCATCGATCGCAATGCTTTCGCGCGCGTGGAATGCAATGCCCTGGCCGCGCCGGTCGTCACAGGCGCGGGCTCGTTACCCGTATACGCACGCCGTGCGGACCTCGATGGCCCTGGTGACGAGTTTGAACTGCATGGCCAAACGCTGACTCCCGGTCATTGGGAATTTACGGCGCGGCCTTCAGCCAATCAATATCTGGTTTCCATCCGCAATCAAGGCGACGCGACGGCAGTGCCGTTGGCGCAGGATGGGTGGTTCCCCGTCGACATCGCTACCGCGCCGCATCTCGAGGTGAAGCTCTCGAATAAACCGGCCTCCATTTCCGGAAACGTCACGGCGTCATCCATGCCGGTCACAGGCGCGCCAGTTTTTCTGCAGCTTCTCAATCCACACACGCCGGAGCCAGCACTCCAATCCTGGGACGTGCGCGCCGATCCACAGGGCCACTACGTCTTCAACAGTCTCCCGCCCGGCGATTACCGGCTGATGAGCAGTTATGAACTCGATTACGACGAGCCCGTTGCTCGCGAGAAATCCGCCACGCTTCGTCTCACGGAAGGCCAGTCCGTCGAGCAGCCCCTTGAGCTGTTACAACCCTGATTTCTGCCTCCCGATATAATCAGAGCAGAGTGAATTTCAATCCCAGCACGGTTCCGCCCGGGCGTTTTTTCATCCTGCTGGCGGTCATCACCGGCATCGCCGTGACCCTCGGCACAATTGGCTGGCCGGGACACGACCAGCCCCGTCAGGTAGTGAAAGACAGCAAAGAGCGCAAGGGCGCTCCCGATTTCGAGTTAAAGGACTCTAACGGAAAGGTTGTCCATCTCGCTGATTACAAAGGGAAAGTCGTATTGCTCGATTTCTGGGCAACCTGGTGCGGCCCCTGCGGCATTGAGATCCCCTGGTTCACCGACTTTCAGCGCAAGTACAAAGACCGTGGCTTCGCGGTTCTGGGTGTTTCCATGGATGACAACGGCTGGGAAGACGTAAAGCCGTTCATGGCTGAGAAGAAGATCAACTACCGGGTCGTGCTGGGCGATCAAAAGACCGGCGATATGTATGGCGGCGTGGAAGCCCTGCCCACCACTTTTATCATTGACCGCGATGGCCGTATTGCGTCGATTCACGTCGGCCTGGTCGATAAGAAAGAGTTTGACGATGCGATTCAAAAGCTGCTTTAAAATTTTCCTGTTCACCGCGGCTACTGCGCTGTTCGCCCAGATGGCGCCCCAGATGAAGATCGCGCCGCAGCCCACCGTGAAGGTGAAGCGCGGAGCGCCCGCAACCATCACGCTCAAGGTGTCGCTCCCGGCGGGCTTCCATGCCAACAGTGACAAGCCGACCGATCCGAATCTGATCCCGCTCTCGCTGAAGTGGACCGGCGGTCCACTGCAGGGCGCGGCCATCACCTATCCGAAGCCGCAGCTCGAGGAATACGGCTTCACCGCCGGGAAGAAGATTTCGGTAGTGACCGGGGACTTCGATCTGGTCACGAAGTTCAAAGTGCCGGCGGGCGCCGCGACTGGTCCCGTGGCGGAAACCGGAACGCTGCGTTATCAGGCGTGCAATAACCGCATGTGCTTCGCGCCGAAAAACGTGCCGGTCAACGTGACCGTCAGCGTCGAGTAGGTTCTTTGCCAGGCAGCGCGGCGGGATTTTCCTGCACGCGTTCCCGGAATCGTCCGCGCAATCCCGATCCCAGCGAGACGGCGGATTCGCCGAATCGGTCTCGCAGCTTGTCGGTTGCTTCCAAAGCCTGACGCCAGCGTTCCGCACGGCCTCCATCGATCAGATTCATCTGTCCGCGTTCTTCTACAAAACCCGACGCGTGAACGCCGAGAAGGCGAATGGTGCGCTTCGTATCCCAGTTATCGCGCACCAGCTTGCGGGCATTTTCCACCAGATCGATATCGATTTGTGTCGGAGCGGGCAGTGAGTGCGCGCGGGTGATCGTTGAAAAATCGGAATAGCGCAGCTTGAGCTGGATGGTGCGCGCGTAGAGTCCGTGCTCGCGGAGGCGGCGGCCGACTTTTTCAGCAAGATGCGAGATGGTGGAGTCGATGCGATCCGGGTCGCGCGTGTCGCTGTCGAAAGTGTGCTCGTGACTGATGGATTTCGGTTGATCGCGCTCGCCGATTTCGGAATCGAACCACCCGCCCGCGTCGAAACCCTGCGACTTGCCTGCGAGCGCGAGTCCCCATTTGCCGAAACGCGCCTCGAGATCGGCTTCATCGAGAGCCGCGAGGTCGCCGATGCGGCGGATGCCGATCGCGTGCAGATTCTTTTCCGTGACCTTGCCGACGCCGGGAATGCGCCGCACTTCGAGCGGCGCGAGGAAATTCGCTTCCACGCCGGGCATCACGGAAAGAATGCCGTTCGGCTTCGCCTGATCGGAGGCAATCTTCGCTACCAGTTTTGACGTGGCAATGCCGATGGAACAGTTGAGCCCGGTTTCCGTTTTCATCGCCTCGTGGAGCGTATGCGCGGCGCGAAGGGGCGGGCCGAGAAGGCGCTCCGTGCCCGTCATATCGACATAGGCTTCGTCGACCGAAGCCATTGCCACCAGTGGTGAGAAGTGCTGCAGCACCTCGTACACTTTGCCGGAGTATTCGCGATAGCGCTCCGGATGCCCTTCCACAAAGATCGCGTGCGGGCAGAGCTTGCCCGCGGTACGCAGCGGCATGGCGGAATGAACGCCGAATTTCCGCGCCGCGTACGATGCCGCGGAGACAACGCCGCGCTGATCGCTCGCGCCGCCCACGACCACAGCCTTGCCCTTCAGCGAGGGATCGAAGATCTCCTCGACGGAGACGAAGAACGCATCCATATCGACATGGAAAACCGTCTTTTGCCGGCCCACCTGATCCATTGCTTCTCTTATAGTTTCACGCCAACTCGTAGGCTAAGGCCGAAGCCCGTACGCGCTAAGGCAGGCAACCCGACTATCGCAGCGAATACTATTGCCTGGGGCGGCGTTGATTGAGCTGCCTGGGACAGGCCGCATTTTTGGGCTTAACTTAGCGCTTATGGGCCGAAGCCCCGCCCACGCGACAATGGGGGTTTGTCCCTCATGCGGCCTTTTGAACCACTTTTTCGAAATCCGCACCTCCTGACGATCGTCGCGAATTTCTATCCGCGCCAGTTTGATGAGGCCACGTTTCCGAAAGAGCGGCGGTTGATTCAGACGGATCCCGACACGAAGGTTTTGGTGGAAACGCAGCATCCCCACGGCGAGCCGAAGGGCCACGTTGTGATGGTGCACGGGCTGGAGGGTTCGGGCGAATCGGGCTACATCGTGAGCATGGCCTGGGCGGCGGTGAACGCAGGATTCATCACGCATCGCTTCCACATGCGAACGTGCGCGGGCACGGAGAACCACTGCAAAACGCTGTATCACGCCGGGCTGACGGGCGATCTGCTGGCTTTCCTTACGCAACTGAGCGACCTTCCGGCGTTCCTTGTGGGATATTCGCTGGGCGGCAATGTGGTGGTGAAACTGGCGGGCGAACTGGGGGAAACGGACCTGATTCAGGGAGTCTGTGGCGTCTCGGTGCCGATCAATCTGGCGCGTTGCACCAGGCGGATGCAGGAGCGTGACAACCTGCTCTACGAGCGCCGATTCGTCAAGCGCATGAAGATGCGGATGGTGGCGACAGGCCGCTACACCGAGGCGGAACTGGCGCATTTGAACTCCATCTGGGACATCGATGACCAGGTGACGGCGCCGTCGTTCGGTTTTCAGGGCGCCGCACATTACTATGAAACGCAGTCGGCCATCAACTTCGTGCCGGGGATTCGGGTTCCGACGTTGCTGATCCAGGCGAAGGACGACACCTTTATCCCGTTTGAAATGTACGGCCACCCGGCGCTGGCGGCGAATCCCTACGTCCGGTTGCTGACCACGGAACACGGCGGGCATCTCGGGTTCCTGCAGCGCCGGGGCCTGCCGCGGTTCTGGCTCGACGGCGCTGTACTCGAATTCATCGAGAGCCACTTGCAAACTCCGGCCGGTGTGGCCCGTAATATTCAGTGTGGCGATTGATTTCACCCGGCTCGTAGCGGCCAACCAGGCGATGGTGTTCAGCCTGGCGCTGCGGTTCATGCGGAATCGCGAAGTTGCCGAGGAAGTGGCGCAGGACGTATTCCTGCAATGTTACAAACAGCTCGATCGGATCGAAGACGAGGCGCACGCTTGTTCGTGGCTGCGGCGGACGGTTTGCCACCGGTCGATCGATGAGCTGCGGAAGCGGCGGTTCCGGCCGGCGATCGGGCTCGATGATGTGCCGGAGCCAGCGTCGGTCGACGTACTCCCGGACATGCTGCTGCGCGACCGGATTCGCGGCATGGTGGACGCGCTGCCGGAAAAGGCGCGAATGGTGGTGGCGCTCCGGTATCAGGAAGACCTGGCGCCGGCGGAGATCGCGGAAGCGCTGGACATGCCGATCAGTACGGTGAAGAGCCATCTGCACCGCTCGCTTACACTGTTGCGGGGACGGTTGGAGAAGAAGGGTATTTCGCTCGTGCGGCGCGGTGGAGAGCTTCCCATTACAGAGGTTTGTTTATGAGTGAACACAGGCTGGAAGACGAACTTCGGGGGGCCCTGCAGCGGGAAGAGCCACCGTCGGGCTTTGCAGCGAAGATTCTGGCGCAGACGGTGGGCGGTCCGGTGCTGCAGGTAGTTCCGCAGCGCGGCCGCTCGTGGTTTCAGCGGCCGGTGGGTCTGGCGATGGCGGCGGCTCTGGCGGCAATGGCGATCGTACCGGCGGTGATCGTGGAGCAGCATCGGCGCGAGCAGGAGCGCGGGCTGAAGGCGAAGCAGGAGTTACTGACCGCGCTGGCGATTACGCGGGAGCAGTTCCAGCACGCGAAGGCGAAAGTGCAAAGGGCTACGGGAGAACAACGATGAATCGGATGCGGAGAATACTTCTTCCGGTGGTTGCGGCGGTTTGCCTTGCGGGAGTCGCGGTAGCGCAGGATGTGGATCTGAAGGCGCTCGACAGGCTGGGCGAACATGCGCGTTCGAAGACCGTGGTGACGCTGAATTCGGCGCTGCTGAAATTGGGAGCGGCGTTTCTCGGCGCTGACGGCGATTCGGATGCCGACGCGATTAAGTCTCTGATCGGCAAGCTGAAAGCGGTCTATGTGCGCGTGTATGAGTATTCGAGTCCTGGCGAGTATTCGGATAGGGATCTGGCGGCGTTTCGCGCGATGCTCTCGTCTCCCCGGTGGACTCAGGTGGTCGATGTGCAGGACCACAAAGAATCGAGCCAGATCTACTTTTTGATGAGTCCATCGAGCGACAAGCTGGGCGGCGTGGCGGTCATGAGCGCGGAACCGAAGAAAGTGACCGTGGTTTATATCGACGGCGAACTGGACCCGAGCGATATCGCGAAATTGAGCGGCAATATGGGAATTCCGGAGATCCATGATCTGGACAGGATCAGGAAGCGCGATAATAAGAGCGGGAAATGACTTTTTTCACGGCCGCTGTGATGATGCTGGCGCTTCTGCAGGCGCCGAAACAGGTTCCGGCGACGTTCACCGGTACGTTCCAGGGCATCGAAAGCGGCGGCCATCTGGTGATTGAAGTAGAGGGCGGGCATCAGCTTCGGATGTTCGTCATCGGGTCAACGAAGTTCATCCGGGACGGGAAAACGGTCAAATCATCCGAGTTTCATGAGGGCGATCCGGTTTCGGTGGATGCCGAGCGTGATGTCCGGATGAACCTGGTGGCGCTCCGGGTGGAGAAGACGAAACCTGCGCCGCCGGGCGCGAAGGAGAAGCCTCCGGAATGATGCGCGTTCTGCTCGCGCTGGCGGTGGCGGCGGGCTTCGCCTTCGGGATGCAGGAGCCGGATGCGAATCAGGAGCCTGTCTACGTCTTCGGCACCTCGGTGGTGATTCCTTCCGGGCTGCAGGGCACCATTTATTACATTTCTCACTCCGAAAAAAACCTGCTCGATTTCGATAAGGGAAAGCCGCGCGGGACGATTTACACGACGTCGCTGAATATCCCGCCGCAGGATTACAAGCTCGGATTTTCGGGGATTTCGGACCGGCTCGAATGGTTTGCGATTGATTATCGCGGGAAGTTCTGGGTGGAAGACGCGGGCGATTACCGGTTTGAGCTGATGGCCGACGATGGGGCGATGCTCTATGTGGATGGGCAGCTTGTGATTGACAACAGCGGGCTGCATCCGCCGGTGACGTTGCACGGAAAAATGGGTTTGCGCGAGGGAACCCACATGATTCGCGTGTCGTACTTCCAGGGGCTTAAATATCAGGTGGCGCTGGTGCTGAAGATTGCGCGTCCGGGCGAAGAATACAGCGTATTCAATACGAATGACTTCAAGCCGCCGGCAACATTCACGGGACCCCAGGATACACATCCGGACGCCGCGAAATAAAGGTCAGGCAAACCGCCGCAGCACCAACACCGCGTTCAGGCCCCCGAACGCGAACGAATTCGAAATCGCATACTCACCGTTCCACGCGCGGGACTCATTGGGGACATAATCGAGATCGCATTCGGGATCGGCCTCGCCATAGTGGATGGTGGGCGGGAGAAATTGGTCACGCAGTGCGAGGATTGTGGCGGCTGACTCAATCGCGCCCGCCGCGCCCAGCGTGTGACCGTGCATCGATTTCGTGGAAGAGACGGCGAGGCGCCGGGCGTGATCGCCGAACGCGAGGTGAATCGCCGAGGTTTCCGTCGCATCATTCACCGTGGTGCCGGTGCCGTGCGCGTTTACATAACCGATCGCTCCGGGCGCCAACTGCGCATCCGCCAGCGCGCGTGACATGGCCCGCGCGGCCCCTTCGGCGGAAGGCTGCGTGACGTGATGAGCATCGCTCGACATGCCGACGCCCGCGATTTCAGCCAGCGGCTGCGCGCCACGCGCCTGCGCATGTTCCAGCGATTCAATCACCAGCATCGCCCCGCCTTCGCCCAGCATCATGCCGTTGCGTTCTTTCGAGAAGGGACGGCAGATGGTGGGCGAAACGACGCGCATTGCTTCCCACGCAAGAAGCACGCCTTCGCTGAAAGTTGCTTCGCTGCCGCCGGCGAGCGCGACATCGCACATGCCGGAGCGCACCATATTCGCAGCCAGTCCGATGGCGTGATTCGACGAGGCGCAGGCCGTGGCGACTGTGAAGGACGGGCCCGTGATCCCACATTCCATGGCAAGAGCGCTGGCGCCGGCATTCGCCATGGTCTTGGGAATCGTCATGGGGTGGGGCCGCGGGCGACCGCGCCGGTAAACCTCAACAAAACCTTTGTCTTCGGTCGATTGCCCGCCGATGCAGGAGCCCGTGACGATCGCCGCGGTTTCGCGCAGCTCCGGCGTCCATTCGATCCCGCTGTTGCGAATCGCTTCGCGTCCGGCGATCACCGCGAACTGGGCGAAACGATCCAGCATATCCGCGGCTTTTGGATCGAAGTGGTCGGTGGCGTTGTAATCGCGAATCTGCGCCGCAGTGGTGAAGCGCATGTTCCACGGCGCGCCGCCGGGTTCCGGATTCTGAAGGGGGCTCGCGCCGTCGCGTCCGAGCCGTAGCGAATCGCGGAACTCCGCGAGATTTCGACCAATGGCACAAGTCACGCCAATGCCGGTGACAACGGCACGGCGCATCAAGCGGCCTTCGGTCCGCCGGGTGTCTCCGCGACCAACTTGTGCATGCCTTCCACGATGTCGCGAACGGACCGGATATTCTTCATCTCTTCATCCGGTACGTTGACATTGAATTCGTTTTCCAGCGCGAAGACAATATTGACGGCGTCCATGGAGTCGATATTCAGCTCTTCGAAGCTGCTCTCGACGGTGACCACCGACACGTCTTTCTTCTGGTTGTCGGCGATGATTTTCAGGACCCGGTCGGTGACGGTGTCTTGTCCGGCGGGAGTGGGTTGGCTTGCCATAACAGTTGGGATATCGTCTCAAAATGATATCCTGCCTCGATCAGCGGCGGAATGATGCGGCGAACGGCTTCGAGCGTGGGGGTCACATCGGGATTTTCGGCCAGTTCGCGGCCGTCATGAAGGCAGATGACGCCACCATCGCCGATTCGCGAGAGAATTCGGTCCGCAATGGCCGCCGCAGAGAGCTTCCAATCGAGCCCGATGACGGTCCACATGATGCCGCGGAGCCCCAGTTTCGCCTGCATCTGCCGGAATCCACACCAGCGCACGCCATAGGGGGCGCGCATCACGGAGGGAATGAAGCCGGTTGTATTTTCGATTACGGATTGGGCATGGGAGAAATCGCCTTCGATCAATTGTGCGGGTTTCAGGGCGAAGTTGATATGAGTGTGCGAGTGATTACCGATTTCGTTACCCTGAGCTAAAACTTCCCGGGCGATTTCCGGATGCCGTTTGACGTTCACGCCGACTTGAAAGAAGGTGGCGGGAACGTGGTGCTGATCGAGGAGATCCAGAATCTGCGGGGTAGAAGGCGTGGGTCCGTCATCGAAGGTGAGCGCGATGGCTTTGCGGCCGGGTTTGCCGCGCCAGTACGAATCATCGAATATGGAAGAGGACCGCCCACGGACCGCCCAGGCTGTTGCGGCAACACCGGCGGCCAGTCCCGCCGCCACTCCCGGCATTTTGCTCAAACGATTTCTTCGCTCACGGGATCCCATCGGACCGTGCGCTGCTGAAGATAGCTTTCCACTGCCATGTGGCACGCGACCGAGACGCGATAACCGAGTTCGAAAGGACAGGCGATTGCGGCGCCGGTCCGGATCGCATCGAGGAAATTCTGCATGTGGGCGCGCGGCACGGTAGGCGTCTGGCCCATGAGCTCCGCGCCTGCGGGGCGGTTGACGCGCTGCGGGATATAGCGAATCTGCTGGCCGCGCGCGATGGTGCCATGGGTGCCAAGCACATCTTCAGTGATGCCCGGATAATTGTTGCCGAACCCGGATTCCCACGTGAACAGCATCTCTTCCGGCATTTCGAGCGCGATGCTCATGGTGTCCGGAACCTCGCGGCCGTCTTTCCAGAGATAAATGCCGCCGGTCATGGTGGCGGCGGTGGGAATGCCGAGGTTCAGAACCTTGCTCCAGAAGGCGAACTGGTGGCTCATGTTCTCGTGGACATTGCCGCCCGAATAATCCCAGAACAGGCGCCAGTTGACGAGACGGTCGGCATCGAAATCGCGCGCGGGGGCTCCGCTGACGAAGCGATCCCACGCGACGTTGGCGGGCGTCATGTCCGGGTAGATGGGACGCGTCCACTGCGGTTTGCCCGCTGGCGTGTTGCGATGCATGCGGGCATGAATAGATGTGATTTGTCCGACGGCCCCGCTTTGCAGGTAGCTGAGGGCATCGGCGACCTGACCCGAGGAGCAGGCCTGATGGCCGACCTGAACCACGCTGCGCGGCGAACGCTCGCGGGCCGCGCGCATTTCCTTTGCGTGGTCGACCGTGAACGCCATGGCCTTTTCCTGATAAACGTGCTTGCCGGCATCCATGGCGGCGATGAAGCATTCGCCATGAAGGTGCTGCGGGGTGGCGATCAGGACGGCGTCGATCGATTTGTCTTCGAGCAGGGTGCGATAGTCAGCGTGGCTGGCGAAATCCGGGCGATTGCCGGCGAGGCTGCGCGCTTCTTCCAGGCGACGGGCGTAAACATCGGCCGCGGCGACGAATTCGACATCCGGACACGCCATGGCTTCCCGGGTGAGTTGCACGCCGCGTTCGCCCATCCCGATGGTGGCAATGCGGATACGGTTATTCGCGCCCAGCGCCGAGCGGGTGGCAATGCTGCCGCTGGCGATGGCGACGTTCCCGATGAAATGGCGTCTGGTCTGCACGGATGACTTTAGTTTAGCCTGTCCCCGGGGCTATTTGAGAGGGGTGACGGTCTGGTAGCAAATGATGGCGTCGTATGTATCCGTCCAATAAATCAGGCTGTTTTGGAGCGCGGTTCGATTTGACGCCGGGATTCGGTGAAGGGCCGGGCGGAGGGGGCGGAGATCGAACACGGTCGCCGGATATTTCGCCAATTCGGCGAAGTATTGGAAGGCGGGCTCGTCGCTGCGCTCGTCGGCGTCGAAAGTTTCTCCGTTGAGGTGCTCTTTGCCGCCGGCGGCGAATACGGCCACGTTGAACGCTCGCGATCCTTTCGAGGTGGCGATCTCGGCGACGAAGTTCCCGAGGGTGGAGACGCCGCGAGCATCGTAGCCGCGGTGCAGATGATTGCGGCCGAAGCGGAGCAGAACTTTGTCGCTGGGGGGAGATGCTGTCAGTTGGCGGGCGAAGTTTTTCTTCAGGATGTTTTCGCGCGCGACGGAGGCTTCGTATCTTCGACTCGGATCGGAGCGCAGGGCTTCGACGCGGAATGTATCGAGCAGGTCTTCGTCGGCGGTTTGTTCGGCGAGCTTCAGCAGTTGAGGCGCGTCCTTTCGGCTGTACTTCGTTTTCGTGATTGCGGCCATCTGCAGGAGGGCAGCGTTCTGTGGATTTTTGGACAACTGCGAAGAGATCAGCCGATCGGGTTGGCCTTCTTCGATGTCACAACCCCAGACGTCCGCGCCGCTGGCATGGATGAAAAGCGCATCGGCTCGCGACCAGAGGGAGAGGCCGAAGGGAGCGTCGACAGGTCCGCTTTGCAACTGTTTGGCGGCCCATGGACTGACCTCCGCGGCCACGTGCGCGTAACCGGCGCGGCGCATTTCGGGCCAAAGCGCGTGGAGCAGGGCCGGGATTTCGTTCTCGCCGTGGAGTTCGCCCAGCAGGAAGAACGAAGCCGCGTGCGCTTCGTTCAGCAGGAAGGCGTTGCCATTGCTGCTTAGGTTGTATTGCGAGATATCGTCCTGAGCGGTCGCGAGTGCACAGAGGATGAGGAGGAAGCCGGTGAGGAGGAGAAATCGCGGCATCGACAACTGATACGAATCCGCAGCCCGGAAGTTCGCAGTTTTGTTTTTGACTTCTACCGCGCGTTCTGGCACAATACATCCGTAACGGATGTATATGAAGCCGGAAGAAATGCTGCCGCTGACATCGCCGGTCTTCCATATCCTCGTCGCGCTGAGCGGCGGGGAGAGGCACGGCTACGGAATTATGCAGGACGTGGAGGAGCAGACCGATGGCTCGCTGCAACTTGGTCCGGGGACGCTCTATGGCTGTCTGAAGCGCATGCTGGCGGCGGGGCTGGTGGAGGAGTTTGAGGATCGCCCGGAGGGTGAAGATGAGCGGCGGCGCTATTACCGTGTGACGGAATTGGGCGGGCGCGTGGTGCGGGCGGAAGCGCGGCGGCTCGAACAGGCGGTGCGGGTCGCGCGAGCGAAGCGGCTGCTTTCGAGGAAGGAAATTTCGTAATGCTGGAGATGCTGTGCCGAATTTATGGAGTTCTGCTGTTTGTATACCCGCGGCAATTTCGCGAGCAGTACGCGGTGGAGATGCGGCGGGTTTTCCGGGAGAAGGCGCGTGACGTCCTACGCGCGCATGGCCGCTTCGGCGCTGCCTGTTATTGCGGGAGAGTTGCCTGGGATCTGGTGATCTCGGCGACCCGCGAGCATTCGGCCGCAGAATCGCTGAGCCCTCTTTCCACCCGGTTCGCAATGTTCGGTTGTCTGGCGGTGATCATGGCGATTCTTTGGACTGAAAGGCCCCACGGTCGTTTTCTGTATCGCGGCGCGGTTGGGGTTCGTCTGGGGCAGGGAGAAGCCTGGCTGGCGCTGTACGGTTTTTCTTCACTCCTGGTCACGGCGAAGCGAAATTGGGCTCGATATTCTTTGGGCCGATCCACGCGGTACGGCCTGTTGGGAGCCGCGCTTTGTGTCGCAGTCACGTTGGTCTTCTTTTTCACCTTGCCCTGGTTCGCCGCGAGAACACCAGGTGAATCGATGATCCTGATGAGTCCAATTGCCGCACTCGCATTGTGGGCAGCCGCCGCATTTCGGGCAGCGCGTGAGAGCCGCTCCGCGTTTACAGGAATCGTGACAGCGGTCTGGAGTTCGATGGTCTCCGTATCGTTCCACCTTGCGGTCAGCCTCATCTTTTGGGAGATCGTAGGCCTCAAATTTCGGTCGCTGCGGCTATTCCTGCCAATTCCCTGGAATCTCTCGGCTACAACCCCGGTGGGAATCATCTTTGGCACTCTGTCATGGCTGCAATGGGGCGTGATCATGGGGGCAACTATGGGAATCGTTGGTGGGCTCGCCGGAGCCCGCAGGCGCGCCACTCCGCTCCGTCCAACCTGGTAGTCTGGAAGTCTGGGGTTCCAACGCATCATCTGGATAGTGCTCGATAGCGTCGGTGTGGGCGAGATGCCCGACGCCGCCGCTTATGGAGACGTTGGCAGCGACACGCTCGGCAATATCGCCCGGCGGAGGGGGCTTTGCGTACCCAATCTTTGTAGGCTTGGGCTGGGGAATCTGAAGCCGATTTCCGAATTGCCGCGGGCTGAACGGCCCGAAGGCGCATTCGGTCGCTGTACGCTGCAATCGCCGGGAAAAGATACGACTACCGGTCATTGGGAGATGGTGGGGATTCATCTCGCCCGCCCCTTTCCGTTGTTTTCGGGCGGTTTCCCGCCGGAGATCATTCGCGAATTCGAGAAGCGTACCGGGCGGTCCGTGCTCGGCAACAATGCAGCATCGGGCACCGAGATCATCAAAGAACTGGGCGAAGAACACATGCGGACGGGATCGCCGATCGTCTACACATCCGCCGACAGCGTATTTCAGATCGCAGCGCATGAGACCGTGATCCCCGTTCCTGAGCTTTACCGCATTTGCGAAATCACGCGCGACTTGATGCGCGGGCCATGGGAAGTGGGGCGGGTGATCGCGCGGCCTTTTACCGGTGAGCCTGGCAACTTCCGCCGTACTCCGAACCGGCACGATTATGCGGTACCTCCTCCCCCAGGTATGCTGCTCGACAAGCTTGCGGAGCGCAGTGTCGAAGTCCGCAGCGTGGGGAAAATCTTCGACGTGTTTCTCGGCCGCGGCATCGCAAGCCAGCAGAAAACTGTGAGCAACGCCGACGGGATGACGAAAACGCTGGAAGCGATGCAGGGATTCGAGCGCGGCCTTGTGTTCACGAACCTGGTCGATTTCGATCAGCAGTACGGGCATCGGAATGATGTGGAGGGCTACGGGCGGGCGATTGAAGAGTTCGATGCGTGGCTGCCGCGATTCCGCGCCGCGCTGCAACCGGAAGATCTGGCGATCCTGACGGCCGATCACGGCTGCGATCCCACCACACCTTCGACCGACCACAGCCGCGAATACACGCCGCTCCTGGCGTTTGGTCCGCGCGCGCGAGCAGGCGTCGACCTCGGGCTCCGCGAAACGCTGAGCGACATCGGCCAAACCGTCGCCGAAAATTTTGCAACATCGATTGAGAAAGGGAAGAGCTTTTTAAGCGAGATCCGTTTATGAGAACACCACTATTGGCGGGCAACTGGAAGATGTACAAAACGCCCGCGGAAACCAAAACCTTTTTTGACGCCTTCGTCCCGATGGTGTCGTCCGTGAAGGACCGGCACATCGCGATTTGCCCGCCGTATATCGATCTGGCCGTGGCGATCGAGGCCGCGAAGGGAACGAACGTCGGCATCGGCGCGCAGAATCTGGCGGTCGGCAAAGAGGGCGCGATGACGGGTGAGATTTCCGGCCACATGCTGAAGACGATCGGCTGCCGCTATGTGATCATCGGTCACAGTGAGCGCCGTCAGTTTTTCGGAGAGAACGAAGCGGGCGTACTTTCGAAGACGCTTGCGGCGCTGGAATACGGATTGACGCCGATCGTATGCGTGGGCGAATTGCTGGCGCAGCGCGAGGCCGGACAAACCGAAGCCGTGCTGGAAGCGCAATTCGACGGCGGTATTGCCGCTCTGGCTCCCGAGCAGTCCGCGTCTATCGTGATTGCTTACGAGCCGGTGTGGGCGATTGGCACGGGCAAGGTCGCGACGCCCGAGCAGGCGGCGGAAGCGCATGCGTTCATCCGCGGGCGGGTGGCGCTGAAGTTTGGCAACGATCAGGCGCAGGCAGTCCGTATTCTGTACGGCGGCAGCGTAAAGCCGGATAACGTGGCGGGCCTGATGTCGAAGGGTGATATCGATGGCGCGCTGGTGGGCGGAGCGAGTCTCGATCCGAAGTCGTTCGCCGGGATTGTGAACTTCCAGTAGTTACCAGGCGGCGGGCTCGGCGCGGAGGAGAAGAGTGCGGGGATCAGCGGTGCCGCCGTGAGCGCCAAGCTGGGCCGCGGTTGCTCCGGATTTCTTCGCTTCCGCGGTGAGGCCGTGCGCGGCTTCAATGGACGCCTGCGCCAGCCATACGGGCGCGGCTTCCGGCCACCGGTGATGCGCGTCCGCCAGTAGTTTGCGGGCGTCGGTCGTTTTCCGGGAGATGTCCAGTAGAAGTGCGCGCATGGCTGCAATCGGGGCATTGTCCGGTACGCCGGCGCCGCTGAGCAGTTGGAGCGCATCGGCGGTGCGATCGTTCTTCACCATCAGGGCTGCGGCCTGCCAGTAGAGATCGGTGCGCTGAGGCTCGGCCTGGATGGCTTGTTTCATGGAGCCGACGGCATCGGCTGGCGGGAGCATTTGGGCGCGCACAGCGTAATAGTCGCCTCCGCGCGCTATGGCGGGAACTTTGTCTAATTGCTGCAGCCCCGCGGCCGCGCCGCTTGTGTGGAAAAGCGTGCTGGCCAGGTCGAGATCGAGGCCCGTTGCGCCGTCGCTCGCCGCGGCTTGTTCGAGCAAATCCTTCGCAATTGGATACCGATGCGCGGCGAGCATCGCACGTCCGGCATCGGTCAGCAGAATGGCGCCTGGCTTCAGCGCAAGAACTTTGCGTGCGGCCGCGGTGGCCTGTGGAATCTGTCCATCGGCGATCGAAAGTTTGAGGTAGTTGACCTGCATCGCGGCGTCATCCGGGTGTTCGGCGATTGCCTTTTCGATGCGCGCGCGATACTGGGCGTGCTGCTCTTCCGGTGTCTGGCTCAGATATTCCAGGACGCCTCGGGTGGGAACAGCCGCGCCTCCGCCTAGCTGTTTATAGCGGCTCGTGTACTTTTTTGACTGCTCTTTATCGCCGGCCTGCGCGAGCGCGTTGGCGGCGTGGAGCTGTGTTTTCGCATTGGAGGGCGCGAGGTCGGCGGCGCGCAGCAGCACGCGCACCGCATCCTTCGGGCGATCGAGCAACAGATAAGTCTGTCCGAGGTGATCGAGAACCAGAGCGCTGTTCGGCTGCTTTGAAGCGGCGAATTCGAGATCGGCAAGCGCCGCGTCGGCATTGTTCTGCTGGTATTCGAGAGCGCCGCGCGCGGCATGCGCATCGGCGAAATCCGGGCGCAGGCTGAGGGCTTTCGTCAAAGTGGCGATGGCCTGATCGGGATCGCTCCCGCCTTGCGCGACCCCTAATTCGAACAGACCGGTCGCATCATCCGGATGGCGGGCAACGAACCATTCGAGATCCGCCATTCCTTCCGCCTGCTTCGTATTGGTCTTCGCGAAACCGCGCTCTCGGCGGCCGACGTCATCATTCGGCTCCAGCTTCATGTAGCGATCCCACGCGGCCGCCGAATCTTCGTAGGCGAGAAGGTCGCTGGTGCTCATTCCCAGCAGCTTCTGGACATCCGCGCGCTGCGGCGCGAGACGCGACGCTTCGGAAAGCAGGCGAACCGCGGCCTCGTTCTGATGCAGCGCATGGTCGACATACGCCAGCGCATACAGGACATCGGCGCTATGGGGCTGGCCGCGGAGAGCGTTTTCGAGAACCTTTTTGGCGCGTTCGTTGTGTCCGGCGCGCATCGCAACAATGCCGAGCTGGTATTGAAATGCGAAGTTGGCGGGGTCAGGCGCGAGCGCGTGGGTCAGAAACGTTTCGGCGGCCGCGAATTCGCCAGCCTGCGCGAGCTGAATGCCGATCGCCGCGCTCAGCTTCGCATCGTTCGCGGTCGCGTTGGCAAGGCGTTCGAAGACGGCGTCCGCCTCGGCGGGTTTCTGCTGGTGACGCAGGGCGAGGCCGAGGACACTCATCGCCTCTGGCTCATCAGGATGTGCGGTGAGCTCCGCGCGAGCCTTCTGTTCGGCGGTGGCGGCATCGCCATGCTGCAGGGCGGCGAGGGCGGCCTGGAGGTCGGCGCCCGGCGCAGCAGCGAGGCGCGCGGAGGCCCACACGGACAGCAAACAGGCGATAAAACAAGGCCCCCGGCTCACTCTCTTATGATATCGGCTGCGATAATCACACCGTGAGCCGCGCATCCCGCTACTTACGATGGCTTGCTGTGCTCCTTGCTGCGGCGGGTTGCTGGCATGCGGCGAGCGTTGCTTTTGGGCAGAGCGGGCGGGAAGTGCCCATCAGCATTATCGTGGTGTCGTCCGAAGCGGAGGCCAATCAGGTGGCCGCGCAACTGAAGGCCGGCGCGGATTTCGGCGCGCTGGCGAAGCGGCAATCCACCGATCCTACGGCGAATGATTCGGGTTACATGGGCGTTCTCGATCCGGCGAAGCTGCGCGCGGAACTGCGTGAGGCGCTGAAGGGCGTTGCGCCGGGACAAATCAGCGGCATTACGCAGATTCCTTCCGGTTACGTAATCCTCAAAGTGCTGAACGCGCCGCCCGCGGGGAACACTCCCGAGCCTGCGCGAGCGCTCGATCTTGCGGGGCAGTCGGCCATCCAACCGACCCCGGATTTCGCAGGATATGCAGAAGCGAATCTCGCATTCAGTAAGTATCCGAAGCCGGCCGGATGGGAGGACGATATCGCGGCGGGTTGTTCCGCGCGCGTGAATTCCGTGAAGGAGTTCAGTGCGCAACTGGACGCTTATCTGAAGGCGCCGGGATCGGACGCCTCCACATTTGGCGATGTGAATTCGATTCTTTCCAACCTCTATTCGTTCCGAGGCGAAATGGATCAGTCCATTACATACCGCGAGAAGGCGTATCAGCTTGCGCAGAAGCAGGCGCCCGCAAAAGCCCTGCTGCTCGAAGAGGGTCTGGGAGTTGCGTATCTGCATCAGGCGGGAATGACCCTCTATGACAAGTTTGTTTTCCCAACGCCGCTGAATCCCGCTCAATTGACAGCCGCCGAGAAGGCAGAACTGGCAAAGGCGACGGAATATTTTCTGGCGATTCTTCGGCGTTCGCCGGACGATCTGGATGCGCGATGGCTTCTGAACGTGACGGCCATGCTCGCGGGCGGCTATCCGGGCAGTGTTCCGGCGCAGTACAGGATCGATCCTTCATTGCTGGCCTCGAAGGAAAACGTGGTGCATCTGACCGATGTCGCGTCAGCCGCGGGTCTGGTGCGGCGCGGCATGTCGGGTGGGCTGATCATTGACGATTTCGATAGTGACGGGCTGTTCGATGTAATGATCTCCAGCCAGAACGATTGCGTTCCGCTGCAATTCTTTCACAACAATGGCGACGGGACGTTCACCGATCGAGCGGCGCAGGCCGGGCTGAGCAATCAGGCGGGAGGCCTCAGCATGATCCAGACCGACTACAACAATGACGGCTGCACGGATATATTTCTGCTGCGCGGCGGATGGGAATGGGCGCGGCGCAAGTCGCTGCTCCGGAATAACTGCGACGGCACGTTTACGGATGTGACGCGCAAGGCCGGGCTGATGGATCCTCCACGCGCCACGCAGACCGCGGTCTGGACCGATATCGATCGCGATGGGAAGCTCGATGTACTGATCGGCAACGAGAACGCGCCGATGCAGCTTTTTCTGAATCAGGGCGACGGGAAGTTTGTGGATATCGCGGAATCCGCTGGCGTGAACAAAACGGGCTTCGTGAAGGCTGTGGTAGCGGGTGACTACGATAACGACGGCTATCCCGATCTCTACGTCTCGAACTTCCGCGGACAGCACTTTCTGTTTCATAACAACCATGACAAGACGTTTACGGACGTGACGCAGGAAGCCGGGATCGGCCAGCAGGGCCCGACCTTCCCCGCGTGGTTCTTCGATTACGACAACGACGGTCTGCTCGATTTGTTTGTCGGCGGTTATTACTCGTCGTTGAGCGATGTCGCGTCGGGCTATCTCGGGAAGCCGCAGAAAGGCGAGCCGCTGCGGCTGTTTCATAACCTGGGGAATGGAAAATTCCGCGACGTTGCGCCCGAGGTCGGGCTCAACAAGGTATTTCTGCCCATGGGGCATAATTTCGGAGACATCGATAACGACGGGTACCTGGATTTTTATCTTGGGGAAGGCAATCCGTCATTTGCGCACATTTACCCCAACGTTTTCTTTCACAACGACGGCGGAAAACATTTCACGGACATAACCGCGTCATCGGGGATGGGGATCTTGCCGAAGGGGCACGGCATCGCCTTTGCGGATCTGGATAACGACGGCGACGAGGATGTGGTTGCCGTGATGGGCGGACCGGATCCGGGCGACGAGCACAACACGCGGTTGTTCGAGAATCCCGGGGTGGGAAATGACTGGCTCAGCGTTCACCTGGTGGGCGTGAAATCGAACCGGGCGGCAATTGGGGCGCGAATCAAAGTGACAGCGCGGGATGGCGGGGAGAAACCACGGGAGATCTACAGGACTGTCGGCAGCGGGGGCTCGTTCGGCGCGAATCCGTTCGAGCAGCATATCGGGCTGGGGAAGGACGCGACGGTGCAGTCGGTAGAGATTCGGTGGCCTTCGAGTGACACGCCGCAAATCGTCACGAATACGGGAAAGAACCGGGTGATTGAGATTCGCGAGGGCGCGAAAACGTTCACTGTTTTACAGCGCCACGCTTTCCGGCTGGGTAAATAGTCGCTTCGACTAAATCGCCCAGTTGTTTGACCGTGTACGTAT
>DASYCD010000424.1:0-5709 GCA_036500405.1 Bryobacteraceae bacterium
GACGCGTCCGGCGGGATCGTCGGGATAGGCTCCGAGCGGAAACCAGATGTCGGCCGCGGGCGCGAGTTGGAACGAAGCAGGCATCACGCCGGCGAGCGTGTAACCGTGGCCATCGAGAAGAACAGAGGCGCCGATGGCCGCGGGATTCGCGCTGAAGCGTTCGCGCCAGAGGCGATGGCTGATCAGGATCGCCGACGCCGCGCCGGGTTTGTCGTCCTGAGCCGAAAAGTTGCGGCCCGCGGCGACACGCACACCAAGCAGCGGCAGCAACCCGGAACTGATGTACCGCGCTTCGACCCGCGCCGGATCGCCAATGCCGGTAAGGTTGAAACCGCGAGGGAGGTCGACGTACGCCTCCAATCCACTGAGCGTGCGAGTTTGTTTGCGGAAATCCTGGAAGTCTCCGGGAGAAAGACCGAGATCGCCGACGAAGTTCGGATAGGTATTCCAGATGCGCACAAGCGAGCCAGGATTTGCATATGGCAGAGGCTGGAGCAGAATGGCCTGCACGACGCTGAAGATCGCGGTGTTGGCGCCGATGCCGAGCGCGAGCGTGAGGATGGCGACTGCGGTAAATCCAGGCGTTTTGCGCAGCGAACGCAGTGCGTAGCCGGTATCGCGCAGGAGGGATTCGATCATGGGGAAGCTCCGTTTCTCGCGGCAGGTCTCTTTAGCGGCGTCGAGCCCTCCGAAGTGGCGCATCGCGGCGTAGCGCGCTTCCGCCGGGCTCATCCCGAGGCGGATGTTGTCTTCGGTCTGCATTTCCAGATGGCAGAGGAGTTCGTCTTCCATCTGCCGCTCCATGCGGCGTCCGAGAAACAATCCACGCAGGCGCGCGGCGAATACGCGGGTCGTCATGACGTTTCGTCCGCGAAGTCTTTCGGGAGCGGAGCCAGGAAACGATCAATGGTGGAGCGCATGCGCTCCCATTCGCGCGATTCGGCGGCAAGCTGTTTGCGGCCACGCAGCGTGATGGAGTAAAACTTCGCGCGCCGGTTATTTTCCGAAGTACCCCATTTGGCGGCAATCCACCCTTCCTGTTCCATGTGGAGCAGCGCGGGGTAGAGCGTGCCCTGATTGAGCTGGAGAAGTTCGTCGCTGATCTGGCCGATGCGGCGGGCGATGCCGTAGCCATGAAGCGGGCCGAGGGCGTCGAGCGTGCGAAGCACGAGGAGGATCAGGGTGCCCTGAAGGACCTCGGCTCGCGCGGGGCTTTCATCTTTCATTTGGATACCTAACGGAGAGTGTACCCGATCTCCATTGGGTAATCAACAGGTCTGTGGGCGCTCAATTTCCGGCTGGAGTATTGTCGAGGTGGTCGATCACAATGAACTTTACCGGGGCTTTGCCCGAGTCGAGCCGCAGGCCAAGATCGTGCTGCAGTACGTCAAAGATCATTGGCGGACCGTTTGGATCATTCGCGGAAACACTCGCGCCTGGCGGCGGTGGCGCCGCTGCGCCATTGTTGACTGCTACGAACGAGAGTTTCACGTCGTACGTTCCGGTGAGGCCGGTCTTATCGATCACTGGCCGTCCGGTGACGGCAGAAAGGAGATCGCCGAGTTTTGCGGTAGATATGGAACGGGCAGCAAGGCGAACGGCCCCGTTGAATCCCATCGTTGCGCCCTCACCTCGCGGCGGAACGGGGAACATGTTTCTATCCACCTGAATGGCGCCCATCGTTCGCAGATCCTGCGGGGATGGGTCGCTTTCCACGGCGGGACGAAGTTTCGATCCCGTCTTCGCGACGGTCATCAGCCAGACCGGGCCGTCGCGCATTTCCGAATGCGACTTCATATGGAATTGCGCTTCAAGAAGCTTCCGCAGCATGCCGGGAATCTGTTCTTTGGTGGTCCCAGGCGGCAGCTTCGCGACAACATCGTATGCGACGCGAGGCAGCGTCTGGAGATTGGCGATCCGGTCCAGTGGAACTTCGAAGGCCGTGCTCACGAGTATCCCTAGAGACGTGGTGGACCAGGTGATCATGCCCGGGCTGTTCGTACCTGGCCCTCCGCTGACGCCGAAGCGGGTCTGCGGGCCGTACGGAGGGGATGGTTTGATGGTGGCAGCTTCGAATTGCTGCGCAGCAACCAACACTGGCAGGCAGAGGAGAAGCGCGGCGGCTGTGCTACCGCGCATAATTTACTCCCACCATCGAGGAGTACAGGTAACACGACTCCCAGAGACTTTCCGCCGACGAGAGCGTTTCAGAGGCTCGCAACACCGGACGTTCAGGAGGCTTCCGTTCGGCTGGCGTCCACAAACCGGCCATCAATATGGCGCCAAGAGCCACACCAGTCATCACTCGCGGCAGACTCAGAGAGATGCCGATCTCAGGATAAGGAGGCGCGCTCTTTGGACCATCAATCGAACGATAGTGAATCTGTTGCCTCATGGCTGACAGGAATGCATCCATAAGTAAGCTCCAGGAACTCTGTGAACGCAGGCATTCCTGAAAAGTTTCGAGCATTTCCTTCCCGAACTCTTCCCGAAACGGCTTTGGATACAGGATGAGAATCTGTTGGAACACTCTGCGGCGGATCGACATCGTCACTCCACTATCCCTGGTTTCATGCCTTGCAGATATTTCTTCGTCTGCCGCACGAGGTCGTCGAGACGCGCTATTTCCCAGGAAAGCGCAGCCTTGCCCGCCGCCGTCAGTCGATACAGGCGTTTTTCACTGTCGGATGCCGGCCGGAGGTCGCGAATCCAGCCCTGTTCCACGAAGCGATTGAGGTTGTCGTACAACGTTCCAGGCCCAATTCGAATTCTGCCTTCGGAACTGGCGGCGACGCTCTGGATGATTCCGTATCCATGAAGATCTTCTGCCGCCAGTGCGGCCAGGATTTGAACCGCTGCCGGGGACAGAGGCGAAGGCGTTCGCTTTTTTGCCATGGTCGGGATCCGACTATATCGAAATCCGACTACCAAGTCAAGATTTCCATGCACCATTTCCATGCACCATCTCAGAGCGCAGGAATGCAGCGTCGGTCATGATCATCCGTCGATAGTGGTAAAGCTTTTCCCATCCGCGTCCCCGAGAGGACCTGGCAGGATCGAACGGCGACGCCGGCGCGATGTATGGTAGAAACCTTGTACACGGGCGCCGTGGCTCAATCTCGTTCCAGTCATGCCAGGCAGGTTGTGACGAAATGTACCTTTGTCACGAAGATCCCCGGATCCACGTGGCGACACGCACAAAGGCAATTCGGATGCTTCCGCATCGGTATGAAGTCAACGAAAATGGACGACCCCCGCGAGGGCAAACAAACGAATCTCGCCGAAGGCGAGCGGGAAATCGTTGATCAATCGATTCAGGCGCATGAGAGGAAGGGCGACCTGAAACCTTCGAACACACAAGAGCAGAACCAAAACAAGAAGCGCGGCTGACCCGCGAAAAGCTAAGCCATGCCCACAGTAAATCCAACCACCGACGAATTCGGCTGCCCCGATTGCGGCCGGAAATTTTCCACCGTGAAAGAGTGGAGAAACCATCAGCCGGAATGCGCCGCGGCGGGAACTGCCGGATATGACCACGGCAAGGTTGTGGACGGCAACCGCGACGAGACGGCCGACGAAGACTGGGTCGGCCCGGGCGCGACCCGCCGCCCGCCGCACCGGTTCCTGCATCCCTGAGGCGCCAGGCGCCTCAGCAAAAATTCGCGCGCACGGGCATATCATAGAAACTCGTGCGCTGGCTCGACCCGACCATCATCGTGATCTACATGGCGGTGATGGCCGCGGTCGGATTGCGTTTTTCCCGCCGGCAAACTTCCACTGAACAATACTTCGTTGCAAAGCGCAGCATCCCCGCCTGGGCGATGGGGCTGTCGCTGCTCGCTACCCTGATCAGCAGCGTCACGTTCATCGCGTATCCTGGATCGGCCTATGCTTCGGACTGGTCGAACCTGGTGCCGGGCCTAACGGTGCTGCCCGTCCTCTTCATCACCGCGTTTGTCGTGATTCCGTTTTTCCGGCATGTGGCAGGGATGAGCGCGTATGAGTATTTCGGAAAACGCTTTGGGTATCCGGCGCGGGTGTATGGGTCGGTGGCCTATGCGCTGGGCCACTTCTCGAAGATGGGCTTCGTCTTCTATCTGCTGGCGCTCACCGCAACCAGCATGACGGGATGGCCCACCGAGCAGTTGATTGTTGTGGCCGGAGCAGTCACCGTCGGCTACACGCTGCTCGGTGGATTTGAGGCGGTCATCTGGGCGGACGTGATTCAGGGTTTTGTGTTGTGGTTCGGGATCGCGGTCTGCCTCGGCTATCTGCTGTTTCTCCCACCCGGCGGACCGGCGGCGATGTTCCACGTTGTAGCTGCCAGCCATAAGATCACGCTCGGCAGCATGGCGCCGGATCTTCACAAGCCCACTGTTCTCACGCTCGGCCTCTACGGTTTCTTCTATTACCTGCAGCGCTACTCGGCGGATCAAACGGTGATTCAGCGCTACCTGGCGGCGAAATCCGACCGCGATGCCATACGCGGCATTCTGCTTGGTTCCCTGCTCTGCGTGCCGGTGTGGACGCTGTTCATGCTGATCGGGTCGCTGTGCTGGGCGTATTACAAAATCACGGCGGAAGCGATTCCGGCGTTCGCCTCGAAGAGCGATCAGGTGTTTCCTTATTTCATTACGCAGCATGTGCCGCCGGGGCTCGCCGGACTTTTCCTTGCCGGATTGTTCGGCGCGGCGATGGCGAATCTGTCGTCGGATTTCAACAGTCTTTCCGCTGTGTTCGTGGAAGATTACTATCGCGTGTGGCGGCCGCAGGCGGATGACCGGCGGCGGCTGCGCGCGGGCAAAATCGTGGTGGCGGTCTGCGGAACGCTGTGCGTAGCGATTGCGATCGTTCTGGCGCAGAGCAGCGGCAGCGCGCTTTCGCTTTGGTATACGGTATCGGCGATCGTTTCCGGCGGATTGGTTGGCTTGTTCCTGCTTGCCTTCCTGGTGCCGCGCGCGAGTGCGCCGGCCGCTTATATCGCGATTGCCGCGTGCGTGATTTTCACCGGATGGGCGACGCTGCACCCGCGCGAATTCGGCCTGCACAACTACATGATTGGCGTGATCGCGCACCTGATCGTGCTGCTGGGCGGCGCGGGCGTCAGCGTGTTCCTGCCGAATCGCAACGCATTGAGCCGCGAACTCACCTTACAGGGCTGGTTGCGGCGGAATGGCCAGTTGCGTGCTGCGGCACACACAGCCGCGAATGCGCCGTGAGATATCGATTGCACTGACGGTTCTGCTGGTGGCCCTTGCGGGCTGCTCGAGCCACACTCTCGATTCGAAAGACCTTTCCTCCAGTCTCCGGGCTACATCTTCGCTTGCTGCGGAAGCGGGCGTTTTCATTGAATATCTGGGCAGCGGTCATTCCACGGACGCTTTCGCGCGTGGACATGCAGAATATCTGCTGCAGGAACTGGATGACGAGCGTGAGGATCTGCAGCACGCGCGCTTCTCGTCGTCCCTTCGCCCTTCGTTCGAGCTTTGCGAAATCCAGCAGGAGCAACTCGGCCATGAGTTGCAGCTTCTGCAATCGGCGATTGGGCAGCCCGATGAACTGGCGGACATTGCAAAGCAGATCCGCGCAATCGGTCAGGCCGCCGCGCAGGCGCGCGAGGGCTTATGAAGAAACTGGTCGGCCTGACGCTCGGCATCATGACCGCCCTCGGCGGGTTTGTGGACTTCGGCCAGATCGTTTTCACCATGC
>DASYCD010000425.1:0-4533 GCA_036500405.1 Bryobacteraceae bacterium
GAGGGCATTTCGTATCCGAAAGGCACGGAATTCAACATTAAGCCGAACACGGCTCATGGTCCTCATACGACGAAGACTGGCTGCTCCGTTCTGGTCACGTTCAGCTATCCCTCTACTTTCGAGGATTTCAAATTGGCCTAGACGGCGTCTTCGGAGAAGCTTTTACGCCAGCACTGATCAACGGCGGAGGCTTTCCGCTGGAAGGGTGGGGCCGAGGCGCTCGCCGTAAGGTTTCATGGATCTTCCGGGCGCCTCCGTAAGCGTCTCCGTAGTCTGGGGCGCTGCCGCCTGCGGGAGCTTGAGAATGCCAGCTGATGAAACCTGCAGCCAGGCAGCTGAAAAGATAATTTTCATTTCCAGTAAAGAGACACATTACCGAGGGGACGATTTCTATGGAACAGACATGGCGCGGCCATTCCGCGTCTCGCATCAGGCGCGCAATCCGTTTCTGTTCGATAATCCGTCCAGAGACAACCGATGGAGCGCCTACATTACAGGCAGGAACTCGACACAGGGAGGTGACCGATGAAGGCGATCGTGGTGACGGATCAGGCTGCGGGAACGGCCGGGGCGCAGCTGGTGGAGCGACGCGACCCGCAAGCGGCGATAAACGACGTCGTTGTTCAGATTCATGCGTCGGGATTTACCGGGGATGAGCTCTCATGGCCCTCGACCTGGACCGATCGCGCCGGCCGTGACCGGACGCCTTCCATTCCCGGACACGAAATGGCCGGAGTGGTCACCGCTATCGGCTATGGCACAACGGGGCTGTCGATTGGACAGCGGGTATTCGGCCTCACGGACTGGTATCGCGACGGCACGCTGGCAGAGCATGTGGCCGTTGAGGCACGCAACCTCGCGCCCCTGCCGGGCGACGTTGACTTTACGGAGGGCGCGGCCCTCGTGATGCCGGGCCTGACCGCCTGGCAGGGGCTGTTCGAGCACGGCCGCCTTCGTGCCGGGCAGAGCGTCCTCGTGCACGGCGCGGCAGGCATAGTCGGTTCGATGGCGACACAACTCGCACGTGAGGCCGGCGCGTACGTCATCGGCGCCGGGCGCGCCGCCGGCCGTCAGACGGCGCTCGCCTTCGGGGCGCAGGAATTCGTCGACCTCGAGAACGACGCCCTGGAAGATGTCGGCCGGGTCGATCTGGTTTTCGATGTCCTCGGCGGCGACATCGCGAAGCGGTCAGCAGGCCTGATTCGAGCCGGAGGAACGCTGGTGACCATCACCGGCCCGACCGAGGCGCGGCCTGCTCACGGTCTGACGATTGACTTCGTCGTTGTACCCGATCGCGCCCAGTTGAATGAGATTGCCCGGCGTGCGCGTGATGGGCGAGTGCGGACGAACATCGGCAACGTCGCGACCCTCGATGACGCCGTCGCCGCCTTCGACCCGACCGGGCGGGTCAAGGGCAAGACGATCATCCGCGTTCGTCCGTGAGGACTCGTTTAGTTTGCATGCAAGGAGTTCGGACGATGAAGACATACAACAAAAATCCCGAGGCACTGTCGCTTCTGACGCCAGACCAGTACCGGGTCACGCAGCAAAGCGGCACCGAGCGACCGTTTCACAACGAATACTGGGATAACAAAGAGCCAGGACTGTACGTCGATGTGGTGTCGGGCGAGCCGCTGTTCGCTTCTGTTAACAAGTTCGACAGTAGCTGTGGCTGGCCGAGCTTTACGAAGCCGATCGAACCTGAAAACGTGGTCGAGAACGTGGACACCAGCCACGGTATGACGCGAACCGAGGTGCGCTCCACTCATGGAGACAGTCACCTTGGCCATGTCTTTCCTGACGGACCAGCGGAGGGAGGCGGACTACGCTATTGCATCAACTCTGCATCGCTTCGTTTCATTCCCCTCGATGAGCTCGAGAGCGAGGGCTACGGCGACTACAGCAAGTTGTTCAACATTCGGGATAAGGAGTAAAAAATGAGCATATCAACGGAACGAGCGATTCTTGCGGGCGGTTGTTTCTGGGGAATGCAGGATTTGTTCCGTCGGCAGGACGGCATCCTTTCGACGCGGGTTGGCTATACGGGCGGCGACGTATCCAACGCAACCTACCGTAATCACGGAACCCATGCGGAAGCAATCGAGATTGTGTTCGATCCTCAGCGGGTCACCTACCGCAGACTGCTGGAGTTTTTCTTCCAGATTCATGACCCAACAACGCTGAACCGTCAGGGTAACGACCACGGAGCCAGCTATCGTTCGGCCATCTTCTACACGAGCGACGAACAGCGGCGAATCGCAAATGACACCATTGCTGACGTCAACGCATCGGGTCGCTGGCCCGGAACGGTGCTGACTCAAGTGGCTCCAGCGGGTCCCTTCTGGGAAGCTGAGGCGGAGCACCAGGATTACCTGGAGCGCTATCCTGGCGGCTACACGTGTCACTTCATTCGCCCGGACTGGAAGCTCCCAACCCGAGCCGGGGTATGGAAGGCCGGTTGAAAGTGGTGGCAGACTGGCGGCGGCAAGACGGGTCGCCGGCATCAGATGGCGGCGAGCATCTTACTTATAAAGGCACCCAGAGGAAGCTGGGATATTTCCAGCTTCCAATGGAAACACAGCTGAATGGCTGATTTCGCTCACGGTACACACAATGCTGGAAACGACAAAAGAACTGGAAGCGCTCTCACATGAAGTTCACGCCACTGCATCGCCGGAACGATTGCAGGCGAATGCACAGACACTCTCCGATCTGATCGCAAGTGGTCTAAGCGCGTCAGCTTTAAGAGAAGGAGATGTCGCCCCGGACTTTGCCTTGCCCGATACACACGGACATGTCATCGCTCTCAGGACACTGCTTGATCGCGGGCCAGTTGTCATCAGTTTCTACCGTGGAGGCTGGTGTCCCTTCTGCAATCTCGAACTACGTGGCCTTCAGCGTGTTCTCCCTGAGATTGTGCAGGCGGGCGCGTCCCTCGTAGCGATTTCGCCTCAGTTACCAGATAGTTCTCTCTCGACAGAAGAAAAGAATCAGCTGACGTTTCCAGTGCTGAGCGACGTCGGCAACATAGTAGCGAAACGCTTTGGTATTGTTTTCACCCTTCCGGCTGCTTTGGTCCACGCAAATAACGCAATGGGCCGTGATCTCGTTGAGATAAATGGCGAAGCCGGGGCAGCCCAGCTACCCATACCGGCGACGTTTGTTCTCGACAAACGCGGCGCTATTCGTCTTGCCTTTGTCGAAGAAGACTGGAGCAAACGGTTGGACCCCGACATTGTCGTAGGTACACTCCGAGGACTTTGAAAATGAAAAATGACAGCGTCCACAAAATGATCGACAAGGCGAAACTGCGGACTATGCTACTGCAGCTCGAGGCGCTCTCTGTTGCCGAATCAACAGGCCTTTATCAAGCGAACTTCGACACCGCGCGCCTCGATCTCAGCGAGCCAAATGATCAGGGACAACGTTCTCAGCAGGAACAGAGCGCGGTCGAAGCGCAAAGATTCGAGGAACAATCTCATCTCCATGAAGAGCATCGAAAAGTGATCGAAGCGCTCCCCTTTGGCAGTACCGCTGTTGTAGAGCCGGGCGCAGTGGTGAGTGTGAACAATCGCTATTTCGTCATCGCAGTACCGGCAAAAGTGATTTCGATCGATGGAATCGACATCGTTGGAATTTCAGTCGCGTCACCGCTTTATGAGGCGATGGCAGGGTTACGGGCCGGGGAGACCTTCGAATTTCAACAGAAGACTTTCGTGGTAACCGACGTTCAATAAATTTAAGAGCGCAAAACAATATATGGCGCACCCAACAGCGGGTTGCGTCATCCGCGTTCATCCGTGACGACTCGGCGATTGTTAACGCCCCACGAAGATTCAATTCACACGCCGAAGGAGAGTTTCAATGTCAAATACGATTACGCCGGCTGTTGTCTATCGGACGCTTAGCGTAAACGGTCTGGACATTTTTTATCGCGAAGCCGGACCCCGGGATGCGCCCACCGTTCTGCTCTTGCACGGCTTTCCGTCGTCTTCTCATATGTTTCGCAATCTAACCGTGCTTGACGGGGTCGCTCCATATCAGTTTTCGCTTGGCGTCTGGCTGATATTATCGATGACCAAAATCGAGATGGGCACTCTGCGGGATTCGAGGCGCATTCCTAGTTGTTCATTCAGCGCAGTGAAAATGGACGATCCAGCGTCGTCGGCGTTTTGGTTGGGGCTCCATTCCAGCGTGAAGGTGTATTCTTCCGGAACGTCAGATTGATCGACGACAGCAAGGTTCACCTCGTCCGCAAGGACATTGGCGAGCTTGTCCATGGTGCAGTGCCTGCAGGCAACCCGGGTCTTGTCCGGGAAGTGAGAGACATCGACACCGAACACACCATCGTCGTGGACCGGTTTGAGTTTCAATCCACCTTTGGCCGGAATAAGCGTAAGCGTCCGGTCGGTACCGTCTTGACGGATCAGGCAGCGCGAAGCTTAGCCATGCGTTCGTAGCGACAGCGGTTGCGGATGTGGGCGAGGAAGAAACGCCCGCGGGACTCAGCGTTCAGGAAAGCCTGAAACTCGG
>DASYCD010000426.1:0-9642 GCA_036500405.1 Bryobacteraceae bacterium
TCATGGCTGCCTGATCTTTGGACACCATGGCCGTTGGGTTCGCCATCAGATCTTTGAGAATGGCCTCTGCATCGGATGGCTTATTGATCGAGAACAGCAATTCCGCTTTGGCCAGTTTCGCCAGCGACGCGTAGTCCGCGCCGGCATTGGCGGCCACGTGGTCGTACTGCTTCAGAGCCTCATCCGTCTTGCCATTTGCGCCATTGAGGCCAGCCAGATAATACTCCGCCGCGTAGCCCTCTTCGGAACCGTCCGCCATCACGGAGTTCAGCGCCTTCGTAACCGCCGCGTCCTTCGCGGCCGCAGTGGGAAAACTCGCGCCGCCACTGGGGTTGGCTGCGCCAACCGGAGCGTTCTGGAGTGCAAGAGCCGAGGCGAGCGCCTGCTCGCGAGCCTGCCGGCGGGAACTGACGAAAAACCAGGAGCCGAAACCAATTATCGCGACGATAACAACGGCAATGCCGGCTTTAACGATCAGGTCACGATGCTGGACGAAAAAATGCCGCGTTTCTTCGACCTTAAGCGCAACATTATCCTGCTTTAACTCTTTACGGCTCAGATGCGTGGACACGAATACCTCGGAATGAACTACATCTGATATTAACATGTGGTGAATGGCGCACTTTGCTCTGATGACGTTCGGTTCGCTGGGCGACCTCCACCCTTATATCGCGGTCGGGATTGGCCTGCGCGATCGCGGGCACCGGGTCACCATCGCGACATCCGAGCTTTACCGGGCGAAAGTGGAGGGCGAGGGGCTGGGTTTCCATCCGGTTCGTCCCGATCTGGCCGAACTGCAGAAGGACCCGGAATTCATGACCAGGGTTCTCCATCCCCGCAAAGCGACGGAGTACATCATCCGGAACCTGATGATGGAGTGGATCGAGCAGTCCTATCAGGATCTGAAAGATCTGGCGGGAGAGGCGGACCTGCTCGTGGGGCATCCGATCGCCTTTGCCACTCCGATTCTGGCAGAGGAATTGGGCAAGCCCTGGATTTCAGTGGTGCTGCAGCCCCTGGCGATGGTTTCAGCATTCGATCCACCGTCGATTTCGGGCGCGCCCTTTCTCGAATGGTTTCGGGGCTTCGGCCCGGGGTTTTGGAAAGTGTTCGGGAAAGTCGTGCGCGGCGTGTTGCGTTCGTGGTCCGGACCGGTGAACCGGTTGCGCCGCCAGGCGGGGCTGCGGGAGGTGGCGAATCCTCTGCTCGACGGTATGTTCTCGCCGTTCGGCACGCAGGCGTGGTTTTCGCAAGTGCTGGCGCAGCCGCAGCCGGATTGGCCGACGAAGACCGTGATCACCGGATTTCCGTTTTATGACAAGCTGACGCCGGGCCAGGGACTGAGCACGGAACTGCAGGAGTTTCTCGATGCCGGGGCGCCGCCGGTGGTTTTCACCTTGGGATCGTCGGCTGTTTTCGAAGCCGGCGATTTCTTCGCCGAGAGCGTGGCCGCCGTTCGGCGGCTTGGATGCCGCGCGGTCCTTCTGATTGGCGACGATCCACGGAACCAGCCGGCCCGCGAATTCCCTGGCGTCATTGCGGCGCCTTACGCGCCCTATTCCGAATTGTTCCCGCGCGCGGCGGCAGTAGTTCATCCGGGAGGCGTGGGAACAACGGCGCAGACGCTGCGCGCCGGCGTGCCGATATGCGTAGCGCCGTGGAGTAACGATCAACCGGACAATGCGCGGCGATGCGTGAACCTGGGCGTGGCGCGAGTGGTCCCGCGGAGCGGATATCGGGCGTCGCGCGTGGCGGCGGAACTCGAGCGGCTGTTGACGGATGGCTCATTTCGCGATGCGGCGGCGCGGGCCGCTGCAGTGATCGCGCGCGAAGACGGCGTGGCTCGCGCGTGCGACGGATTGGAATCCGCTGTCCGCTAGAGTAATGACGTGGGCCGCATTCGCGTACTCTCGGACAACGTCGCCAACAAGATTGCGGCCGGTGAAGTGGTGGAGCGTCCGGCCTCCGTGGTTAAGGAACTCCTGGAGAATTCGCTCGATGCCGGCGCGACCAGCATCTCGGTTGAGATTGAATCCGGCGGACGGCGTCTGATCCGCGTGGCGGACGATGGCTGCGGCATGCTGCGCGACGACGCGCTGCTCGCGTTCGAACGCCATGCGACCAGCAAACTGCACGATGTGCACGATCTGCTTTCGATCGCGACGCTGGGTTTTCGTGGAGAGGCGTTGCCCTCCATAGCATCGGTTTCACGCCTGCTGCTCGAAACGCGGTCGCCCGATGAGCAGACCGGCACGCGCGTCGAAATCGCAGGTGGAAAAATTCTGAGCTGCGAAGAAATCGCGCGCGGCGGCGGCACGGCGATTTCGATTCGGGATCTTTTTTATAACGTCCCCGCGCGGCGCAAGTTTTTGCGCTCAGAACAGACCGAGATGGCGCACATTGCGTCGCTCGTGACGCATTACAGCCTGGCGCATCCGGATAAGACTTTCGATCTCCGAAGCGGCGGGACAAATCTGCTGCAGGCAACGCCTGTGGATACGCTGCGCGAGCGCGTATTCCAGGTTTTCGGCAGCCAGATTCTGGGCGATCTGATCGATCTGGGCGAGCGGGAGTCGACCCTGCCCGCGCAGGATCCGGATGAGGAACCGAAGCGCTATTGCGTACGCGGTTTCGTGTCGCGCCCACAGGTGCAGAAGAATAACCGGAATTCGATTTTCATTTTCGTCAACGGGCGGCTCATTCGCGATCGCCTGATCCTGCACGCGCTCTCGGCGGCGTATCACAACCTGATGCCGCCTTCCTGCTTTCCGTTTGCGCTGCTGTTTCTCGATTGCGACAACGAAGAGGTGGACGTCAACGTTCATCCTTCGAAGACCGAAGTACGGTTCCGCCATCAATCCTGGGTGCATGATTTCGTGCGCGACTCGGTGCGGGATCAGTTGATGCTGTCGCGGCCCGCGCCAAGTTTCAGCCCGAATCCGCAGCCGGTGGCCACGCTTCCCTACTCCGAGTTTTCGCAAATGATCCAGAACGAGGCGCCCGCGCCGGAGTTCGCGCTGCACCCCGCGCCACCGCCGCCCGCACGATTCAATTTCGACGCGCCGCCGATTGCCGTCCCGCCGCAACAGGCAGCCGCGCCGCTGCGGATGAAGATTCCCGATACCCATGGCGGTTTTCCCGCCGAGGCTATGCCGCCCGAGATGGGAATGGCCGGCTCGATGGTTAACATCGCGGAACTTCGGCCGCTGGGGCAGTTGCACAACAGCTTCATCATCGCGGCGGGACGCGATGGGCTGTGGATTATCGACCAGCACGTGGCGCATGAGCGCATTCTCTTCGAGCAGGTTCTGGCGCAACAGGCTTCCGGACGCGCGGAGATGCAGCAACTGCTGATGCCGGTGATTCTTCAGCTCACGCCGGAACAGCAGATTGAGTATGCGCGGATTGAAGATGAGCTGCGCGCGTCGGGCTTCGATACGGAGCCGTTTGGAAATCGGACGATCGCGGTGAAAGGCGTGCCCGCGGCGGTGGGGCATGCCGATATCGAACGTGCGATTTTCGAAATTCTGGAAATTGCCGAGGGCGAACTGCGCGGCGTTTCTGTTGCCGATGTTCGACGTGGCATCGCCGCGTCTCTGGCGTGCCGCGCGGCGATCAAGATCAACACACCGCTCGATCATAAAAAGATGGACTGGATGCTGCGGACCCTTGCGCAGACGGAGTATCCGATGGCGTGCCCGCACGGGCGTCCCGTAGCCTTGCAGTACGGCACCCGCGAGATTCTGAGAGCCTTCCATCGGATTTAGTCCCAAAAATTTCGCCGGCACCCGAATCTTTTCCTCCATCTGAAGGAAACTGGCAGTCAGCAATGACGGATGCCGATTTCCAGGCCGCCTACGCTGCCCACAAAGACGTCCTCTTCCGCTTCGCCTGGCGAATGACCGGCTCGCCAGCCGCCGCCGAGGACCTCGTCCACGACTCCTTCATCGCTCTCCTCCGAAACCCAGCCGCCTTCAATCGCGAACGCGGTACCCTCCGCAGTTTCCTCCTCGGCATCACGCGCAACCTCGCCCTCAAGCGCGCCCGCCGCGAACGAACCTGGCGCGAGCTCGATGACGACGACGCCGTCTCCCCCTCCCTCGACGTCGCCAACCGCGAGCGCGCCGGCATCGTCGCCGAGGCGATCGCGCTCCTGCCGACTCTCCAGCGCGACGTCCTCATCCTCGCCGAATACGAAGAACTCACCCTCGATGAAATCTGCCGCGCCGTGGACGCCGAACTTCCGGCCGTAAAATCCCGCCTCCACCGCGCCCGCGAAAACCTCCGGCGAATGCTGCGGCCCCTGCTCGAAACGAAAGGACTGCCCCATGGACGATGACAAAAAATTCAGCGAACTCTTGAAAGCGTGGCAACTCCCCGGCGCGCCGGCGTCACTCGACGCGCGCGTTCTCGCCTCACGCAGACCATGGTGGAAACTGCTGTTCACCGGCTCCATTCGCATCCCCGTCCCCGTCGCGTTCGCGCTCGCCGCGGCTCTCGTTGTCATGGGTATTGCGCTCCTGCGCCGCCCGCCCGCGTCGCCGCCGGCCGCATCCGTCAACCTCGCCGACTTCCAGCCGGTAAAAGACCTGAACGTACGCGTCATCCGGAGGAGTGAATAATGCGCGCCGCTATTCTGCTCGCGTTGTGCGCGCCCTGCCTCTGGGGACAGCTCATTGCTGAGGGCCCCACGTGGAAAGGCCTTCGCATCGAATTCGAGACCCGGCTCGAACCCGGCCGTACGTTGCCCGCATTCACCGGCAGCGTCATCGACGAAGGCGTTTCCGGCCCCTTTGCCCAGCGCTTCATTGATGACCCGGTTCATCGCACAACCTTTGGCTATGAGGTTCGCCTGGACCCCGCCGCGGATGGAGCATCCGCCACCCTCCATATCGAGCCGCTTCACGATCCGCAGCACGTTCTGAAGAACGGCTGGAGCAGATTCGGCCTCCCCACCGGCCTGCCCAAATATCCCGTGATTCCAAACCTGCATGTGGGCGATACGGTCGCAATCGATCTGCTCGTCAATCCCTCAACCGGTCAGAAGCTGGTCGATTACCTCACGCTCAAACAGAAGCGGCGCTTCGTTCCGGCCCACGATTTTTCACTCGCCGATATCGACCTTTTTCTCGATCGGCCCGAGGTCACCGTGGCTGGCAAAACTTACCCCAGCGCGTCTCCCATTGGCGTCGCGGGAAATGTGGTCTGGCTTTACGTGGAAGGCTACGGCCGCTACATCTTCTCCCTGTTCCCGAACGAGAAACTCGGCCTGCGAAAGAACGGCAGCGTCTACAGCGCGTACCTCACGTTCCGGGATCGGGAAACGGAATTCCGTGTCGCCTCGAAAAGCGCCATCGCCCCAGGCAACGGCCCTTACAGTCTTTATGTCCTCAGCCAGCCATCGTGGCATCCGCGCGATTCCTCCGACCCCATCCGCATTGGCGCGGTCACTCATGTCGAAGACCTTCTGGAGGCGCATTGAAATGCGCGCCTTCATCCTTCTGATAGCCGCGGCGTCGCTGGCCTCCGCCCAACAGGCATTCGAAGCCGTCTCGATCAAGCCGCATCCGGATCCGGTCTACGTTTCGCGAAGTTCCACCTCCGGTACGTACGCAACCTGGGAAGCGGGCACACTGCGCGATCTCATCACCGAAGCGTGGAACCTGAAGTACTACCAGGTTCCCGATCGGCCATCCTGGATCGCATCCGCTCATTTCGATATCTCGGCACGCTCTCCAGACGCCGCCGAGCCGTCAAAAGAAGCATTCCGTCAGATGCTCCAGACGATGCTCGCCGATCGCTTCCACCTGCGCGTTCATTTCGAGCCGAAAGAAATTCCGGTCTACGCGCTGGTTATCGCAAATTCCGGCCACAAGCTGAAACCGCCCGATAGGAATAGCCGCATCGCCGGCACGAGCGCCGGATCAGGAAAAATCGAAATCACCGCCTCACACGACACGCTGCTCAAACTCGCCGATCAGCTCTCGAACTCGGCCGGCCGCCCCGTCCTCGACAAAACCGGACTGAACGGCGTGTTCGCCCTCCAACTGCAATTCAATCCGTCCACCACAACCGAGTCAGACCTGCCATCCCTCCCCACCGCGCTGCAGGACCAACTCGGCCTCCGCCTCGAACCGCAAAACGCCCCAATCGAAACAATCGTGATCGATTCCGCCGAACGCGCCACGCCGAATTGAATCCGGAACCAGGTAGTACCGTAGTACGGAAAACGCATGCCGGTACCTCTGTACGGGTAAATCTGGAAGAAGTTCAGGCTACACTGGCTACAAAGATAACGGAGGATAGCATGAAATATCTTTTATTTGGTCTCCTGGCCGCCGGTTCCATTTTCGGCGCAACGATTACTCCAACTTACGCGACCGATTACTCACTCATCGATCTTGGCGCCGCGCCGTCGGTGCCAACAAACTACGGAGGAATCACCTTCCTTGCCGGCGATAACAATACCTTGATTGTTGCAGGCACCGCAAATAACGGCGGGGGCGCGCTTTATACGCTGGGTGTGACCCGCGACGCGAATGGCCATATCACCGGCTTCTCAGGCCCAGCGACTCTCTTCGCCACTGCGCCCAATAATGACGGCGGTTTGGCCTATGCCCCTAATGGCACCTTGCTGTTCACCGAATACAACAACAACGCAATCGGTGAGATCAAGCCGGGAAGCACCAGCCCCGACGCGACCGTGAGCCTGGGCGGGTCAGGGGTTCCCAGCTCGGTCGGTACGCTCAACTTTGTTCCCGCCGGATATAACGGAGCAGGTAACCTGGTCGTCGGTTCCTACAATGGCGGCCAGTTCTGTACCGTCTCCATGACGAACAACGGGGATGGAACCTACGGCTTTGGCGCCTGCACGAACAGCGTCACGATCGGCGGCGGCCCGGAAGGTCTTATCTACGTCCCGCAAGGGTCGTCGGACTTTGCGAGCCAGAGCGTCCTCGTTTCTGAGTACAGCGCCAATAAAGTCGTGGCGTTTCAGATCGATGCAAACGGCCTCCCGATTCCTGCAACCGGCCAGGACTTCATCACCGGTCTTAACGGCGCGGAAGGGGCGGTCGTCGATCCGGTAACGGGCGATTTCCTCTTCAGCACGTTCGGCTCAAGCAACCACATTTACGAAATTACCGGCTTCGCCACACCGACTCCGGAACCCGGCACGATGCTGCTTCTTGCGGCCGGCCTTGCGGGCGCGGGATTCATCCGCCGCCGCAAAGCGTAAGCTGATTCGAGTCTCCAACCAACGAACGCCGGCTGCACCCGCAGCCGGCGTTTTTAATTTCCGCTCGGCCGCTCGATATTCTCGATGACGAGAAACTCCTGCGGCGTGGTGATTTTCTCGAGCGTAAGCCCCAGTTGTTCGCGAAGCGCCTCTGGTAAGCCTGGCACTGTCACGTCTGCGCCTGCAGCCATCCCGTCGCCACCCAAATACACCAGATGCACATCGAACAGTCCTTCGATGCCCGTGCGATCGATGATCGGGCCGCCCAGGTCGCCGGTGTATCCGTTCAGTTGCTGAACCACCGTCGCCAGAGTGAAGCCGTGATAGTCTACGTCCCTCACCCAGGCCTTTCCAGCCCGGTTGACCTTGCACAAAGGCTTTTGAGGCGTGGGCGGATCGGGATGCGGAGTGTCCCATGGCGTGCACGTCCCATCGAATGTTTTCAGCTTCGACCCTCGCCGGTCGACCGTGAGCGCAAATGCCGGCGATTGCCGCGTTTCCTGGCGCACCCTCAGATGAAATCGTTCTTCGAGGAGCGCCCGCAGCATTGGACCTTTGACCACGTCCTCGCCGACATCACGATCGGCCCTCGCCTCCACCGTATAGTGAATCAATTCGTGAAGCCACGCCGGCCCTTCGATCGCCGACGGCGGAAAGCGACTCCACTGGCCCGCCACAGTTTTGCCATAAGCAATCGCGATCATCTGGATCACCGAGACGCACGGCAACTGCAGCCGGTCGCCGGACATGATCATCCGTCCAGGTCCGATGTCATTCTCGTCCCTGCACTGTTTCACCGACGCCACGTCGAACCTCGGCTGCTGTGCGGCGGCCTGCCCCGCCATTCCCAGCGCAAAGACGCCACTCAGCAATAGACGGACGCTCACGCCCTGCGCCGTCTGAGCAGGACCGCGGCGCCGAATGCCGTCAGCGCACTCAGCCAGGTCGCCGGCTCCGGGGTCACCGCATGAATGCCGCTGACATACAGAATGTCCTGCGACTGACCGTTGAACAGATACAGGACCGCGCTGCTCGCTCCCGCGGTATAGCTGTCCACAGTGGCCTGGCTCAGAGGAATGCCGGTTCCATACGCGTAGGATGCCCCGCAGAGGTCGACTTCAAACTGTGAACTATCTGCTCCCTGCACGCCCATATAAAGCGCTGGATTGCACCCCGGCGTATAGCTGCTGCCACCAGCCGCCGCTCCTGTTATCGATGTCGCGGTCAGCGACGCGCCGTTGACCGCAATCGTCTCCGACGCCGCTGAGGGATCTGACTTGACGGAGTAGTCCTCGTATTGAGGACCAGTAAGATATGTGCCGGCAGCCAGCTTCGTCGCATCGTACGTGAACGAAAAAGTCACCGTCTCGCCGGCGAGGCTGGCATTCACCGTTCCGAAATAGCCGGCGACGTCCTCCCCGTTGTGGGGGCCGGCTGACGTGATAGTCCCCGTGAAGCTCTCCGTCACGATGGTGTTCGCCTGCGCGACTCCTCCAAATACGATGCTGCCGATAAACAACGAAGCAGCCAGCGTTTTTCTCATCCGTCTTTCTCCTGATCTGGAATTACGAAGAGCGAATATAGCATCGGCGCGGATTTCATATTAGTCCTGGTACTGTCTTAGATGACATAATCGTTCACATTTTAGTATTATTTGCGTTCATGCGTGGAAAACTCTCATTGATTCTCTTCACGGTGGCGGCGCCACTGTTCCTGCTTCCGGCCGCCAGCCAGGCAGCTTCCATTTCCGGCACGTCCATCAACGTGACGAGCGTCTTTGACAACGGTTCGCCGCAGCAATGGGATTTCGCCAACATCACCGCGCTGCGGCAAAATGCCGGCGTCTTCTCCGACTGGATGATCGGCTGGGACACCGGCACGAACCTCACCTTCATCCCCGACGTCGATAACGGCGATCAGAAGACCCGCAACGTGTTCGACCTGAATTTTTCGGGCGATCCGCTGGCCAACAATTTCAGCGTGGCGGACACGCTGACCCTCACGCTGCAACTGGACCCGCTTTGGGTGTTCAACACGCACTACATGGCGATCACCATCGCGAATGACACCCAGGTGCCGAGTTCATCGGTAAACGGCGGTACCCTGACGCTCAATATCGCAGGTCTCGATCAACTCGCGGGCAATGGCGGTCAGTTGGAGCTGATCTTCGACGTGGAGAAGACGCCGGAGCCATCCACGCTCCTGCTGGGCTTTCCCGTCCTCGCCATGCTTCTTTTCTCGCTTCGCCGCCGCAAAGCCTGAGTGAATTACTCGGGCTCCATGTCGAGCCTCATACTGCCGAAATCGATTCGGAATGCCCGGCCCTGCTTCAGCAGGTCCATGCCGAAATTCCCCGCGCAGCACTTCGCGCCCGCCTCGTTCGTGATCACCTGCGCGGGACGAAG
>DASYCD010000427.1:0-9750 GCA_036500405.1 Bryobacteraceae bacterium
CGATCCAGATAATTCCACGTGGAAGCCAGGGCGAAAACGGAAACCACACTCCACCGGGCCGCGTTGGATTTCATGGCCAAAGTTCAATCAGTATAACGGCTGCCGCCACGCGGGCATCTGCGATAAGCTCATGAAGTCCTCATAACCAATTTCTTATGTCCCCCTCCCTCTCTCTGAAACAGAAGGTACAAAAGATCCCCCTCACCCGCGCCCAGTGGACAATCCTCATCCTCCTGGTCCTTTCCGTTACGATCAACTACATCGATCGCGGCAGCCTCTCGGCGGCCGACAAGTACCTCGAATCGGATTTCGGCCTCGATTCCGCCGCGCGCGGCACCGTCTATTCCGCGTTTTTCGTGGGATACGCGGGTCTGATGCTGTTCGCAGGCTGGCTGGTGGACCGTTTCGACGTGAATCGCGTGCTGGCCGTCGGCTTCGTGATCTGGACCACCGCGATCCTGCTGACGGGAGCGGCATCCGGCTTCGCCATGCTGATTGTGCTGCGGTTGGTTCTGGGCGCGGGAGAGAGCGTGGCATACCCGGCGTACTCAAGGATCCTCGCCGCCGATTTCAAAGAGGACCAGCGCGGATTCGCCAACGCCGCAATCGATGCAGGCAGCAAGATGGGACCCGCGCTAAGCCTGCTCGTCGGCGGACTCCTGATGGAGAAATACGGCTGGCGCAGCTTCTTCTATGCAATGGGCGCGATGAGTTTTCTCTGGATGATCCCGTGGTTCATGATGGTGCCGAAAACGAAACACCTGACCGCGGCCGCCGCCGAACCACCGAGGCGCATCCCCACCATGCTCGAAATCTGCCGCAAGCGCGCCGCCTGGGGCACGTTCCTCGGTCTCTTCGGCGGCAATTATGCCTGGTACTTCCTGCTGACGTGGATCCCCGGCTACTTCCGGATGGCGCGCCACTACACGCAACACGATGTCGCGATCTTTGGCTCCCTGCCGCTCTGGGTCACCGGAATTTCGACTCTGCTTTCCGGCCTGCTCTCCGACCGGATGATCGCCAAAGGTTGGAACCCGAGCAAAGTCCGCAAAGGTTTCCTCGCAACGGGACTCATCGGAGCCACCATCATGCTGCCCGCCGCCCTGGTGGAAAGCGCAACTACTTCGCTCGTACTGATCTGCATCGCCAGCATGGCGATCGGCATTGAGTCATCCAACGTCTGGGCAACGACGCAGCGCATGGCGGGACCGCTCGCCTCCGGCCGCTGGACGGGCATGCAGAACCTTGCCGGCAACATTCCGGGAATCATCGCGCCTTATTTCACGGGCTGGGTCGCAAAGGTGACAGGTGGAAGCTTCTACGCCGCATTCGTCGCCGCTACAGCCATGCTGCTGGTAGGCTTCGTGGGGTACATTTTCGTAATTCCCTGCGTGGAACCGATCGATTGGGACGCGGAAAAACAAAAAAGCTGAAAAATAAGCAGGGGTTCGAATCGCAGGAGGGTTTTAAAAAACCCCTCCTGCTGCAATCGCCGAGCGGGGGATAACGAGCCTTTTGTAATGCTGACCACTCATCCCCGAAGACGAGTGATCCCGGTCCCGTCACCCCAATCGCCTACGTGTTGCAGCAGAGGGCAGGTTGGAGTACTTCAAACGATTCGGTCACTATAGTAGCAAGTCCCCCGCCATGAATGCCACATCTAAAGTGTTGATTTGATACGGGAGTTTTACAGAGGTTCACGAAGGCTGTGTGCACTGTGTGACCAACAGTGTGTCACGGCGACTCAATTGTGGTCGTCCGCTCAGTCCAGGGACTACGGCATGGACGCCAGAACAAATGACGCTGCGGGGGCCTCGAAAATTACCGAGGGGGTTTCGGCCTCACTGAGCCACACTTCGCCCGCGTGAAACGGCTGCCCGTTGATCGTCCCTTCCCCGCTCGTCGCGATATAAAAGGTGGGACCCGCAGGCGAGGGAAGTGCCAATCGGCCCTCCACTCTGACTCTTTCGGACCGGAAATAATCGCATTTCACAACATCTCCCTCGCGCCGCCCCTCGCACGGTCCGAAATGGGAGATTGCAAGCGCGTCGTCCAGATGGAGCGGCCGCAGAGGAACCCGCTGGTAATCGTAGAGCCGGTAGGTCGTATCGGAGTACTGCTGGATTTCGCACAGCACCAATCCACCGCCGATCGCGTGGATAGTGCGCGCCGGAATGAAGAACGTGTCGCCCGCGCGGGCGGGCAGCCACTCCATCATTTCGACAATGCCGCCATCGAGCGCCGCCTCGCGGACGCGCTCCCCGCTCGCCGGTTCGCGGAGCCCGATCGAAACGGTCGATCCGGGCTTCGCCTGAAGGATATGCCACATCTCCGTCTTGCCGCGCTCCCCGCCATGAGCCTGGGCATAGACATCGTCCGGGTGGACCTGGACAGAGAGACGGTCCGAGGTGAACAGAAACTTCACCAGCACCGGCAGGACGGACCGGTCCGCAAACCAGATCTCCCCGATTTTGCGGCCTTCCTTGTTTTCCAGCCAGGGGCTGGTGGTTGTGGAGCCCCAATCCTTTTCCAGAATTTGGGGCTCCAGTTTCCGCAGTGCCATAAGTTAACCCAGTTTTTCGATGAACTTGTGGATGCGGTCGAGGCCCCGCTCCAGTTCCTTCATCGACGTCGCATAAGAGATACGAACGTGGTCGTTTGTGCCGAACGCTTCGCCCGGGACGACCGCGACGTTGCCTTCCGCCAGCAGCCGATTGGCGAATTCGAGCGGAGTTTTGATGCCCGCCTTGTCGAGAGCCGCGCGCACGTTCGGGTAGGCATAGAACGCCCCCGCCGGCATGGAACAGCTCACGCCGGGAATCTGGCGCAGCCGCGGCACCACAAAATCGCGCCGCTTGCGGTATTCCGCCAGCATCTGCGGGACGGAATCCTGCGAACCGTTGAGAGCTTCAATCGCGGCCTTCTGGGCGATGGAGGTCGGATTCGAAGTCGAGTGGCTCTGGAGCTTCATCATCGCGCCGATGATCGGCTCGGGAGCCAGACCATAGCCGATACGCCAGCCGGTCATCGCGTAGGTCTTCGACACAGTCCCGGCGACGAGCACCGTCTGCTTCGAATTCGGGATCGACGCCACCGAGTACGGCTTCGCGTCATAAAGGAAGTGCGAATAGCATTCGTCGGTGATCAGATAAATGCCATGCTTCGCAGTCAGGTGATAGATCCGGTCGAATTCCTCGTTCGTCAGCACCGCGCCCGCGGGATTGCTGGGCGAGTTGATGATGACGATCTTCGTCTTCGGCGTGATGTGCTTCTCCACCATGTCGGCAGTGAGGCGGAAACCTTCTTTTTCATCGGTATCGACGAAAACGCACTTGCCGCCGGCGTAGTTGACGATGTCCTTGTAGGTCACCCAGTACGGCACCGGAATAATGACTTCATCACCGGGGTTCACCAGCGCCTGCGTGTAGTTGAACAGCACGTGCTTGCCGCCCACGGTCACGATGCACTCGGAAGCCTTATAGTCGGTGCCGAATTCCGCCTTGTGGCGCGCGATGATCGCGTTCTTCGCTTCGGCGGTGCCGCCCGCCGGCGTGTACTTCGTGTAACCGGCATTGATCGACGCGATGGCTGCGTCGCAGATGTTGCGGGGCGTGATGAAGTCCGGCTCGCCCGCGCTGAAATCGACGACGTCGACTCCCTCGCGGCGGAGCTTATCGGCATCGGCCATGACCTTCATGGTCGAGGAGACGCTGATCAGCGATATGCGATCGGCGATTGCGGGTTTACTGGGTGTTGGTGTCATGTAGTTCCTGAATTCGAATAAAGAAGTTCTAATCGGCCGTGGCGCCTTTTGGCTGCCCAATACGGCGGCGCAGATGTTCCTCCACCGGCCGCGGGACAAGGCCCTCAATATTGCCGCCAAGCGAAATCACTTCTTTCACCATGCGTGAGCTGATAAAGGAGAAGCTTTCCCCGGCCGGCAGAAAAACCGTTTCAAGGCCCGGGCGCAGCCGCCGGTTCATGTGAGCCATCTGGAGTTCGTATTCGTAGTCCGAGATCGCGCGAATGCCGCGCAGGATCACGCTGGCGTTGCGGGCCACGGCGTAGTCCGCGAGCAGCCCTTTAAAGGTACCGATTTCCACACCGGAGATGCCTCCCAGGCACTCCCGGAGCATGTCCATTCTCTCGGCAATCGTAAACAGCGGCTGTTTGGCTTCGTTCTGAAGGATTGCCACAATCACGCGGCTGAACATCTTCGAGCCGCGTTCAATGACATCGAGATGCCCCGACGTGATCGGATCGAACGAGCCTGGATATATCGCAACTACGTCCAGCCTGGGCTGCGTCATAGCAATGGGTCGAAACAACGCCGGGCCGGAGAAACCGAATCGGACGCCAACTTTGATTTTAGCCGATGGCCCGCAGTTTGGAACCCATTTTGCCTTAGAACTCTGGCTGCGAAAGGAGAATCATGTCTACACGCCGTAATAACGGATCGCACTACGAGAATCACCAGCGCGCCGCGGAACTGCAAAACACCGCCGCGCACGCACACCGCGTCGCGGAACTGAGCAAAGAACGTACCGACCACGCCACGCCTTCCGAACTCTCCCGCATGGAGCGGGACCGCGCACAGGAAGAGCATTCGGGGGACAGTGCGCTACACACCTTCGGTCATGAGGATATCGCGCGTCGCGCTTACCAGCTATGGGAAGAACGTGGGCACAGCGAGGGCTCTTCGGACGAAGACTGGTTTCAGGCGGTTCGTGATTTGCGCCAGGAAGCGATCGCCTCAAAATCGGGCAAAGTCCATTGAGACAGCATTTGGGCGCTTGATTGCTGTGATAGCACCGGGAGAACGCTTCACGCGGCTCAGAAAGTAAATCTCCCGGAAAAGGGACACCTAATGCTTATATTACTCATCGTACTTCTCCTGCTGCTTGGTGGTGGCGGGGGCTACTATGGATACGGCCGCTGGGGCTATGGCGGGGGAGCAGGAATTGGACTCGGAACCATTATTCTGATCGTGCTCTTGTTCTGGATGCTGGGCGGCGTTCACTAACTCGGCGTTCATTTACTCAAAGATCGATACTTTTAATCCGCTTCGGGAACTCAATTGAGGAGCCCCGAAGCGGATTTTGTTTGGTACACCGCTAATCGCGGCGAGGCGAATGCCGAGTCAGAGCGCGCGTGAAATTTCCCGTTGAGGCCGGCGCCTTTACCTTCCCGGTCAACACCTGCCTGCTCGATACGCCGTGTCCATAAAGTACCCGGTTCGTATCCCCATCCGGACGCAATGTAGCGCCTTCGAGTGATAAACCCGCAAACAGCCCATGAGTTCGCGAATAGGACAGCATTTCCGTACTCAGCATGGCATCGGTCTGAGCCGCGGCGTCGCGTCCGACCGGACCCGCCGCAATGGTTGCCTCTCCACCCAGCGTAAATTTATCCGATAACAGATGGCGAATACCCCCGGAGTTCATCACAAGCAGCACGATATCGGTGTCGGACACGCCGATCTGAAAACCAAAACTGCCGCCTTCTACCCGCATGCCCGCCGGAGCGGTCCAGCCCATGTTATTCGCACGGCGGCACGAGGCGAACCCTCTGCCATATTTTCCGGCAAGGATGAAACCCGCCTTTTTCAATCCGGGAATCACCACGATGCATTTCGCATTGTCGATCAGTTCCCGGGGAATATCGTTGTCACCGGCTCGCATCAGTTCGCCCACCGTGTTGGTGGCGGCGGTCAATCGATTCCGTACATCCGAGCGATCTTCCGCGTGAGCGGTAACGCTCCCGCCGAAAGTCAGAATGGCGGCAAGTGCGGCGCAGTTCCATTTGATGTTCATAAATTGGTCCCCTCTCGTTGAGTTCCTAATCGGGCGCCCGTTCCTGAAGCGCACATAAAGACGGATGCATTTGAAAGGCCAGCCGAATGAACGGGTGGCCGGGGAAATGCACTATCACAGGCATGAAAAGGAACCAGAGCGAACTCATCAAGCAGCACACACCAGTCCCGAAGCGGCGAGACCCCGAAGCGACTGCGGGACAGTCCGGCGATCTGCAGGGATTAAGCGACACCGCAACCGCTGACTCAGAGAGCGTTCAGGAACTAGTGGAAGAAGGCCAGTACTTCGAGGCTGACGCGGTTCGCGGCGTGGAGAATGCCCCTGACGCGGATCAGGGCGAGGTACGCACCAAACAGGTACCGGAAGACGACGTTCCGGCGGAGTATCTGGAGCGTCCCGACAAGCCCTGAACGGCCCGGAAATTGCGTTATCAAACGCGGAAAGATATGACGGTCGATTCGATCGGCCAGTCATTCAGGCTTATCCGACCGTCGCAAGTCAGCCGCTCGCGCGCGGAGCCAGATGAGCGCTTACGAAAGGACTAACCAATGAAAATATTAAAAGCGGCTTCGGCAATGTTCTGTATTGCAGGCACAGCCATGGTATTCGCGCCCCAGGTGAGCGCGCAGGGCGCCGGCAACCTGAATAAGTTGACAAAATTTACCTTTAGCGGCCCCGTTGAAATCCCCGGCGTGCATCTGAAAGGTTTTAAGGTTCTGCCCGCGGGAACCTATGTATTTCGTCTGCTCAATTCCGACAGCGACCACCACATCGTTCAGATCCAGAGCGAGGATCAATCGAAGACGTATGCGACGGTTCTCGCCATTCCGGATTCCCGGCTGGAGCCAGCCGACAAAACGATCCTGACGTTCGACGAGCGTCCCGCCGGCCAGCCGCCGGCGTTGCGCGCGTGGTTTTATCCGGGATCCTCGTGGGGCGATGAATTCGTCTACCCAAAGAAAGAAGCGAAGGAACTCGCGCAATCCAATAAGGCCAACGTTCCCTATTCGAACAACGAGGCAAACTCCAGTGAAGTAACGGCGCCCATTGAGGCCCCCACTAAAGACGAAACAGCTCGTATGCAGAATGACAAGGTTGGCAGCTACAACGCCAATGGCGAGGACCAGCAACTTGCGCAGGCAGCAACATCCCCCATGCCTGCCGCGAATCCGCAGACGGAAACTCCGCCCGCGCAGTCATTCAATGAAGTAGCGCAGAATACGCCTCCGGCGAATTCTGCCCCAGCGCCCGCAACTGACACCACTGCGGAAACCAACGAACTCCCGCAGACGGCCGGTGATAGCGGCCTTCTGATGCTGGGCGGATTGTTTGCACTGGGCGGCGCATTCAGCATTCGCTATGCGCTGCGCCATGCGTAACGCAGTCACGTTCAGATGGAATCGGGGCGCTGCCTTCAGGGTGGCGCCCCTCTTCATTGCAGCCTCCTTATTCGGGCAAACGCCCGATTCCTCCTTTCAGATCTCCGTAGACCTGAATCTCGTGGTGCTGCCCGTGACCGTCCGCGATCGCAACGGCGCCTTTGCCAGCGGTCTGACAAAAGAAAACTTCGAGATCTACGAAGACGGCGTCAGGCAGTCCGTCCGTTTATTTCGCCATGAGGATATTCCGGTCACGGCGGGAATCGTGGTGGATCACAGCGGCAGCATGAACGCCAAAATGGCCGACGTGGTGGCCGCGGCTAAGGAGTTTGCAAAATCCAGTAATCCGCAGGACCAGATGTTTGTCGTCAACTTCAATGAGCGGGCCAGTCTCGGCCTGCACTCAAATATCGCGTTTACTCATCTCTCTACCTTGCTGAGCGAAGCCATTGAAGATGCGCCGGTGACAGGCCAGACCGCGCTCTATGACGCACTGGATCTGGCAATCGGACGTTTGCCCGAAGGTCAGCCGGAAAAGAAGGTTCTCGTGGTCTTCAGCGATGGCGGTGATAACGCCAGCAAGACCACCATGGCTGACGTTCTGCAAAAAGCAGCGCGATCGAATGCGATCGTCTACACTCTCGGAATCTTCGCGAAAGAGGATCCTGACCAGAACACGCGTGTGCTGAAGCGACTGGCAAAGGAGAGCGGCGGCGAAGCCTTTTTTCCCGGTCAGTACGCGGACGCGGCGAAGATCTGCGGTGGCATCGCGACGGATATCCGGCATCAATACACGCTCGGCTACATTTCGACGAACACGAAAACCGGCGGCCAGCGCAACGTCAAAGTAGTCGCGCATGCAACCGGAAAGGATCTGAAGGTCAGAACGCGAGCCGGCTACGAGGCCACGCGATGAAGTGTTTCCTGCGCTGGCTTCAGTACACGCTGTTCGTGCTGGCGGTCGTGCTCCTCGGAGCCTTCGCTATCGACAAGGTTTCCAGCTCGATATTCCAGCGCCACGCGAACGCGGCGCTCGAAGCGCAGCGCGCGAATCCATCGCAGCGGATCGAGCGTGGCGATGTCATCGGACGCGTCGATGTGGATCGGCTCGGCGTATCTGTCGCAATCGTGGAAGGCGCCGATGCAGGCGACCTCGCGCATGCCGCCGGACATCTGATTGGCACAGCCTTGCCCGGTCAGCCAGGCAATACGGCGATCGCCGCGCATCGCGATACGTTTTTTCGTCCGCTCCGAAACATTCGTCCGAAAGACACAATCCGCGTGACGACACCTGAGGGAGAATTCCGCTATCGCGTGGCTTGGACGCGCATCGTGAACCCCAATGACATCGCCGTTCTGCGACCCGAGCGCAGCCAGGAATTGACCCTGATCACCTGCTATCCCTTCTATTATGTTGGCGATGCACCGCAGCGCTTCATCGTCCGTGCGAAGCGGATCGAGGACGGGACTGAAAGCGCATCTGCAACCGAATGCCGTGCAGAAGCATCTTTAATAATAGAAGGACTGTAGCGAAACAGACACAAATTGAAGCTCCCTCAAACATCAATTTTAATGCCTGTTTTCAACAGGATACGGCGGCAAAAACGAATCCGGAACATGCAAGTCCGCTTTGTTTGTGCCATACTACTTCCAGAAACGGAATAATAGAGGGCGCTAGTATAGCAGCCCTGTGAAAGAGCGCCACGTATGACGCAGCTTGATGAAGCCATCGCGCGGTACCACCGGATCCTGGAATCCGAACCCTACCGCGATCTGCGATGGGTTAAAAATTTACAGGAGCAGATGGAAGCCCGCCAACTCTCGGCTGGCGGCCGGCTCCTCTGTCCTTTCCTGCGGCCGAATTTCGTTACCCAGAAACAGTACGACAATCTGGTCAAAACCGGCGAAGCGCTGATTTCCGCTGTGGATCGAATGCTGCAGCTTGCGCTGGCCTCTCCACAACTTCTTTCTACCATGCAGCTTCTCCCGGCGGAGAAGATGCTCGCTGCCATCGACCCCGGTTACGCCATGCCGGAAGTTTCCGCGCAGCTCGATCTCCAGATTAACAACGGTTCGCTGCACGTACGGCAATACAGCGCGGACGCCTTGACGGGCGGCGCATATGCCGAAGGCCTTTCCGAAGTTTTCTACGATGCGCCTCCGGTGAAAGAATTCCGGCGGCGGTATAACATGACGCGGCTCGGCGGCAAGAAGCCGTTCCTGCAGGCGCTGCTCAAGGCATACAAGATGTTTGCGGGCGCGGCGAAGAAGCCCCGCATCGCGATTCTCGAATTCCGCACCATGAACAGCGGCAGCGAATACGAGATGTTCCGAGACTATTTCCGCAGCGAAGGCTATCAGGCGGTTCTCGTTTCGCCCGATCAGCTGGAATACCGCAACGGCGTGCTGCGCGGCGGCGGCATCGATATCGATCTGATTTACCGCCGGGTGAGCGTGCAGGAATTCCTGATGCGCTTCACGCTGGATCATCCGCTGGTGCACGCGTACCGCGATCACAAGGTTTGCGTGGTGAACAGCTTCCGTTCCGAGCTTTCGCA
>DASYCD010000428.1:0-8096 GCA_036500405.1 Bryobacteraceae bacterium
AGCCGTTGGTGATGATCTCCATCACGCTTGCCTTCGTGGCGGCCGACTGAACCCACCCGCCGTGCGAGCGCATATCGGAGTTACATCCCGGGCCCTGCGTGATATCAGACCAGACTGCCGAAAACTGGCGCTTCATGCAACTGAAGTTGCGGGCGTATTCCACCGCTTCAAATCCCGGACCTGTGTAGGGTTTGTCGTAGTAGCGCTGCATGCCCACGAGGGGTTCGTCGCGGCTTTCTTCCAGAACTCCGGAAACGAAATAGAGCAGTGAGGCCGGATAGAGAGCTTTCGCGATGCGGTCCTCGCGTTCAATGGAATCGCTCATGCCGAAAATGCGCAGCCCGGCAATTCGTTTGCCCGCCGACCGAAGCGCATCCGCGTATTCGGTGAACGTGACCGCCGGAGCAATGAGAACCACGTTCACTTTGGCTTCGGGATACGCTTCGAGAGCGTGATCCAGTTCCTTCAACAGACGCGCCACATAAATGGAGCCGGCGCTGTGTCCGATCAGAGTTACGGTGGGCCGGACGCCCGCGTCCCACATGTCTTTGAAGTGCCGGACGAATGCCGCGCCGCCGGAATCCGCGGCGAATCCGAAGGCTTGATCTACTTCCTTCTTCATGCTGTCCCAAAGGAATTTGCCGACGTTGCGAATGTAGAACTCGCGCATCACTTCTTCCACGATCGTCAGATAGACGCCGTGACCGCGGCCCTTTGACAGACGCGAGATGACCGAGGCTACGATCACCACAACGTGCTTCGCCAGCATGACGGTCGAAATGAGCCCTCTTTCTCCAGTGGCTGTGGGAGAAATGTCCTCGAGGACTTCCGGACTCATCAGCGTTTCCGATGAACCGGCTTCTGTGACCGATCGTGTTACTTCTTCTGAGGGCTCCTTCCTGGCGTTGGCAATCTGCTGAAGCTCCGTACGGAGCTCCTTGTCGTTTTCAATCTCTTTCTGAATCTGTTCCTGTTCATCGGCGGTGAGCTGCGTGCTGCGAGGAAGCTGATCGAATGCGGCATCCTGAAACATCTCCTCGCCGTTTTGCGCTTTATCGATCTCCGCTTTGATCGCGCCCTCTTTGGGGAGTTCCATGGCGCCGATGCCTCTGGTCCCATCGTCCGAAGTTTCTTTGTCAGCTTTCGCCTTCACGAATTGCGCCACTCTTCGGACAAGGCGATTGAAAATGTCCTCTTTGAAGATGGTGGGGATGTTTTGCTCCACGATCTCCTTCCAGCCCGTTTCCCAGATCACGAACAGAGGAGTCGCTCCGGCGCTCGTATAGAGAGGCAGCAGTTCGGCGGCCGCTGTTTCCCCTAGTGCGCGGTCAACCAGGCCACCGTGAAAGTGGATGACAAGCCGCTCCGGCTTTGTCTCTTTTATCTCTGAAAATACCTGAACGAGGCCAGCTTCTCCGGGAGCATTTTGCGTGTCGAATTTACCGGCTTTCAGGACTATATATTGTGAGGTTAGTGGTGCTGTTGCGGTAGACACGGGCTCAGTATATTCGCAGGTGTGAGCGGCGGCCCACCAGGAAAATTACCGGTGAGATGTGGATCGACCGTACATCCGCGCACAGGTGCGGTCACATGAAACTGTCCCACGGGACGCCGATATGGGTGAGGACAAAGTTGGCGAGGTCTTCGGATAGGGGAGCGGTGAATACCTCAGATCCGTTTTCCGTTTCGAATTCGACATGAGCGCAGTGGAGGGCCTGACGGTCAAGCACGAGTTGGTCGCATAACTCGGGGGACATCCCTTCGCGCATGAAGCGAAGCATCAGGGAGGGATCGGGGCCGTAGAGTTTATCGCCGGCCAGCGGGTGGCCCAGAGAGGCGGCGTGGACTCGGATCTGGTGGCGGCGGCCGGAGTACGGGTGGATGCGGGCGAGCGTGTATCCACCGCCACTCGCGACGGGGATAAATTCGGTTTCGGCGGCTTCACCACCTTCCGCGACAACCGTTCGGCGCGAATAGAATTCGGCGCCAATGTCGGGACCGATTTCGGCGCTGACAGTAACGGCGGATTCCAGAGTTCCGGTCAGGACTGCGTAGTAAGTTTTGCGGAAGTTGCGAAATTGCACGGCGCGCTGCAGGCGTTTTCCGGTAGCTTCTGTTCGCGCAAGCACCAGTACGCCGCTGGTCTCACGGTCCAGACGGAATGGCATGCGGAGGACATCGTCGCCCAGATATTCACGGCAGGCGCCGATGAGGCTCGACCATGGACCGTGACGCGAACGGTGACATACGACATGCGGCGGTTTGTTGAGAATGACGAGGTCGGAGGTCTCCTGCAGGATCCAGCCACGCAGTTCCTCGGGCGTGATGAGCCATCCCCAATCGGTAGCGGGCATGCAGTTTTTATTGTCGATGGCCGGGACACAGGGCCGACGGATGGGCGATGGAGTTGCCCCTTATCATGAGTCCAGTGGCGTCATCTATTGCGCATCGGAATTCATTCCGCCCATCAGGCTCGGTGACCGGCATCGGCAGTTTGCCGTTCGCATCGGTACCGGAGGCGATTCGGGCGGTCGCGGGATGCTCGCCGCGGATTCCGTTCTGGCCTCAGTTGCCCCAGCTATCGCAGCAGGAAAGCGTGATTGGGCAGGGGCTTGGAATTCTTGACGGGCTGATTGAACCGCGCGGCGGCGCCTACGGGTATCGGGTGAGGCCGGGGCGCATCGATGCTGTGGTGGACGCCCTTCACCACAGTACCGGCGAACTCACGGCGTCGAATGCGGCGGGGTTTATGGCGTTCGAAGAGGGGCTCGCACGTGGACTCTTTCCGGAAGCCACAGCGGTGAAGGGGCAAATCGAAGGGCCCATCACGCTTTCGACTTATCTCTTCTATCGCGACCAACCGTTTTTTGTGGATGCTGCGTTGTTCTCGGCGGTCGCATTCCACGTATCGCAGATGGTGTGCTGGCAGATTGACCGGTTGCGCCACGCGGGCTTGCCGGTGCTGCTGTTTCTGGATGAGCCGGCGTTGTGCCTCGATGCGACTGTGTCGAATTCGGTGCCGGAAGAGACGCGGCTCAGCGCGCTGTCGGCCACGCTGGACGATGCGCGTCGACGCGGGGCGGTGGCTGGACTACACTGCTGCGCGGAAAAGCCGTTCCGGCGGATGTGTCTCGCGGAGCCGGATATTGTTTCGTTTGACGCGCACGAGGGTCTGGATTTATTTTTCGCGGATCGGCATGCGCAGGAATTCCTGCAAAAGGGTGGGATTGTCGCGTACGGCCTGGCGCCGACATGGCAGGGGCTGGAGGGCATCACGGCAACCGATATCTTCACGCGCTGGCTGACGGCGGCAGCGATGGCCGGCGAGCCGGAAGATCTGGCGCGCCGAGCGATGGTGACGGCAACGTGCGGGCTCGGGCTGCTGCAGACCCCGGTTGTTGCGGAGTCGTTCCGTCTGGCGCGCGAGGTGGGCGAGCTGATGCGTCAGTTGGCTGGATCGTAGTTGAGATTCGAACCCAGCCAGCGCTCGACAACCGCGATGGTCATGCCTTTGCGCACAGCATAGTCGGCGACCTGATCACGATCAATCTTGCCAACCGTGAAGTAGCGCGATTCCGGATGCGCGAAATAGAGGCCGCTCACGCTCGAGCCCGGCCACATCGCGAACGATTCGGTGATCTGAATGCCGGTCTTTGCTTCGACGTCCAGCAGTTGCCAGATTGTGCCCTTCTCCGTGTGATCGGGGCAGGCAGGATAACCCGGCGCGGGGCGAATGCCGCGATAGTGCTCCTGGATCAGGTCTTCGTTTGTCAGGCCTTCGCCGCGCCCGAAGCCCCACTCGTCGCGAACGCGCTTGTGCAAATATTCGGCGAACGCTTCGGCGAGGCGGTCGGCGATTGCTTCCGCCATGATGGCGTTGTAATCGTCATTGGCGGCGCGGAATTTCTGGCAGAGCTCTTTCAGGCCGATGCCGCTCGTCACCGCGAACGCGCCGATGTGATCCTGAAGGCCGGTCTCTTTCGGAGCGATGAAATCGACGAGCGAGCGGCAGGGGCGGCCTTCATCGCGCACCTGCTGGCGGAGGAAATGGAACGTGACACCGTTCGAGAGCTGCACGTCTTCGCCGACGGCGTTCGCCGAAAACAGTCCATAAATGCCCTGAGCCGAGATCAGCTTGCCTTCGATGATTTTGTCGAGCAGCGCCTGGCCTTCGGCGAAGACCTGCTTCGCCTGCGCGCCGTATCCGGGATGATCCAGGATCTTCGGATAAAGACCCTTCAGGCCCCAGGTATGGAAGAACGGCGACCAGTCGATGTAGTCGCGCAGCTCTTCGAGCGGAAAATCGTTCAGGACTCTGGCGCCGGTGAACTCGGGCGTTGGAATATCGCGCTGGTTCCACTCGATCGGCGTACGGCGTTCGCGCGCGGTTTCGAACGGCACGGCGGGCAGGCGAGGCGCGGCGTGGGTCTTCCGGATGGTTTCGTATTCCGCGTTGTGCTTCTCGATGAAGGCGGCCCGCCCGTCTTCGCTCAGCAAGCTGGTCGTTACCGGAACCGCGCGGCTGGCATCGAGCACATGCACGACGGGCTCGCTGTAGTGCGGCGCGATTTTGATGGCGGTATGGGCGCGGCTCGTGGTGGCGCCGCCGATCAGTAGCGGCAGACGGAATCCAAGGCGTTCCATCTCGCGCGCCACGTGCACCATTTCGTCCAGTGACGGCGTGATCAGACCGCTGAGACCGATGACATCCGCATTTTCGGCTTTCGCGCGCTCGAGAATTTTCTCGCATGGGACCATCACGCCCATGTCGATGACTTCGTAGTTATTGCACGCGAGCACAACACCGACGATGTTCTTCCCGATATCGTGCACATCGCCTTTTACCGTGGCGAGCACGATTTTGCCCTGCGTCTTCACGGCCTGGCCAGCCGCGGCAAGCGCGGCTTTCTCGGCTTCCATGAAGGGCGTAAGGTATGCGACGGCCTTCTTCATCACGCGGGCAGATTTCACCACCTGCGGGAGAAACATTTTGCCCGCGCCGAAGAGGTCGCCAACCACGCCCATACCGTCCATCAGTGGGCCTTCAATCACCAGCAGCGGACGGCCGAGCTTCGCGCGCGCTTCTTCGGCGTCCTGCTCAATGTACGCGTCTATGCCCTTCACGAGCGCGTGGGAGAGGCGCTGTTCCACGGAGCCATTGCGCCACTCTTCGGTCTTCTTCTCTGCGGCGCCCGGATCGGCGCTCAGAGCTTTCAAAGTTTCGCCGTAATCCACCAGCCGTTCGGTGGCGTCTGAACGACGGTTGAGGAGGACGTCTTCCACCATTTCCTTCAGCGCCGGCTCGATCTCTTCGTAGACTTCGAGCATGCCGGCGTTGACGATGCCCATGTCCATGCCTGCAGAGATGGCGTGATAGAGAAACGCCGAGTGCATCGCCTCGCGGACTTTGTTGTTGCCGCGGAAGCTAAACGAAATATTGGAAACGCCGCCGCTCACTTTCGCGTGCGGCAGATTCACCTTGATCCAGCGCGTGGCGTCGATGAAGTCAACCGCGTAGTTGTTGTGCTCCTCCATGCCGGTCGCGACGGTCAGGATGTTGGGGTCGAAGATGATGTCTTCCGCCGGGAAGCCGATGTCATCGACCAGAATCCGGTAGGCGCGCTCGCAGATGCGGATGCGGTCTGCGTAAGTGGCGGCCTGGCCCTCCTCATCGAAAGCCATCACGACGACGGCGGCGCCGTACTTCAGAACAGTCGCCGCGTTCTCCCGGAATTTCGCTTCGCCTTCCTTGAGCGAGATCGAATTGACGATACCTTTGCCCTGCAGGCACTTCAGACCGGCTTCGATGACTTCCCACTTGGAGGAATCCACCATGAACGGCACGCGAGCGACTTCGGGCTCACTCCCGAGCAGATGGAGGAAGCGCGACATGGCGGCGACGCCGTCGATCATGCCTTCATCCATGCAGATGTCGATTACGTTGGCGCCGTTATCCACCTGCTGACGCGCGACGGCGACTGCTTCTTCGTACTTACCGTCCTTGATCAGCTTCGCGAATTTCGGCGAGCCCGCGACGTTGGTACGCTCGCCGATCATCATGAAGATGCCGGGCTGCTGGGTGAACGGCTGCGAGCCGGAAAGGCGCAGCGGGCGAACTTCAGCCGCGGGCGCCGTGGACTTAGAAGCGGGAGTGGCCTCGCGCAACTCGCGCGGATGACGGTTTTCGAGCGCTTTCGCGATGGCGGCGATATGCTCCGGCGTGTTGCCGCAGCAGCCGCCCGCGATGTTGATCAGCCCCGCGTCGGCGAAACTGCCGAGGTAACGGCCCATGTCGGCGGGGCCGAGATCGAAGCCGGTCGGCGAAAGCGGATTGGGAAGGCCCGCGTTCGGGTAGCAGGAAATCGCGACGTTGGCCTTACTGGAGAGCTCCTCGAGGAACGGATACATCAGGTCCGGTCCGAGCGAGCAATTGAGCCCGATGGAAAGCGGCTTGACGTGTTCCATGGCGTCCCAGAATGCTTCGATCGTCTGGGCGGAAATCATGGTTTCGCCACCCCGTCCGACCGCAGCCGAGATCATGACCGGCAGTTCCCTGCCCTCGCTATCGAATACTTCACGGATCGCAACGAGCGCGGCCTTGGCGTTCAGCGAATCGAAAATGGTTTCGACGAGCAGCAAGTCGGAACCGCCCGCAATGAGCGCGCGCACCTGCTCGATGTAGACCTGTTTCACCTGATCGAACGTGACGACGCGGAAGCCGGAATCTTCGGCGTCCGGCGAATTCGAGAGCGAAACGGTCAGGGGTCCCAGAGCGCCCGCGACAAAGCGTTGGCGTCCGGTGGCCGTACCGACGCGGTCCGCCCATTCGCGGCACTGCTTCGCGGATTGTTCGTTGATCTCCCAGGCGAGGTTCTTCAACGATGCGTCTTCGATGACCTTCTGGTAGAAGGCGGGATCCTTGCGGCCGCCACGTTCGCGCGGGTCTTCGACGAAGAACTCGCTCTGAGCAATGGAAGTTGCGCCGAAGGTGTTGGTCTCGATGATGTCGGCGCCGGCCTCGAGGAAGCGGCGGTGAATATCGCCGATCATTTTGACCTGGGTGAGCGAGAAGATGTCGCCGTTGTTCAGCAGGTCTTTCGGGGCGTTTTTGAAGCGCTCGCCGCGAATATCCGCTTCCGTCATCCCGTAGCTCCGGATGGTCGTACCCATCGCGCCGTCGATAATGGCGATGCGCTGAGCAAGAATTTTTCGGAGTGGATGTGGCTGATCTGTCGTCATTTTGCGTGAAGTTGCGGGGAAACCGCTCTTTCTATGATAGCGGCGTCAAAGGATTTAGATGCCCGAACAGCCCTTGCGGTCGCGCAAAATCACGTAAAAAGGGGGCCAGCTATTGCCGGCCCCCTTCTATTTTAACGAATACTTCCGGATCAGAAGGTGAACTTGATGGTTCCGTTCATCATCGGGACACCGCCATCGGCCACGCTGGTGGCTTCGTTGCCAGTGCCGTACTTACCGAACAGATTGGAAGAATTCGGGTTCGTCGTGCCAGCCACGAGATCCGACGGCTTCAGATCCACGTTCGTGGTCGGATTGCCCCAGTTGTACCACTTGAACGGGTTCTGGAAATCGAGACGAATCTGTATCCGGGCCCGTTCCTTGATCGGGAATTCCTTGCGCACCGAGAAGCTGGCGCCGATGCCGCGTTGCGTGTAGAACGTATTCCTGCCCTCGTTGCCCCACGTATAGGCGGCGGGATAGGCGAAATTGGCGAGGCAGCAAATCGCGCTGTTCTGCTGACCCTGGTTGAAGCGGTTGCCGCCGAGATCCTGCCAGTCATCGCGCAACGTCGCCGGTCCGAGAACCATGGGGCGTCCGCCGATCCCCCCGAATACGCCACTCAGATACGAGTAGGGGCTGTTGATGAAACCGGGAGTGACGGGGTTCCCGCTATAAACGTCGTATTGCCAGACCAGGTTATAACCGCCGAAAACGCCGTTCAGAATGCCGCCCCGGTTCAGGAAGCGTTTACCGCGGCCAAACGGCAGGTCGTAGCTGAAATTGCCGACGTAGCGGAGGCGGCGGTCAAAGCTCGAAGGTCCTTTGAAGAGGAGCGGATCGAGAACAGTGGAACTGAT
>DASYCD010000429.1:0-8889 GCA_036500405.1 Bryobacteraceae bacterium
CCGTCGCCTCGGCTTTGGGCAACCCCGACAAACGCGACTTCGTCAAGGTTGTGCGAACATACCATGTGGGTTTCTCAAAAACCCGCCAATTAGGAACTTTCTACTTGGCTGGCGTTAGGAACTTTCTATTTGGCTCCGACAGCTTGATCTAATCCGCCAAATATGTACGTCTCGAACGAATACGAACACCGCGATTGGCCGGAACCGTAACCTCAAGCTGGTGAATTCCCCGCGAGGGCTTCAGTTGAGGAAAGCTCAGGACGTATTGAGAATGGACATCGGTCCCGATTCTCCCGATTGCGCGTTGAAGTGCCGTTTCTTTTATAAATGTATCGTCAAAGCCGCCCGTGAGCTGCGCCAATACCTCGACAGGTTTGACGCTTGCCAGGCGCGCTAATTCCGCGCCAATCGCCAGGAAATTCACGGTCGGTGGCGATGGCGGCCAGTCATTTGGATCGCCGGACATCACCATTGGAGAAGATTCAGGCAAGTCCTCGGGTTTCGCGACCATCGCCGTGGCATAGGCCGAATAATGTATGCCGAATACCTCGATGCTTTCCCGCTCGATCAGCTCTCGCACTTTTTGAAACCCGGTGTCACTTCCGCGATCACGGCTTTCACCGATCACCAGCAGTATTCTCCGTCCATTCCGCTCTTTCAGCCGGTCCGCCACTTCAGCGATGGCGTCGATCATACGCGCCTCTCCGCTTCGGGACGCTCGCAGATTTTTCAGCGCCGACCGGATTTCAATGTCGTCCGAAGTGAAGTCCTGCAGCCAGCGGACGTTTTGGTCAAAGGTCACGACGGCGGCCGCGCCTCGCTCCCCAACAATCAGAGGCTGAATCATTCCCCCGATGCTGCTGATCTTCACGAGCGCCGGTTTCGATGCCGCTGACGTCTGAATCACAATGCCGATGGAGATGGGGGCCAGGCCGGTGGAGAAATCATCCAGGGTTACGTCCGCCTGCCGAATGCCGTTATCGAGGACGGTGAAGTCCTGCGCCGAAAGACCGTCCACACTCCCGCCGTTCTGATTCGTAACGCTCACGGGAATCTGCACAACCTTAGTCTGGACGCGAAAGGGCGGTTCCTGCGCGCTGGTAATGACGAGCGCAAAAAGCAAATACGTGGAGACGTGGCGCAGCATCACGCAGGGCGATCAGCGCAAATGCAGCAGTTCATGACCCAGAAGGGAAGTGTATTAGATCAAGCGGTTTTGCTGTATTCCGTAGTGGCGCGCCGACACAGGCGGTCTTCCGCGTCACAACCGGCTGCTGGCCGGCGCCGCCGGGCGATGGCGCGGCCGGTAGCCCACCGCCGCATACTCCGGAGCCTGCGGCACGAACTGCGCGTCGAACCGCGGATCTGGCGGATCGAAGGTGTTCGCCGCGCGATCGATCGTCCCCCGCAGGTCGTCGGTCTCTCCATGGATAAACGACCCCTGTACGCCCGCACCGCTCGTGATGTCGATCTCGTAGCGCGGCCCGGTCGAGATCCCGCCCTTCAATGTGTTATTCCAGAAGATGGACTTCACGTAAGTGCTGCCGGTTCCGTTATCGTCCACGCCGGCCCAGTTCCCCGTGAAGGTGCAGTTGCTGACCTCCGCGCGGGACCCCTCGAACACAGTCATGGCGCCCGAGCCGTTTTCCGGGTGATACTCACCGCCGGTCAGTAAGCCCACGTAATCGGCGCCCAGATTGGCGATGTTGCCGACGAACAGGCAATTTTCGAGCGTGGCGCGGCTGCCGTGCAGAAGGTCGAACGCCGCGCCGGTGACCTGCGTGCGGTTGTTGCGGAAGATGCAGTCGCGGAACACAGCGGCGTCCAGCGGCCGGCCAAGGTGCTCCACGGATACGCCGGCGCCGCACGGACTGGTGTAATTGTCGGCAACCTCAACACGCTCGACGGTCGGATAGGAGCGCGCATAGATCTTGATGCCGCCGCCATCCAGATAGAAGAACGCCGTCTTGGGCACGTCATCGGATTCGATTGGCGAATGCTGGCCGGAACCGTTGGTGTAATTATGCGCGCCGGTGATCCGGAAGCCGCGCAGCACGGTCTTCGTCGAGATGCCGTCGCCGAAAAAGACAACGTGAGTGACGACCGCCGGGAAGCTTGGCGCCTTGTTATCGGCAATGGCTGGATTGGCGGCGGTCAACACCACCTCGCCGACCGCTTCGAGCGTGATGCCGTCGTGCCGCCGGTTGAACCAGATCAGCGCCTGTCCGCGCGTCGCGGGGCGATAGGTGCCGGCGTGGACGTAGACGGTCTTGTTGACCGGATCGTTCGCAGCCGCGTCGAGCGCTTCCTGGATGCTGCCGCCGGGATGGACGTGGCGAGCCCCTGCGTCGAGCGTCGCGACATGAGCGGCGTCGTGGCGTTGTTGTGCGAAACCGCGCACCGGCAGCACGGCGGCAACGGCCGCCATCCGGAGAAACGCACGTCTGCTCATGATGAACATCAGGCTATCACGCGGGCGTGGGATCGCACGGCCGCCGGCGGCCTGGCCGCTTCGGTAATTTTCGGAACGAAAACCTGCCAATCTTTTACGCGGCAGTCACATCTGGATTGCATGTAGTGATCGGGAGCAGACCTATACTCCCTTTCAGAACCGGATCTCTAAAAGGTGGACTGAAGATGGAAAAGAGCCCGATTTCGGCTTCTGCCGAAGAACTCAGCAAACATTGGAGCGACGTGATCAGGCGTCGGTCATTCCTCACTGGCCTCAGCATGGCTGGGGCGTCTGTTTCCGCCGGCGAATTGCTGGCGGATGATCATGGCAATCGTAACGATCACGATAATCAGAATTGGTGGAGTCCGATTTCTGGCAGCAATAAACGAGTTAGGCGGCGTGAACGGCGGCAATTCCGCCTCTATCGCAGCGCTCGAAAATCTGGACGAAGACATGCCGCGGTACATTTCGGATAACACCGACGATGAAATGAGCCACGCGGCTTTCCTCAACGCCTTTCTCGCATCGCGAGGCGAAGATCCTGTGAATCTTGATGCCTTCCGTACGTTACCCAGCAGCAAGGCTACAGGAGCGAAGCAAATCGGCCGACTGACGAACCTGATGAATCTGACGGTCGACACGAGCTGGTATACGCGCTACCGCAGCACACAAAATTCCGATCTCGGCGGCGGGCCATTCCCGCAGGCTGTCAAGATCGTCGGCGAGCCGGCTATTCCTGTGAATGATGCGGATACGCCTCCTGGACAGGCGCAGCCCGTGCCGCCGACCAATAATCAGCAATCGCGGATGCAGGCCATCGCCAACACTGCGGGTTTTCACTTCGCGACGTTCGATCAGGCCGGCTCCAGCGTTTACACGAACCTTATTCTGAAAGTAACCGACCCCGTAGTTCTGCGAGTGCTCGTCAGCATTATGGGCGTCGAGGTGAATCATTTCGCGGTATGGCACGACAAAGCCGGCAATGCTGTGTCAGATCCGCTCGCAGGGGTGGTGGTTCCGAAAACCGGCGTCACTTTCCCGGATCTCAATTCCGCGCCATTCGGCGGAGAGTTGTTCCAAACGAACCTGATCATGCCGAAGCCCTGCCAGTTTCTAAATCCGAATTTTCCCGATTGCTCGGTCATTCGACCTTCGCTGAAACGCAATGCAGGCGCTGTTGTGATCGCTAACGCGATTGTCGCCAGTCAGCTTTTCCTCGGGCAGCCGATGGCGTTCCTCGAGGCCCTGGGTGAGTTGGCGCATGCGGCGGATGCGGCACGGCCCAAAACGGACGGGGACCGGTCTCACCACTTCGGCGACGACGACTGATTCACTTCGGTCCGCGTTCGCAAACTGAAAATCCTGAATCCGGCCGGGAAGACTCCGTTCTTCCCGGTCACAGTACATTTGTGTCGTTTCGAAAGGAGTCTCGCGCTATGTTTCGCAGTCTCGTTTTCGTTGCCGCCGCGCTGCTGATTGCCCTGGGCGCAATTCATCCCATGCACCGTCTCTATGGCGAAGACGGCAACAATGACCGCCGCGGTAATGATGATCACAACGACAGGCGCGGCGACTCGGTCTCTGCCAACGCGCGACGAAAAGTGAAGTTGGGGCAGCAGACATTCCGCTCTGACGCGTTCGGGGATGAAGCCTTTTGGGGAGATACGCTCAAGCTTCATCAGGCAATCGAAGGCAGTCATCTCGGCGGCGTCGGGGATGACATCGGTCCCGCGGCCGCCCTCGGTCTCGGGCTGAATGTCGATGTCGACGCGCTTCCTGGCAGCATCCGATACGGTTTGAAAGCCGGGACGATCAACCTGCATGACCCGGCCACCACGCTGAGTCTTCTTCAACTGAACGCCGTGGTAGGCGTGACCGGCATCTTCAAAGGAGGTGAACTGACCTCCTTCGGTATTCAGTGCGCTCTTTGCCACTCAACAGTCGACAATTCATTCGCGCCAGGCATCGGGCATCGCCTCGATGGCTGGGCGAATCGCGACCTTAACGTTGGGGCCATCATCGCCGCCGCGCCCGATCTGAGCGCAGTCGAAAAAGTGCTGAACGCCGACGAGTCAACTGTCCGCAACGTGCTCACTCACTGGGGGCCGGGCAAGTTCGATGCGGAACTGTTCCTCGATGGACAGGGTTTTCGTCAGACGGTCAAACTGCCGCCACTCTGATACCGCCCGCGTTCGGCCTTGGCGGCGTCAACCTGCACCCATGGACCGGATGGGGCTCCGTGCCCTACTGGAATGCTTTCGTCGCCGTGCTCGAGATGCATGGAAAGGGTCGCTTCTTCGATCCGCGCCTCAATGAGCCCGTGCAGTTCCCCGTCGCGGCGCGCAATCACTTCGGCAATGTGGAGATCGATCCGGACGACGATCGCGTGACGTCGAAGCTCTCGGCACTGCAGGCCTATCAACTCTCGATCCCCTCACCCGAGCCGCCGCGCGGCAGCTTTTCGCCGGACCCAGCGAAGCGCGGCGACGCCCTTTTCAGCGGCAAAGCGAAGTGCAACACCTGCCACAGCGAACCTCTATGGACCGAGCCAGGCTGGAACCTGCATAGGCCCGCCGAAGTCTGCGTGGATGACTTCCAGGCCAATAGGGCGCCCGATCACCGCTATCGCACCGCGCCGCTGGGCGCTCTCTTCACGCATCAGAAGGGCGGCTTCTATCACGACGGGCGCTTCGCGACGCTCGGCGACGTCGTGAATCACTACGATTCCTGCATGAGCCTCGGGCTTTCGGATTCGGAGAAGAGCGATCTCATCCAGTACCTTCTGAGCCTGAAGTTTGACGAGACCGAAAAATGACACTTACCGAGGTGGCGTTTCGCTCTTGTTCCACCCGTGGAATGAGGACTTGTCACCTGCATTCCACGCCTCGCGAAGTCCAGGTTTGCTGAGATCCCAATCGGGCCGGATCTGGTGTGTCACATCCCGGAGGTCATGCCACAGGTCGGCGATGGAGGGTCGTCCCCAGAACCAATAGCCGTTGTAGACGCGGTAGATGACGAGCCCAGGCTTGAGGACGAGCGTGTGGGGAATCATCGGATTGTGCTCGGGGTCGGTGTACTCTGCGATGTCGAGATCCTTCTGAACCGTTCTGCCGGGATCGGAGAGAAAAGTCCATTGCGCGCCAAGCGATGCCCGAAACTCCTGGAGCGTGTGGTGTTCATCCGTGGAGATAGTCGCAATCTGCGTGTATCCCACGGCGATCTTCGGATAAAACGCGACAAGATCCCGATGCTGCTGGTGCTCTTTCGGGCAATAGTGGCCGCGAGACAGCGTGAGGATGAGGGGATCATCGCCCTGGAGTTCGCTGAGTTTGCGCGGCGCACCGGTGTGGTCGGGCAATTCAAAGTCAGGAAAAGCGGCGCCGGCTACCAGATCAGAGCGCATTCGTTCAACTCCTTCACAGCGTGTCGATAACATAATATGCGACGTGATTGGTATGCCCCGGCTGCTGTCAGTGAATGTCGGTCTTCCGCGCGACATCGAGTGGAGGGGGCGCACCGTGCGTACGGCGATCTGGAAAAATCCAGTGTCCGGCCGCTGTCATGCGCGCCGGCTGAACCTGGATGGCGACGGCCAGGGCGATCTGGCTGGCCACGGCGGTGAACAGCGCGCCGTCTTTGTTTACCAGATCGAGTCGTATCGCTATTGGGCTGCGCAACTAAAACGGCAAGATCTGGAGGATCCCGGTTCCTCGGGACAATTCGGAGAGAATTTCACAATCGAAGGACTGCCCGACGATTCGGTCTGCATCGGCGATCGTTATCGGATCGGGAGCGCGCTGTTTGAGGTTACGCAACCTCGTGTTACCTGCTATCGCGTGGGCATCCGTTTAAATGAACCTCGAATGCCGGCTCTGTTGACGGGCAGCGGACGTCCCGGATTCTACTTCCGCGTTCTTGAGGACGGTGATGTTGGGGCGACCGACGAAATTGTGAAGGTAGAAGAAGCGAAGGAGCGGATGACGGTCGCGGAGATCAACGCCCTGCTCTACTCGCCGAATCATCCCCGGGATTTGCTGGAGCGTGCGTTGCGAATCGAGGCTCTTTCGCACGGGTGGCGCGGGTCGTTCGAAGCATTGCTGCGAAATCCGGCGAGTGGAAACGCCGGTCTCATGCCGTCGCAAGCGCGTCCGGCGGAGCCGGGCTTTCATCAGCTCACGGTGACGTCCATCGAGCGTGAGTCAGCGGATGTTCTCTCGATCAGGATGCAGAATCCCGACGGTCAGCCATTGCCGGATGCAAGTCCCGGCCAGTACGTGGTTCTTCGGCTTGAGCCGGGCGAGAGCGTGGGCCGGATCTTTCGCAGTTACTCGCTCTCGGGCCCTCACTCGAGCGAGCAGTATCGAATCAGCGTCAAGATCGAGCCGAACGGCGTGGCGGGAACGTGGCTGCGGGATCGTGTGCGAGTTGGCGGAAGTCTGGACGTCAGTTCGCCTCGCGGCAGCTTCACTCTGCAGGCGGGAGAGCGGCCGGTTGTTCTGCTCAGCGCGGGTATCGGGGCAACACCGGTTCTCGCAATGCTGCACGTGCTGGCAGCGGACCATTCCACCCGTCAGGTCTTTTGGCTGCAAGCGGCTCGCGATCGCGAACATCATCCGTTCGCCCAGGAAGTGCACCGGCTCATGCTGGCTCTCCCGCATGGCCGACGCCACGTCTGTTACAGCAGGCCGTCTGCATCAGACAAGTTGGGTGAGGACTTCGACGCTGCGGGTCATCTCTCGCCATCCGCGTTCGAAAGCCTTGTCATCCCGCGAGACTCGGATGTTTACCTTTGCGGGCCGGCGCCCTTTATGGCAGACATGAGGTCGGCGCTTGGGACCTACGGCATCCCGAAGGAACGGATTCACCTCGAGATCTTCAACGGCAGCGAGCCGGTCAACCCCGGTGTGGTCAGCGCGATCATCCGGCGTCCTCATCTGCCCGAAGGCGACGGGGCTACAGGACCGGTGGTGTCATTCGCGCGAAGCGGCATCGCCGCTCACTGGAATCCGTCGGCTTATCAGAGCATTCTCGAGCTGGCCGAGGCGTGCGATGTTCCGGTCCGCTGGTCATGCCGGACCGGAGTCTGTCACAACTGCGAGAGTGGTTTGGTTTCCGGCGCCGTAGTTTACGGGCCAGAGCCGCTCGACAAACCCGCCGAAGGTAACATTCTCGTCTGCTGTTCGCAACCGGTTGGCGATGTCGTTATCGACCTGTAAAACCGAATCGCTCAGAAGAAAGTGTAATAAGGCAGCGCCTTCGCCTCGCGCTGAATCATCAGCGCCAGTTCACGCGCGTGATAGTCGCCCCACATCGACGATTCTCCATTCGCGATTTTCTGGCCCGGCTGTATATAGTCCCAGCCGTTGGGCTGATGGTAGATGGAATGAAGAATCAGCCCCTGGTGCTCGGGGTTGGTGGAAAGGTAAGGTTCGGCAAACAGATGCTTCGCCATTGTGAATGCCGCCTGGCGGTACTTTTCGCCCTCGCTCTTTCGGCCAGCAGCATTCAGATAGTTGCCGTAACGCAGCAAACCCTGCGCGGCGATGGCTGCGGCGGAACTATCGATGGGTTCGTGATCGTTATAAGGTTCTGACGGGCGCGAGGCCCAATCGCCCAGTTTGTGCAGGTTGGGCGCGCCGGTGTCCCAGTAGGGAATCCCGTCGGTGGGGGTGTACTCGAGCCAGAACGAAGTCACGGCATCCATGACTTCTTCAAAAGCCTGCAATAACTCGCGCTTCCCCCCGCACGGCGCCAGAACGGATTCGCTCTGCGTCTGGAGGAATTCGAGCTCTTCGGCATAGCCGCACAGAATCCATGCCTGGCCGCGTGTCCACGTCGTGAACGGCGAGAAACCCTGTTGCGTGGACGAGCAGCGATACGCGCGATTGTTCAGATCGAAGATCGATTCGTGAACCACGCGCCCTCGAATATCGAAGGAATCGCGGCCCGTGCCGTAGTAGACGTTCCAGCGCGCGGTGGCGGCGGCGTGCTGCAGCGCCCGGCGCAGCAGATCAATGGATTCGTCGCCTTCGCCCATGAGTTTATGGCCGAGTTGATGCGCGACGACCAGGGCGCGCATGGAGCGGATCGTATCGCTGAAAAGCGAGTGCGGGCCGTTGAAGGAATAAACGTAGCCAAGATCGGGCGTGAGCTGAGTCCAGCGCGCCGCCTGCACCGCGCCGGAGAGTTTGAGCGCAAGTTCATAGAAGCGCAGCTCCCATTCGTTTGCGGGAATACAGCCTTCGAGCATCAGCCGCCGCAGGTTGCCGTAGGTACTGACGTTATTGAAGCCGTGGTCATGCACGCCGACATGCGAAACGTGCAGCGCCATGAGTTCCACCACCCGCGCGCGGGCTGATTCGAGGAATTCGTTGTCGCCGGTCGCATCGAACTGCAGAATGGCGGAGCCATACTGGAAGCCCTGCGTCCACTCGGTC
>DASYCD010000430.1:0-20303 GCA_036500405.1 Bryobacteraceae bacterium
CGCTCGCCCGCCTCCACCTTCTCACGGATGGGCAGCAAACGGCGGTCTTCAAATGTGGTGGTCATGCGGAATTTACAGCGGACGGCGGATGAAAAAGATATCGGCTGCCCAAAACACGAAGAATAGCACGCTGACCCAGCCATTCATGGTGAAAAACGCCGCATTCACGCGGGAAAGGTCGGTGGGCTTCACCAGCCCGTGCTCATAAATCAGTAATGCCATCACAGCCGCCACCCCTACTAACGCCAGCGGTCCCAGATGAAGCTGATACACCAGCGCCAGCAAACACGCGATCATCCCGACGTGCAGCAGCCGCGCAATCATCAGCGCCCGCGCGATCCCGCACACCTTCGGGATACTAAAAAGCTCCGTCTCCCGGTCGAAATCGTAATCCTGGCACGAGTAAATCACATCGAATCCGGCGGTCCAGGCAGTCACAGCCGCAGTCAGCCACAAAATCCGTGGATCGAACGAGCCCCGCACCGCAATCCAGGCGGCAGCGGGCGCGATTCCCAGCGCAAACCCCAGCACCACGTGCGAAAAATGCGTAAACCGCTTGGTAAACGAATACGAAAGCACCACCGCCAACGCTATCGGCGCCAGATGGAAGCACAGCGGATTCAATTCCCACGCCGCGAAGAAAAACAGCAGACTGGAAAGAATCGTGAATCCCCACCCGAACTGCTTCGAAAGCAGCCCCGCCGGAATATGGCGCATTTTGGTCCGTGGATTCCGCCCGTCGATCTCCGCATCCACCAGCCGGTTGAACGCCATCGCCGCCGACCGCGCCCCCACCATCGCCACCACAATCCAGAGCACGATCCGCCACTTTCCCGGCGAATCGAACCCGCTCTCCCGAAATGCCAGCAAGGCGCCCGTCAGCGCAAACGGCAGCGCGAACACGGAATGCTCGAACCGGATCATTTCGAGCGTCAGCCTGAGGCGTTTCAAAAACATGCGGCGGGAATATTCCAGTTTATCGTCGTCTCCCTGCTATGTTGGCAACGTGAGTGAAGAACAGCTTCGCGCGCTCCTCGAAAACGTCCGCGCCGGGTCCACCGGCATCGACGATGCAGTGGAACGCATGCGGCATCTGCCCTTCGAAGATCTCGGCTTCGCCAAGGTCGATCACCACCGCGCGCTGCGTCACGGCATGCCCGAAGTCATCTTCGGCCTGGGCAAAACGCCGGACCAGATCATCGCCATTGCCAACGCCCTGCTCGCGCGTTCGGAAAACGTTCTCATCACCCGCACCACTCCGGAGACCGCACTCCGCGTCCTCGATGCCTTCCCGGAAGCCGAGCATTTTCCCGCCTCCGGCGCGATCCGTTTCTGGCGCAACCGCACCGTGACGGGCAAAGGACGCATCGCCGTCGTCTGCGCCGGCACCAGCGATATTTTCGTAGCCGAAGAAGCCCAGGTCACCGCCGAAGCGATGGGCAACGAAGTCGACGCCATCCATGACGTCGGCGTCGCCGGCATCCATCGCCTGATGCACCACAGCGAACGCCTCCAGCAAGCCCGCGTGGTCATCGTCTGCGCCGGCATGGAAGGCGCACTCCCCAGCGCCGTCGGGGGCATGGTCTCCGCGCCCGTGATCGCAGTCCCCACAAGCGTCGGCTACGGCGCCAGCTTCCACGGAGTCGCCGCGCTGCTCGGCATGCTGAACAGTTGCGCCAGCAACGTCACGGTCGTCAATATCGATAACGGTTTCGGCGCGGGTTACGTCGCAAGTCTGATCAACAGGCTTTAATCAGGCGTGGGACTGCTCGGTCGAGCCTTCCCTCTTCCGCCATCGCTCCTTCACCACCTGCCGCGAACGCCCCAGCGCGAGCGATCCCGCCGGCACCTTATGCGTAATCACGCTCCCGGCCCCAATATAAGATCCGCCCTCCACTTCAATCGGCGCCACCAGCGTCGAATTGCTCCCCACAAAAGCCCCATCGCCAATCGTCGTCTTATGCTTCTTCTTCCCGTCGTAATTGCAGGTAATCGTCCCCGCCCCAATATTTACGCCGGAGCCCAGCTGCGAATCCCCCAGATACGCCAGATGCATGGATTTCGACTTCGCCCCCATCCGCGTATTCTTGAGCTCCACGAAATTCCCCACATGCGCCTCGTCGCCCAGCTCCGCGCCCATCCGCAGCCGCGCATAGGGACCCGCGTGCGCATTCACGCCGAGCTTCGATCCCGACACCATCGAAAACGCGAAAACCTCCGCGCCGTTCTCAATCACCGCGTCATGCAGAATCGCGCACGAGCCGATCCGGCAATCCTCGCCAACCACCGTATTCCCCAGAAGTCTGGCGAATGGCCCAATGATCGTGTCCATCCCCACCTGCACATCCAGGTCGATCGTGACCGTCTCCGGCTTCTCGATCGTTACGCCGGAAATCATCAGCTCGCGCGTCTTCCGCTCCCGCAAAATTCGATCCGCATCCGCAAGCTGAACCCGGTCGTTGATCCCCAGCAACTCACCCGGATCCGCAATCTTAGTCGCCGCCACCCGCAGCCCATTGCGATTCAGAATCTCGATCATGTCGGTCAGATAATACTCGCGCGCCGGATTATCCGCCCCGATCAGCCGCACATGCCGCCAGAACTCCGCCGCATCGAAGCAATAGATTCCCGAATTGATTTCCTTCACGGTCCGCTGCGCCGGAGTGGCCGCCTTCTCCTCCACAATCGCCGTCACCGCGCCGTTATGGTCCCGGATAATCCGCCCGTACCCGGTCGAATCCGGAACATCGGCCGTGAGCACCACTGCGGCCGCCTGGCTGGAGCGCTGCTTTTCCACGAGCGCCGCAAGCGTTTCCGCGCGGATCAGCGGACAATCCCCCACCGTCACCACAATCTGCCCGCCGAGCCCCGAAAGCACCGGCTCCCCGCACAACATGGCGTGCCCGGTTCCCAGTTGCTCTTTTTGTTCGAAGCTCAGGACACCCGCGGCCTCCACGGTTTCCCGCACCGTCTCCGCCTGGTGCCCCACCACCACAAAGATGCGCTCCGGCGGCGCCACGCCTTTCGCGGCTGCAATGGCATGTTCCACCAGCGCGCGCCCTCCCGCGCGGTGCAGCACTTTAGCCATCCGCGATTTCATGCGGGTTCCCTGTCCCGCGGCAAGAATTACGACGGTAACGTCATTCGGCATCACTTACCAGTCTGCCGTATTCTTCTCTTCGGAGTCCGCCCCGGTTTCTCCGTGCTCGCCCCGCGCCGCCAGGCACGCCCTCGCTCAGCCAGCATCATCGCCACATTCGCCAGCGCCCCCGCATCGTGACGCGCCTTGAGCCGCCGCTCTTTGCCACCCGGATATTCGGCCACCAACTGCGCTTCCACCACCTCGATCCCCATCGCCCGGATCGCCGCACTGTCATACTCCACCGGCGCGGCCGACTCCGCTGCATACCGCCGCTTCACTTTCGCGGAAAAGTGCGAGCTATTCACCACCGCGCAATCGAGCAACCCCTTCCCGCCGTGCTTCAGCAGTTCGGCCAAATGATCCTCCGCAGTGAAATCCGTCGTCTCCCCCGGCTGCGACATCAGATTCATGAAGCACGCCTTCAGCGCTTTCGACTGCCGAATCGCCTCCGGAATCCCGCTCACCAGCAGATTCGGAATCAGGCTGGTATAAAGCGATCCCGGCCCGATCGTGATCAGATCCGCGTTCGCAATTGCGTCCAGAGTTTCCGGCAGAGGCTTTGCGCCGCGCGGCTTGAGCCGCAGCGTTTTAATCTTCCCGTTGCTGCGCCCAATGCGCGTTTCGCCGCGCACGATCTTCCCGTCTTCCAGCACCGCCCACAGAGAAACGTTCGCAGCCGTCGCTGGAAAAATCCGCCCCGCAATATTCAGCACTTCCGCCGATTGCCGCACCGCGTCCGGAAAATCGCCCGTAATATGCGTCATCGCCGTCAGAAAAAGATTCCCGAAACTATGACCCTGCAGTCCCCGGCCCGATGAAAACCGGTATTGAAAAAGCCGCGAGAGGAACGCGCCATCCTCCGCCAGCGCCACCATGCAGTTCCGGATATCGCCCGGCGGCAACACATCGAATTCGCGACGCAGCCGGCCCGAACTCCCGCCATCATCCGTCACGGTCACGACGGCCGTGATATCCAGCCACGCGTCGCCCTTGAATCGCGGATGCGCGTATCGCTTCAGGCCGTTGAGTACCGCCGAAAGCCCGGTACCGCCGCCGATCGATACAATTCGCAGCGGCTCACTCATGCTCGAGAACGGAGCCCCACTATTGGCGTTCCGCGCCGTCAACCGCCAGCAACGCCCGCAGATCCGGCATCTGCTGCGCAAGCCCCAGAAAATCCGGATCCTGCCGGGCCAGCACCTTATTCCTCGGCTCAATCGCAATCGCGCGCCTCAGATTTTCGCAGGCCCCATGGCCGTCGCCCCCCAGCCCGCAGCACAACGCAAGTATGAACAGAATATGTTCGGCATTCGGATCGAGTACCAGCGCCCGGTCCAGATGCTTACGCGCCGTATCGATATCGCGCGCATTCAGCCGTTCCACGCCATAAGTGAAATGCTCTTCCGCCGTCTTCAGCTCAAGAGCCGGACCATTCGTCCTGCGCTCGCAGATCTGGGCGTACGAGCGCGCCTTGTCCGCAATATGCGCCGCCGGTCCCGACGCCGCTTCTTTAAAATGGGCCTGCGCCGCGCTGAATTTCTTCAGAGAAAACTGACGAACCCCTTCCTCCCAGGCCTTCATCTGCGATTGCAGCGCCGCGCGCGCCTGCGACGCAGCCGCTTCCAGAGCCGCGGCCGCAGCCGATTTCACCGTAGCAGTCCGGACCGGAGCCGGGGCTTTCACGGCCTTCTTCGCCGGTGCGGCCATCGTTTTCTTAGTGGTTGGCATAGTCAGGGAGAACGGCGCCTTCGCCGGTTACATACCGTGGATTTATACCAGACCCAGTTTCAGGATGCAACCTGAATGTAGTCCGGTCTTACTTATACTTGTGGGTAACTCCGGATGAAATACCTGCTCGCCCTCGCCCTCCTGTCCCCCGCTATCCTCGCACAGACCTTCCGGTCCACCACCACCATGGTCCGCGCCGAAACCCTTGTCGAGGAGAACGGCCACGTCGTAAACGGCCTCCAGGCTTCGGATTTCGCTATCGAAGACGAAGGCCAGCCGCGCCCCGTCGATAGTCTCGGCGCCGAATCCGGCTCTATCCGCCTTGTCCTTCTTCTGGACGCCAGCGGCAGCATGGTGACCGCTGTGCGTCAGCTCCACGAAAGCGGACTCGCTGCCATGTCAGTTCTCCACCCCGATGACGCCGTCGCCCTCATGACATTTGATAGCAAAGCAAGCCTGCGCGTCCCCTTCACCACCGATCGCAATGCCGTCATCGCCGGCGTCTCGAAGATACTCGGCAAGCCCCTCGGCGGCGCCACTGATATCTACCGCTCCATTTCGGGCGCCGCGAAATACATCGGCAGAAACACTTCGGTTCCCAATGTCATCCTGGTCCTGACAGACAACGCCGCTCGCGCCGATACCACCGAAGCCACCGCGCTTCACGACGTCTGGGCGGCTTCCGCCGCGGTCGATGCCCTCGTCGTTTCTTCCGCCCCGCTCTGGGATGAAAAAGTTTCGCAATCCCTTGTTGGCACGAAAATTCAGGATGTCCGCCGCATTACCAGCCAGACTGGCGGCGTTGTCCGCCAGACGCCAGACGTTCAGTCGGCGCTGCGCGACATGCTGGAGAACAGTCGCACGCGCTACACGCTTTTCTTCAAACAGCCGGATTCCCCAGCCGGCACGCTGCACCACATGACCGTCACTCTGACGGACGCCGCTCGCGCGCGCCATCCCAACGCCGTCGTTCTCTCACGCACTGCCTATTACGCGGAATAATGGTGCTAATGAAGTTCGCCCTCCTGCTCGCACTCGGCTGCTCCACGGTTCTTGCTCAGAGCCTGCCACTCGCACAGACCTTCCCCACCGCCGCCGATCTCGATTCCACCATCAACCAGGCGATTAGCGAAGACAAAATCCCCGGGGCCGTTGTCCTCATCGGGCACAACGGCGAGATCGTCTATCGCAAGGCGTACGGTGAGCGCTCCCTCGTTCCCACCCGTGAGGCCATGACGGCCGACACGATTTTCGATATCGCGTCGCTCACCAAAATCGTGGCCACCACCAGCGCCCTGATGAAGCTCTACGACGAGGGCCGTCTCAAGCCCGGTGATCTCGTCACCAAATACCTTCCGGAATTCCAGGGCGGCCGCAGCCCCATCACCATTCGCGACCTGATGACGCATTATTCCGGCCTCCGCCCGGATCTCGATCTCAAACCCGCCTGGACCGGCTACGAAACCGGCATTCACCGCGCCCTCACCGATAAACCCGCGGGCCCGCCTGAAGTGAAATTCGTCTACAGCGATATCAATTTCGAATTGCTCGGCGAAATCGTTCATCGCCTGAGCGGCATGCCCGAAAACGAATACGTTCGCAAGATTCTGTTCGAGCCCCTGCGCATGACCGACACCGGGTATCTTCCTGCGCCTTCGCTGCGTCCCCGCATAGCTCCAACCGAGGAGCAGGAGGACCATACCGTACTGCGCGGCGTCGTGCACGATCCCACCGCACGCTACATGGGCGGCGTGGCCGGGCACGCAGGCGTTTTCTCCACGGCGGACGATCTGGCGAAATTCTGCCAGATGATTCTCGACGGCGGCGATGGTTTATTCAGCCCCGAAACCATCAAACTGTTCACCTCGTCCGCCTCACCCAAAGGTCAGAGCAATATCCGCGGCCTCGGGTGGGATATCGATTCCATTTATTCCGGCAATCGTGGCAATCTTTTTCCACCTGGTTTCTCGTTCGGCCACACCGGGTTCACCGGCACGTCCATCTGGATCGATCCCCGCTCAAAAACCTACGTGATTCTGCTGGCCAATTCGGTTCATCCCCACGTGCGCCCCGCCATCACTCCGCTCCGCCGCCTGGTCGCGACGGTAGCGGCCGAAGGGGTAGGCTACAGCGGCGTTCTGACCGGCCTCGATATCCTCGAAGCCTCTGATTTCAAGGAGTTACGCGGCCGGAAAATCGGTCTGATCACCAACCAGACCGGCATCGACCGCACCGGCAAGCGGAACATCGATCTGATGGTCAAGGCAGGGCTCAACCTGGTGGCGCTCTTCTCGCCGGAACACGGCATCGCCGGCGTGGAAGACCGCCCCAACATCGAAAATACGACCGATTACAAAACCGACATCCGAATTTGGAGCCTTTATGGTTCAACCAATCGCCCAACTCCCGCCATGCTCGCGGGAATTGACACGCTTGTTTTCGATATTCAGGATGTAGGCGTCCGTTTCTATACCTACGAATCCACCATGCTTTACGCCATGGAAGAAGCGGCAAAAGCGAAAATTCGCTTTGTTGTTCTGGATCGTCCGAATCCAATTACCGGCACTCATGTCGAAGGTCCCATGCTCGATAAAGACCAGCTATCGTTCGTCGGGGCGTATCCGCTGCCGCTTCGCCACGGTATGACGATCGGCGAACTGGCTCGCCTCGAAAACGCCGAACTCGGACTTGGCGCCGATCTCCAGGTCATCCAGATGACCGGCTGGAAACGCAACCTGTGGTTCGATTTCACTGCGCTGCCGTGGGTCGATCCTTCACCCAATATTCGGAATCTCAACGAAGCCACACTCTATCCCGCGCTCGCCATGCTGGAGTACTCCACCAACTATTCCGTGGGGCGCGGCACCTCAGCTCCCTTCGAACAGGTGGGCGCGGACTGGATCGATGGCACTGCGCTCGCCGCCGAAATGAACGCGCGCGCTATTCCCGGAGTCCGCTTTCACCCGGTACAATTTACGCCAACTTCATCGAATTTTAAGGGAAAAATGGTGGACGGAATCGGATTTGAATTAACGGATCGCGACCGGTTTTCCGCCACCCAACTCGGTACGGAGCTCGCGCTCGCTCTCGGAAAACTCTACCCCGGCAAAATCAAATGGGATGCCAGCCTGCGCCTGATCGGCAGCCGCGCCACCATGGCCGCTTTTGCGGGGCCTCTATCGGAATACGATACAATGGCCGCCGCGCAGAGTGGTCTCGCGGAATTCCTCAACGTAAGGGCCAAATACCTGATTTATCAATAAGCAACACAAAAAAGGGGGCTCTCTTCAATTTAGAAAAGGAGCACCCCTCTCTTGATTCCCGTTACTTCCGTTTTTTGCGATATTAAGCAACAGCAGACGCGGTCTTCTGAGTCCGGTTCTTGCTTCCAGCAGGACGGCCGCGCTTCTTCGCTTCGACCATCCATGCTGGCGGACGCCCACGGCGCTTACCACGCCCGCGAGCGAGCCGTTCCAGACTCATAATCGCTTCTTCCAGCTGTTCCCGTTCCTGGCGAAGCTCAGCCAGAATTTTCGAGACATCCATATCAACCTCCAGCCTCAGACTTTGTTCTCTATTCACTGATCCCCCACCCGGCAGTTCCGGATTCGGAACAGGAACGAGCAAATCAATGGAACCTACAATTAATTTTGTACTCTACAATAGACGGCTAAAGCAAGCCCGCGTTCCGTTTTCGGAACGGAATTTACAATAACTCCGATCCAGTACCGGAATTGCCGGCTCCCCGCCGCTTCGATCGCCAATAGTAATAGAACGGTAATCCAAGTAAAATCAATGCAATTCCCGCCAGAGATTGCGCGGGACGCTCCCGGAGGGTACTGAATTCCAGTGCGGCGGCCCCCACCAGGAAAAGTACTGGCACCACGGGATATCCCAGAGTTTTATAAGGACGAACTAGATCCGGCCTCTTCCTCCGCAAAACAAAAACAGAGGCCGCAGCCATAGCATACAGTATCCAGGTGCCAAAAATCACGAAATTAAATAAATCGTCGTACTTACCGGAAAGTACTAAAATCGCGGCCCAACCGGACATCATCAGAATGGAAACACCGGGCGTCCGGAATTTCGGATGCACTCGCGCGGCCGAGCGAAAGAACAGACCGTCTCTCGCCGCCGCATACGGCACGCGCGCACCGGTCAGAATCGATCCGTTCAGCGCAGCGAATATCGAAATCATCGCGGCAATTGAGACCAGGCCCGCGCCCCAGGAGCCCTGAATTCTCTGCATCATTTCCGCCGCAACCAGTTTGTTCGCACCCACTTCCGCCGGCGAAAGCACCCGGAAATAAGCCCAGTTCGCGAGCATGTAAATGGCGATCACGCTCGTCGTCCCCAGTATCAGCGCGATCGGTAAATTTCTTCCCGGATTTTTGATTTCCGACGCCACCATGCCCACGTTGTTCCATCCGTCGTACGCCCACAACGCAGCAACCAGCGCCGCTACAAAACCACTCGCAAGCGGCGGCACACTGGAAGCCGGAATACTACCGCCGGGCGGTGGAGCTCCGTGGTAAAAAATACCGGCGAAAATCACGAACGCGATGAGCAGCAGTTTTATGACCGTCATACCCACCTGCACGCCGCCGCCGAAGCGCACCCCGAAATAATTCACCAGACCCAGCGTCAGAATCAGAACAAGCGCAAAAACCTGACCATATTTAATGGGCAGCGGCCCGAGCATGATCCACACCTGCTCGAATTGCGGCACGAAGTGAGCCGTATATTCGAAAAACGCCGTCGCCAGCGTGGCCACCGATCCACTTTTGCCGATCCACATCTGCACCCAGCTATAGAGGAATCCCCACACCGGCCCCCACGCTTCCGTCAGGTAGACGTACTCTCCGCCCGCCCCCGGCATGGCCGCCGCGAGCTCGGCGTAAGTGAGCGCGCCCGCCAGTGAAAGCGCGCCGCCCACCACCCAAACCAGAAACACCATCGGAATCGTGCCGACGCTGTTCACCATCGTCTGCGGCACGCGGAAAATGCCGCTGCCGATCACGCACCCGATCACGATCGCGAGCGCGGCGACTGTCCCCAGCTCTCTCTTCAGCTCGTTGGTGTTGTTGTTCATACCCCTCTGTCCCGGCCGCCCGGCAGCGCGAACGATGCGATATACCCCGCCGCGAAAGTCGTGCCCGCTCCAATCGCCACCCACCACGTGAACGGAATCGCCGTTCCGAATTTGACGTACAACATTGCCGCCATCCCCACCACAGTCCCGGCAATCGCCGCCTTCTCCCGCGGCGCTTTCGTCAGCACGCCGAAAAGAAACAGCCCGAGCAGAATACCCAGCGTGATCGACGCGATTCCGAGACCGCTTTCCAGCACCGATCCCCATCGGCTCGCGAACAACGCAATCGTCCCCAGCACCACGCCCCAGAACACCGTCGAAATCCGGGCGACTTTCAAATAGTGCGATGCCTCGTGTTTCCGTTTCGAGAGCGGTTCGTAAAAATCGACCACCGTTGCCGACGCAAGCGAATTCAGAGCCGCCGAAAGATTCGCCATCGCCGCCGCCACAATCGCGGCCATCGCAAGACCCGCCACACCGATCGGCAGCGACTCCCAGATGAATGACGGATACAGCCGATCCGCCTCCGCGGGCGCCGGAGCCCCGCTGCGATAAACCCAAAGCAGCATCCCGATCGTCAGAAATAAGGTGAACTGCACAAAGATCACGCCCCAGCTGGTCAGCAGCGCCATGCGGCTCTGCGACTGATTTTTGGCGCTCAGCAGCCGCTGCACCACCAGCTGATCGGTCCCGTGGCTGGCAGTGGTCAGAAAACACCCGCCGATAAATCCTGCCCAAATCGTGTACGGCTTCGTCCACGACCACTGAAAATCGAATACCTGCAGCTTGCCCGCGGCCGAAGCAACATGCAGCGCGTGTGAAAGACCGCCCGGAATCTTGCCCGTCAGAACGAACAGACTCACCGCCGCGCCCACCACATACATGCACATCTGGATCACATCCGTCCAGATCACAGCCGTCATTCCGCCTTCAAAGGTATAGAACAGCGTCAACGCCAGAATGACCACAATCGACATCAGACCGCCCGTCTTCAGAACGATGGAAATCACAATCGAAATCGCGAAAACGCGCACCCCTTCCGCCAGCGCCCGCGTAATCAGAAAAATTCCCGACGCCGCTTTTCGCGCATGCGGCCCGAATCTTCGCTGCATCAGTTCGTAGGCCGTGAACATCTGGCCTTCGAAATAGCGCGGCAGAAAAATCGTGGAAATCACGATGCGCGCCAGCAGATATCCGAAAACGACCTGGAGAAAAACGTAGCTGCCCGCGTAAGCGAGTGGCGGCGTTCCAATGATGGTGAGCGTGCTGGTCTCGGCCGAGACGATGGAGAGCGCGATTGCCCACCACGGCGCGCTCTGGCCGCCGAGGAAATAATCCTTCAGCGTCGTCTGACTCTTCCGGAATCGCGCGCCGAACCACGTCACCCCGGCTAGGTAGACAGCAATGATGGCGAGATCGACCGGACGCACCTGCGCGATTGTAACAGGCTGCGCGGTTATTGTTGATAGTAGTCAGGGAATCGATTGGGATTGAAGCCAAAAATCAAGGTTGCTTTCGCTTCAGGCCCGGATCACCTGAACGAGCGTCTCATCGAACACATGCGGAAGGTCTTCCCCGATCTCCCGCTGTACGTTGTCTCCGAATTTCCACCCACCGGCACGGACGTTCGCTGGGTTCGCTATCACGGCGGATTTTTCGAAAACCTGGCCCGCTGCCGCGCGGCGTTTCGCGGCAAATCGATTCGGCTGGCGGGCGTTCTTCTCGTCCCGAACGTTCCCTTCCGGCGTATGCGCCTGCTCGCGCTCGTTCTGGCGCCTCTCTATTTCCTCGCGGTCAATGAGCACCTGAATGACTTCATGCTGCGTCCTGCCAACCTTCCGGCCATCGTGCGGCACCTCCTCTGGCGGCTGCGGAATTTCACGCGCTGGCATCTGAGCAGCGATGGGGCGGCAGCCGCCGCGTCCTCATCGCCTGTGAGAGCGATGGAGGAGGCCGTCGTCTATCAGGGCAAGCCAGCCACAGGAAAACCGCGCATCCTGATCGCCAGCGCCTACATCCCGTTCCCGCTCTCCCACGGCGGCGCGGTTCGCATCCACAACCTCACCCTGCGCGCCGCCGGAGATTGGGATCAGATTCTGCTTTGTTTCACCGAAACCGGCGATCCGCCCCCGCACGAATTGCTCGAGCGTTTCGTGGAAGTCATTCTGGTGCGCCGCACCGGATCCCACCTCTCGATCGATCGCGGCCGCCCCGGCATGGTGGCGCAGTTCGACTCCCCGGTATTCCGCAAAGCGCTTCGCGACTCCATCCGTAAGTGGAAACCCGCGGTGGCGCAGCTCGAATTCACCCACATGGCCCAATACGCGCGGGATTGCGGCGCGGCGCCTACAGTCCTCGTCGAACACGATATTACGTTCGAACTCTATCGCCAGATGTCCGAAGAAGATCCCGATTGGGATCTGCGCCGTCAATTGAAACGATGGAAACGCTTCGAAACCGCCGCATGGCGGGAGGTCTCACGCGTGGTCGCCATGTCGCCAAAGGATCAGGCGATGGTGAATCGGACAATGTTTACGGACGGCCGCTCCGTCGTTCTTCCCAACGGCGTCGATCTCGGGCACTTCACGGTTTCACCGCACAAGCCCGAACCTCGCCGCGCGCTCTTCATCGGATCCTTCTCGCACCTGCCGAACATGATGGCCGTCAGCTTCTTCCTTGAACAGACCTGGCTCGCGCTTAAAAACGTAAACCTCCACATCATCGCCGGCGCAAACCACGAATACTTCCTCGGCTTCCACCGTCCCCATGTCAACCTGGATCTCGCGCAGCCCGGCATCGAGGTGGAAGGCTTCGTCTCGGACGTTCGCCCCGCATACTCTCGCGCGCAGATCGTGATTGCGCCGCTCGTTGTCTCCGCGGGCACCAATCTGAAGGTTCTGGAAGCAATGGCCTGCGGACGCCCGGTGATCGGCACGCCGGCGAGCGTGAATGGCCTCGATCTGACGCCCGGAACCGATTTCATTCTCGTTCACACAGGCGCCGAAATGGCGGAAGCCATCGAGCGCCTCCTGCAGTCTCCCGAAGAATGCGAAAGAATCGCGGCCGCTGCCCGCCGCCGCGTCGAACAATCCTGGGGCTGGGACGCGATTGCCCGCCGCCAGCACGAGCTCTATCGCGAATTGGCGCGCATCTGATCGATCCCCACCGCGCGAACGAACGGTAGCTGCTGCGGTTCAGCCGTCCACCGCGCATTGCCCTGGCCATCCTCCCGCACCGCCAGAGGAATCCGCGCGTTCTGAATTTCGATATTGCCCCGATTCACGAAGTGCTGGCTCCGCAGATAGTGCGCCAGCGGATTACAGTTCCGCTCCACAACCTCCGGATGCGCCCTGCGATACGCATCGCAACTGAATAAAGGATGCGGACTCGCCGCCTGAGCCCCCGCATCGAGAAAATGCCCCAGCGGATTCGCGCCCGGCCGCCCGCACGTCCGCGTTGTGCTGCAGATAAAACGCGGAATCGAAAACCGCCCGCAGCCCTTGCTTTCCCGACAAGCGCCTCGCCGCCTCGATTTCCCGAAGCCGCGGATGCACTTCCATCCGGGCCACCATCAACAGACGCCGGTCCAGCGCGCTGATCCGCATCAGCTCTTCGAATAGCGGTCCCCCGCAGGGGTCCCCCGCCTGCGCGATCCACTCCTCGTCCGGATCCTCCGAATTGCCGAGGCATGCCACAAGGTTGACCTGGTTATTACGAACAAAAAGCGGCTACTCCCGAACCATCCGCGCCGCAAACTGTCCCAGTCCGCACTCGTTCGCCATCCGGCTGATCGGATTCGCGGAATCCGGCCGCTGCCGGAAGTAATCGCAAAAGGAGCGGAGCCTGTCGAGAGGATCCAGCAGAAAGCAGCCGTCGAAGAAAAGATAGCCGAATACCTGTGGCATCGGATATCGAATCTGGTGGCTCGAAACGGCGAGCGAGCCAGGCTCGTCCCATATATGTCGCAGTAAATCGTGGTCCGTTACGATCCCGCCGGGGTCCGCGGTTTCCACTCGCTGGAACCTCCCGCGGAAACGGCGGTCGAGTATCTCCTCTATTGTGGATCCGGCATTTTTAGAAGAGATGGTAAGAATGATGAGCCGCATCGCGTCAAAATTCGCGCAAGCGCCGCATGGGGGCGATAGTAATACGCTGGGAAGGAGGTAATAATAGGGAGCAGCGTTGCAATTGGGACGCGGCGGCCCATGCCAAATCGTTCCTCCCCTGGGGAACCCTGGAGGTTTAGCTGGCGTCTTTACATGCGCGGTACAGGGATTGCTATACACTAAGCAGTGTTTTGATATACTCCGCTATTGCCCTCATCGGACGTCCCGGGGGCACTGGGTGCGGTGATGAGGGACCGTTACATTGGGAGGCAAGGAACGTGTTGAATCGATTGACGAGATTGGTAGCTGGAATATTGATCTCCGGCTCACTGACAGCGCTGGTCTGGGCTCAGGCAGCACCTGCGGCCCCGGCAGCCCCAGCAAACCAGGCAGCCCAGCCTCAATGGAAAGATCAGGGCGAATCCGACATCGGCCTCGCCGCTAACAATGAAAAAGACCCTGCCAAGCAGATGGAGCTCCTTAAGAAATGGGAGCAACAGTACCCGGACTCGGCCTTAAAAAGTCAGCGCGTGCTGATGATGGCTCAGGCCCAGCTCAAGATTTTGCAGGGCGCTTATCAGAAGACGGATCCGGCCGTTCTTGCCGCTGGCCAGAAAGCAGGGCAGGATCTGGAAGCGCGCTTCAAGGAATATTTTGACGACGCCAACAAGCCCGCTGGCGTCACCGCGGATGCCTGGGCGAAAGCGCGCACCCAGACTGAAGCGCAGGTGCACCTGATTATGGCGTATATCGCCGGCGTGCAGAAGAACGATCAGGGAGCCGAAGACGAGTTGAAGAAGCTTCTCCAGGCCGATCCCAATCAGGCCATCGCTTCCTATCAGCTCGGTCTCACCATTCTTCATGAGATGTCTGTCAGCAAGGATCTGAGCCGCTACTCCGAAGCTCTCTACGATCTCGCGAGATCTCTCCAGGTGACCGGCCCCACGGCGCTGACGCCTCAGGCAAAGCCTCAGGCTGAAGCCTCTTTGAAGAAGCAGTACACCAACTACCACGGCAGCACGGAAGGTCTCGATCAGTTGATGCAGCAGACCGCTTCCTCCGCTCTGCCGCCAGCCGGCTTCCATCTCAAGAGCATCAACGACATCGAAGCTGACAAAGCAAAAGACCACGCCGCGTGGGCTGCGCAGCACCCGGATCTCGATTTCTGGGAAAACATTAAGACCGCTCTCACCACGCAGGGTGACGCGTACTTTACCAACCTGAAGGACGTCGGTTTCCCGCCTGCCCAGAGCGATAGCTACAAGGGACCGGCCATGTTCACGGGCAAGGTCGTTTCTCAGCCCGACCCGAAGCAGATCCTGGTCAACGTGGATAACGCGCCCGCTGGCGATTGCCTCCTGAAGTTTGACGACAACATCAAGGGCACCATTCCCGAAGGTACGGAAGTCCAGTTCAAGGGCGTCGTGGAAGCCTACACCAAGGATCCGAACTACGTGCTCACCCTCCAGGTGCAGGAACCGAAGACCGACATCACCGGCCTGCCGGACGATATCAAGTTCGTTCCGGATGGCGCAACAGCGAAGAAGCCGGCCGCGGGAACCAAGGCCGGAACGAAAGCCGCGCCGAAGGCTGCTCCCAAGGGCGGCGCCAAAACAAAGCGGTAATTCTTCCATCGAATCAAGCCAAAACCGGGCGTCCCATCACGGGATGCCCGGTTTTGTTTTGTGCGGTTGATAAAGTAGAGGGGAAGTATGCCGATCTACGAGTATCGCTGCCAGTCCTGCGGTAAGAAATTCGAAACGCTGCAGAAGTTTTCCGATGAGCCGCTCACCGTCCATCCGGAATGCGGCGGCGGACCCGTGGAGCGCCTGCTGTCCGCTCCCGCCCTCCAGTTCAAAGGTTCGGGCTGGTATGTGAACGACTACGCAAAGGGCAATTCCGGCAAGCCCGCCGAATCGAAATCCGACGCAACGAGCAGCAGCTCAAAGTCAGACTCCGGCAGCTCGAAGACGGAATCGACGTCCTCCTCTTCCACCCCGGCGCCCGCTTCAACTCCCCCGTCCACCTCCAGCTCTAAATAACGGCCCGGTGAAGCACGACGAAAGTCAGGTCGTCGTTCGGCATCGCGCCACGCGTGAACGCCCGCAACGTTCTCTGCCTCCGTCAGCGCCCTACCACTCCCGCGGCGGCCCACCATACAAAATCTTCGTCGGCGCCGCATCGCCCCTACGCGCACCCAGTGCCGCCGCGGTTGCCAGCGCCTTCCGCCCGTCCGCCTCCTGCCCATGCGCCAGCAAAATCGAACCCTCCGCTTCCCACACCGCGGCCGCTTCCGGCCACCGCCGCTGTGCATCCGCCAGCGCACGCCGCGCCTCATCCGTTCTCCCCGCGACCTCCAGGACCATCGCCCGAATCACCGGAATCTGCCAATCCCCAGGCAGCGCCTTCTCCCCGCCATCGAGCACACTCAGCGCATCGCTCGCATGCCCACCCTTCACCATCAGCACCGCCGCTTGCCAATAAAGATCGACGTCCTCCGGAAACGCCTTCACCCCATCCCGCAGCGCCGCAATCGCCCCCGCACGATCGCCCTTCGCATCCAGCATCCCCGCCCGCGCCAGATAATACGAAGCCTCGCGATTGGCCGTCGGCACCGCATCGAGAGCCTTCAATCCCACCGCCGCTGCATCCGCTCCCTCGCCCGCCATGTGAAACGCCGCAATCGACCGGTCCAGCTCGAACCCCGCAAACCGCGCCGACGAATCCGCCGCCGCCTGATCGAGCAGCGCTTTCGCCGCCCCATACTGCCGCGCCTCAACCAACGCATGCCCCGCATCGGCCAGCCATTTCGAACTCGGTTTCCGCGCGGCTATCTTCTTCGCATCGTCCAGCGCATCCGGAATCCGGTTGTCCGCGAGCAGCAGCTTCAAATACAGAATCTGCGAACTCATGTCATCCGGACGCTCCTTCACCGCCTTCTCCAGCCGCTCCCGATACAACTCATGCCGCGCTTCAGGCGAAAGGCTCAGATAGTCGACCACGCCCGTCACCTTCGGCGCCCGCTTCCCCGGATCCATCTCCCGAAACCGGGCCATCAGCTTGTCCGACTCGTCCGTTTTCCCCGCCTCCGCCAGCGCGTTCGCCAGATGCAGCAGCGTCTGCGCATCGTTCGGCGCTAGTTCAGACGCCTTCCGCAATATCGGCAGCGCGTCATTCACGCGATCCATCGCCACCAGCGCCTGCCCCAGCCGGTCCAGCATCGGCGCCCGCTCCGGAGCATCCTCCGGTATGTGGTCGACAGCGAATTGCAGATCCGCCACCGCCTTCTCCGGCTGATTTGAAAGATGCAGCAGAATGCCGCGCCCCGCCCGCGCCGCCACAAAATCCGGCTGCAGCTCCACGGCGCGATTCAACTGTTCAATCGCCTTGCCGGGATCGTTCACGCTCTCCGCCATCCCGAGCTCATAAAAACCGACGGCATCATCCGGATGCTTCGCGACGTACGCCTGCAACTCCGGCAAAGCCTTATCGAGCTGTTGCAGCCGCGCCTGGCCAAACGCCCGTTCACGCTTCGCCTCTTCATCGTTCGGCACAAGCTTCAGATACCGGTCCCACGCCGCCACCGAATCTTCATCGGCTTTGATATTGCGCGCCTCGATCGCAATCAGCTTCTGCACATCCGCCCGTTGTGGCGCGATCTGCGCGGCTTTCGCCAGTAAACGAATCGCCTGCTCTGGCTGCGACATCCGGCTATCCACCAGCGCCAGCGCGTACAACGCATCGGCCTCATTCGGCTGCACACGCAACGCCGCTTCCAGCGTGGCCGCCGCCTTCTCCTGATGTCCGGCGTTCGACGCGTTCACCCCCAGATGATAGAGAAGCTGGAAATTCGCCGGGTCTTTCGTCAGCGCCTGCGTCAGAAACGCCTCCGCCTGCTCGAACTGCCCGGCCTTTTCAAGCGCCAGCCCAAACGCCAGCCCCGCGCGTGGATCGTTCTGCGTCGCAGGCAATAACTGATCGAACAATGTCTTCGCTTCCGCCGCCCGGCCCGCCAGATCCAGCGCCGGTAGCCGCAGCATCGCGATATCCGGCGCATTCGGCAGACGATCCAGATACGTCATCGCCTCGTTGCCATCGCCGTGATTCAGCGCCACCTGCGCCATTGCAAGATTCGCCTGACGGTCCGCCGGGTCAATTGCAAGCGATTTCGCCAGAATCTCCCGCGCGCTCTTCTCGTCCCCGGTCGCCAGCAGGTTGTTCGCGTAGTTATAGAGGACCGCAGTCGATCTTGGCGCCGCAGCCATCGCCCTTCTATGGAAAACGCGCCCGTCGGTGAATTTCTGCTGCTCGTCGAGAGCCACCCCAAGCAGGCTGAGCGCCTCCGCATCCGCCGGATGCGCCGTCACTTCCGCGCGCAGCTTCACTTCGGCGGACTTGAAATCCTGCCGCTGCAGCGCGGCCACCGCCTCCTGGACGGCGGAGTCAGCCCCGAAGAGGGGGGCCGCAATCGCCAGAAGCACCGCCAAACCCAGGTACTTCATTCGAACTGGCTTCTCCAGCCACAAGCAGCCCCGATTATATCGGCCATCGCGAACAAAGTCGTTACGTTCCCCTGATACCCTGAGGACGGACCGACCGATCATGACCCGCCGGCAACTCCTGTCGCTCTCCGCGCTCGCACTTCCCGCCGCGCGCCGCGCCGATGCCCAGATGCACGCCGTCGTCCCCCAGGGCGTAAAACCCCTCCGCCCCGCCAAATTTTCCGGACTCCCCTACGACACGAAATTCGTTGACGTGGCAGCAGCCGCTGGTTTCCATCAACCCATCGTCTTCGGCGTGACCGATCACGCAGATTACATCGTCGAATCCATGGGCTGCGGCGTCGCATTCCTCGATTACGACAACGACGGCTGGCAGGACGTCCTTCTCCTCACCGGCCAGCGCTACAACGAGCCATCGCCCGAAGGCGCCATCGTCCGTCTCTACAAAAATAATCGCGATGGCACGTTCAAAGACGTAACGGAAAATTCCGGTCTCGGCCAACGCGTCTGGGCATCCGGTGTCACCGTCGCCGACTATGACAACGACGGCTTCGACGACATCTTCATCACCTGCCGCGGCCAGAACATCCTCCTCCACAACGAAGGCAACGGCGCCTTCAGGGACGTCACCGCGAAGGCCGGCCTGATCCAGCCGCACAGCCGCTTTGGAACCGGCTGCACCTGGGTCGATTACGACCGCGACGGCCACCTCGACCTCTTCGTCTCCAACTATCTGGTCTTCGATCCCGCGAAGGTTCCCGCGCGCGGTAAAGACCCGGGCTGCGCCTACGGAGGCATCCCTGTCGAGTGCGGACCAACCGGCATTCAGGCCGAAACCTGCATTCTCTATCACAACAATGGCGACGGCACCTTCACGGACGTCAGCCAGAAGGCCGGCATTTCCACCGTCAAACCGCGCTATTGCCTCACCGCCGTCGCCGCTGATTTCGACAATGACGGCTGGCCCGATATCTACGTCGCCTGCGACGCCACTTACAGCCTCTTATTCCGCAATAACAAAGACGGCACTTTCACGGAACGCGGCCTCGAAAGCGGCGTCGCGCTCAACGAAGACGGACGCACCCAGGAAGGCATGGGCCTCGGCATCGGCGATTACGATTGCGACGGCTCGCTCGATATTTTCAAGACTCACTTCAGTTCGGATACCAACGTCCTCTACCGCAACAACGGGAAAGGCGTCTTCTTCGACAGAACGATTCGCGCGGGCCTCGGGGTCGAAACCCGCTTCGTCGGCTGGGGAGCCGCCATCGAAGACTTCGATAACGATGGCCTGCCCGATCTGTTCTTCACCACCGGCATGATCTTCCCCGAAGTGGATGGCAAGATCTCCGATTCACCGATGAAGACCCCCAACGTCATCTTCCGGAATTTGGGCGGCGGAAAATTCGAAGAGCTCATCGACTACGCCGGCCCCGCCATGAAGGAAGTCCATTCCAGCCGCGGACTCGCGGTCGGCGATTTCGACAACGACGGTGACCTCGATGTCCTCATCATGAACATGAACGAGCCCCCGTCGCTCCTCCGCAACGACATCGGCAAAACGAATCACTGGCTGAAAGTTCAGCTCATCGGCGTCACCTCCAACCGCAGCGCCATCGGCGCGACCGTCATCTGCACCTACGGAGACAGGAAACAAGCCAAACCCGTCCTGGCCCAGTCTTCCTACCTTTCCGCCAGCGAAAAACGCCTCCACTTCGGCCTCGGCTCCGAAA
>DASYCD010000431.1:0-3276 GCA_036500405.1 Bryobacteraceae bacterium
GAGGGTCTGTTGAGTGGGAATGGGCTGCCCGGAAACAAAGCGCTCGCGCAAATGTTCAGCGGTGAGGATGCCCTCCAGGAAATCCCGACTCACCTCGGCGTCGCGATAGAGCATATGCTTGGTCAGATACTGGGTCAGAAACCACGTAACGCTGAAACAAACGACGATAATACCGGCTAAACTGACGATCGAAAACCAGCGGACCAGACTGAACGATTGTTGCGGGATGTAGCAGTCCGAGCCGGTTTCAGCGGCAGCGGGGATGCCCCTCAAGCTTGTGTTTGCACCGAAAATCATTGCCGCATCGCCTTGGACAAGGTCCGTGGTTCGCCCCATTATTCTTTTTACGCGATTTGGCTGCAATAGAAGCGATAATCGGTGCAGTTGCTAAAACTGTATTTGGTTGAGATGTGATCGGGGGCACACGAGGCCGGCGAGCGAAAATGGCTGAGAGATATTACGCCGGGCGCCACGCTTCCCCACGCGCCACGCGAATTGACTGGTGGTGGGCGCGGCGGTGAGAAAGTCTGCCAGTGGAGCGGCGGCGCGGTGCTGCTGCGTGGCGGAGTAATAACCGGCCACTGGTTAGGCTGATCCTTTCCGAGAGGGAGGGATCGGCGGGGGATGTATGCGGTGGAGATTTATGCCGCGGTCAGACAGTTCGTTTTTGTTGAGGGTAGGAGCCGTCGCGAGGCTGCCAGTGTTTTCGGCCTGAGCCGTGACACGATTTCGAAGATGTGCCGATTTTCGGCGCCTCCGGGTTATGTGCGGTCGAAGCCGCCGAGCAAGCCGAAGCTGGGTCCACTGATCCCGGTTATCGACGCGATTTTAGCAGCGGACGTCACCGCGCCGCCGAAGCAGCGGCATACGGCACAGCGGATTTTCGAGCGCTTGCGGGCGGAGCATGGCTTTGCCGGCGGCTACACGGTAGTGAAGGATTACGTCCGGATCGCCAAAGTCCGGAGCCGGGAGACCTTCGTGCCGCTGGCGCATCCGCCGGGCCATGCCCAGGTGGATTTCGGCGAGGCGATCGCTGTGATCGGCGGTGTGCGCCAGAAGATCCATGTGTTCTTCATGGATCTTCCGCACTCAGATGCTTCGTTCATGAAGGCCTATCCGGCCGAGACGACGGAAGCCTTTCTCGACGGCCACGTCAGCGCGTTCGCCCTCTTCGGCGGCGTTCCGTTGTCGATCCTCTACGACAACACCAAGCTTGCAGTGGCGAGGATCTGCGGCGATGGCAAGCGCGAGCGGACGCGGGCTTTCAGCGCGCTCGTCAGCCACTATCTGTTCAAGGATCGGTTCGGCCGGCCCGGCAAGGGCAATGATAAGGGCAAGGTCGAGAACCTGGTCAAGAATGGCCGCCGGCGGTTTCTGACGCCGGTGCCGGCCGCCGAGAGCTTCGAGGCATTGAACGCCAAGCTGGAAGCGGACTGTCTGGCGGATCTCGATCGGAAGGCAAGCGGCCGGAGTGAGACGATCGGGACGCGGTTGGACGCCGATCTGGCTGTCTTCCGTCCATTGCCTTCCGGCGCCTTCGAGGCCTGTGAGAAGCGAGCGGGGCGCGTCTCCTCGACGGCGCTGGTGCGCTACCGGGCGAGCGACTATTCGGTGCCGACGGCTTATGGCTTCCGCGACGTCGTGGTGAAGGGTTTTGTCGACCAGGTCGTCATCATCTGCAACGGCGAGGAGATCGCCCGGCATAAGCGATCTTATGAGCGCGGCGCCTTCGTCTGCGATCCGCTTCATTATCTGGCGCTGATCGAGCAGAAGCCGGGCGCCTTGGATCAGGCGCGGCCTCTGCAAGGCTGGGTCTTGCCCGATCAGTTCCACCATCTGCGGCGTCTTCTCGAAGCCAGGATGGCCAATCGCGGCAAGCGCGAGTTCGTCCAGGTTCTCAGGTTGATGGAGGTGTTCGAGCAGGAGCATGTCGCTCAGGCCGTGAAGGATGCCATTCGGCTCGGCGCGCCCGGCTTCGATGCGGTCAAACAGCTGATCCTATGCCGCATCGAACGGCGCCCGCCGCGGCTTGATCTGAGCGCCTATCCCTATCTGCCCAAGCCCAATGTCGGAGCAACACGAGCGGCGGATTATGCGGCACTTCTGCAAGGAGAAGCGGCATGACCCAGACCGCCGAAAAACCGCAGCTTCTTCTGAAGCACCATCTGAAGCAGCTCAAGCTGCCGACCTTCTTTGCCGAGTACGAACGCCAAGCTCACGAATGCGCCCAGGCGGGCGTCGATCACGTCCGCTATCTTCTGCGACTGGCCGAGCTCGAATTGATCGAGCGTGAACGCAGGATGGTCGAGCGGCGCATCCGGGCGGCAAGGTTCCCGGCGGTGAAGGGCATCGACAGCTTCGACTTCACCGCCATCCCGTCGCTCAACAAGATGCTCGTTACGGAGTTGGCGCGCGGCGAATATATCCTGCGCCGCGACAACATCATCGCACTCGGGCCGAGCGGCACGGGCAAGACCCATATTGCGCTCGCCCTGGGGCTCGCCGCCTGCCAGCGCGGCTTCACCGTCGGCTTTGCCACGGCCGCCGGGCTCGTGAACCAGCTCATGGAGGCTCGCGATGAGAAACGGCTCCTGCGGCTGCAGGCGCAACTTACAGCCCATAAGTTGCTGATCGTCGACGAACTCGGTTATGTGCCACTCTCGCCGATCGGCGCCGAGCTCCTGTTCGAAGTCTTCAGCCAGCGTTACGAGCGCGGCTCGATCATCGTCACCTCCAACTTGCCGTTCGTCGACTGGACGTCCGTGTTCGGTTCCGAGCGCCTGACCGGCGCGCTTCTCGACCGCCTCACCCACCACGTCCATATCCTGGAGATGAACGGCGACAGCTACCGGCTCAAACAATCAAAAAGCCGGCGGCGAAGAAATCCCGCTCCCGCCGACCAGGATACACCGCAAGTCGAGATCGTCGACCCCGAAACCGGAGAGGTCTCACCCTGACCGCGTCAGACGAGCGCCGAAAAGCAAAAAGCCCCCTTCGCGAAGGGGGCTTTTTGCTTTAAGCGCCGGCTTAACAACTGCCCGGATTTTACTCCGCCGCCGTGGCCGGAAATTGCTCCGCCGTTGACAGGCCAAACGGTCAGTTTAGGCGGCGGTCCGTCACTTTCCTTGCCCTCCGCGTCCTTGCGCCACGCTTCAGCCGCCGCTGCCTTTATCGCCATTGCGTCGTCAAAAGCGCCAAGAAAATTTTTGTAAAGAACCTTCAGGTCCTTGGGCTCATAGCGCAAACGCACGCCGAGCGCGCCGCCCTCCCAATCTA
>DASYCD010000432.1:0-4020 GCA_036500405.1 Bryobacteraceae bacterium
CGGCGGCGAAAGATTTCGCATCGTGCTTTTCGTGGGCAGGAATATTCCGCTCGCGCAGAATCATGTCGCGTTCCTCGGGAGTGATGGAGGGGTGGTCAGCCGGCTCATCGCGAAACCATCTGTACCAGCCAATCGCCCAAAGAAAGCCAAGGCTCCCGCACGCCAAAAACACCTGGCGCCAGGAAAGAAACGTCGTCATCCAGATCACGATGATCGGCGTCACCCCGCCGCAAAGATGGGCACCCGCAAAGAACACGCCCTGAACTCTGCCGCGTTCGCGCGCCGGTATCCATCGCGAGAAGACACGCGCCGCGTTTGGCCACGCGCCGGCTTCGCCAATGCCGAAGAGAAAGCGCAGCGTCAGCATGGAGGTGTAGCTGAATGCGCCCGCGGTGGCCATGGTGAATGTCGACCACCAGAGCACGATGCGCGTCAGAACGCGCCGGCTACCGATCTGGTCCGCCCACCACGCCGTCGGGATTTCGAACATCGCGTAAGAGATGATAAATGCGCTGAACACCCAGCTCATCTGCACCTGCGACAGGCTGAATTCCTTCTGGATGGAAGGAGCGAGGACCGAGATACAGACGCGGTCCAGATAGGTGAGCGCCGCGAGCGATGCGGCCACGCCCACTACCTTGTACCGGACGGGAACGGACATTCGCCCAGCATATAGCAGCGCCAGCGACGGAAACGTGCGATTCTTGCCTTTGGAAACTATGCGACTCGTGACGGTAAGACTGGCCGCCCTGCTGTTTCTTTCCGCGGGCGCGGCGTGGCCGCAGTTGCTGACGCCGGTGTGGGTGGAGACGACCGGCAGTGGCGCCGTTGCGCGCGTCGTCGTGAACAACCGCAGTGATTGTCCCGAGATTACGGTGGACGGCACGGCGCATCGCATGGCCGTGCGGCTGCCGATTCCGAAGGGTCTGCGGCCGGCGTGCGAATGGAAGATCCCATCGACGGCGAAGTCTGCCTCAGTGAACGGAAAGGCCCTTGCGCTGCCGCACGCCGACCCGTCCCACATCGTGGTGATCGGCGATACCGGCTGCCGCATCAAGCTGCCGGCCGTGCAGGATTGCAACGATCCGGCGAAGTGGCCGTTCCATCGCGTGTCGGAGCGCGCCGCGGAATCGAAGCCGGATCTCGTAATTCACGTCGGCGATTATCTGTATCGCGAATCGCCGTGTCCGCCGGAATCGAAAGCTCAGTGTGGAGGAACTCCGGTCGGCGATACGTGGGAAGCCTGGAATGCCGATTTCTTCGAGCCCGCGGCGCCGCTCCTCGCTGCTGCGCCGTGGGCCCCTGTACGCGGCAATCATGAAGACTGCCAGCGCGCATGGCGCGGATGGTTTTACTATCTCGATCCGCGGCCTTTCCATAGTTCGTGCAATGCCTACAGCGCTCCGTATTTGGTGAAGCTCGGTGCGTTCGAGCTGGTGATGTTCGATTCAGCAACGGCGGCCGCGAAGCGCGACCTCGACCCGAAAGGGATGAAACGCTATGCAAAAGAGCTGGCGAATCTGCACGCAGAGCATGCGTGGTTTGTCGCGCATCATCCGACCTGGGGACTGGTGGCAGGACAAAAGCCGACCGACCCAGCGGTGGAAACTTCTACCAACCTCACCAAAGCCTGGGAAACGAACCCACCGGCGGGAATCGATTTCATCCTTTCCGGCCACATTCACCTGTTCGAGTTGCTGACGTTCGATCAGAAGCGGCCGCCACAACTTGTGGCGGGCGATGGCGGAACGCAGATGGGGATGCCGATTCCTGCACGGCTCGCCGGAGTCAAACTGAATGGCGCGACACTGCTCTCCGCGCAGGACGCGCACGAGTTCGGTTACACTACACTGACAAAAACCGCGGGCGCCTGGGAGCTCGCACTGACCAGCGTGACCGGCCATGTAATCGAGACCGCGAAGCTGCCAATCCCGTAGATTCGGCTGCCGCGTTATATCATCTTCCAATGGCCGGACCACGAGGAATCACCCTTTCTCTGCTCCTCGCTTTTATCTGCTGCGCCCAGGAGCCGGAAAGCTATAAGGTCCGGATCACGCCTGTCGCGATGGACGCGGCGATGAAGGTCAACATCGCAGGATCGGGATCAGCGACGGCGACCCTGTCGGGAAACAAGCTCACCCTGAAGGGCTCATTCGAAGGACTGCTTTCGCCCGCAACGAAAGCGCAGCTTCATCGAGGCTCAGCCACCGGTGTGCGCGGTCCCGTCGTCTTCGAAGTCACCATCGATCACGCAGCCGCGGGGAACGTCGCGGGTTCGTTCGACCTCAGCGCGGATCAGGTAGAAAGCCTGCGCAAAGGCCGCTTCTACATCGAGATCGCGAGTGAAAAGGCGCCGGACGGAAATCTCTGGGGGTGGCTGCTGCCATGAACTGGTTTGCGCGCATCGTTCTTCTCTGTCCGCTCGCGGCAGGTGGCCTCTGGATCGTCACCGCTCAGCAATCCGCTCCCGCAGGGGCGTTCACGGCGGCGCAATCTTCGGCCGGCCGCGTTGTTTATGACGCAAGCTGTTCGAGCTGCCACATGCCAGGCCTCGAAGGCCGCGGCGAAGCCCCGCAGCTCGCGGGCACGCAGTTCATGTCGGCGTGGGGCAATCGTCCGGTTCACGATCTGCTTGCATTCATTCAGGCCGCGATGCCGCCTCTCGCCGGAGGCAGTCTCTCTGACGCGGACTATCTCAACGTAACGGCCTTCCTTCTGCAAGCCAACGGCGCGGTCCCGGGAAATCAGTCGCTCACTTCCACCGCGACGTTCACGCCGCGCAGCATAGCGGTGCGTTCCGGTCCACCGGTTCTTCCCGCCGGGGCAGCGGGCGGCACAGGACGATTCGGACGCGGTGGCGTGGGCCCCGCGCGCGGGCTCACCATCACCGGCACGGTGAAGAACTACACGCCAGTGACAGAGGAAATGCTGCGCCACCCCGATGCCGCCGATTGGCTCATGATCCGCCGCAACTATCAGGCCTGGAGCCACAGCCCGCTCGCGCAAATCACACCGGCGAATGTGAAAGGCCTTCAGCTCCAGTGGGTCTGGGCCATGGATGAATCGGGCGCCAACGAGCCGACCCCGATCGTCCACAACGGCACGATGTTTCTCGCCAACACCAGCAACATCGTGCAGGCTCTCGACGCGCGCACGGGCGATCTGATCTGGCAGAACCAGGTGGGACCATCGGTCGGCCCAGGCGGCACCATCGCGATGCGCAGTCTGGCGCTTTATGAAGACAAAGTCTTCGTCTCCACCACAGACGCGCACATCGTCGCGCTGAGCGCCACGACCGGCAAGCGAATCTGGGACACGCCGATTTCGACGAAGACCAAAGACTTCACCACGACAAGCGGGCCGATTGTGGTGCACGGCAAAGTGATCGAAGGCCTCACTGGCTGCACACTCTACCGCGAAGAGAACTGCTATATCAGCGCCTTCGACGCGGAGACCGGCAAGCAACTCTGGCGCTTCAATACGGTCGCGCGGAGCGACCAGCCCGGTGGCGACACCTGGAACAATCTGCCCGATATGTTCCGCGCGGGCGGCGATGCGTGGATCACGGGCAGCTACGATCCCGACCTGAACCTGACTTATTGGGGAGTCGCGCAAGCCAAGCCCTGGCTGCGCGCCACACGAACGACGGGCGGTGAGAAGGCGCTCTTTTCGAGCTCGACTCTCGCGCTGAATCCCGATACCGGCAAGCTCGTCTGGTACTTCCAGCACACACCCGGCGAATCACTCGATCTCGACGTGGTCTTCGAACGCGTATTGATCGACCAGGGCAATCAGAACGTTCTTCTCACAGTCGGCAAGGACGGCATCCTCTGGAAGCTGGATCGCAAGACCGGCAAGTTTCTTGATCTGAAAGAAACAATGTTCCAGAACGTCTTCGCGAACGTAGACCGGACCGCCGGTACCGTCCGTTATCGCAGCGACATTCTGGAGCAGAAACCCGACGAGTGGCTGCAAGCCTGCCCCAGCACCGAAGGCGGTCACAACTGGCAGGCGACGAGC